>CAYNPY010000004.1:2134-8626 GCA_964399195.1 uncultured Fibrobacteraceae bacterium
TTTGGGATCGCATCAGGAACGATCGGGAGAGGAGCTCCGTGGTCAATCTGCCCCGCGCCCGCCTCGACTGGAGGCCGGGCCTGATCGGACGCCTGGTCATCGGCGTCCTGCTGCTGCTCGTCGCCGCCTCGATCGTGTTCGTCGCGCGGGAGATGAAGACCTCCCGCGAACAGGCGCGCCACATCAGCCGACTGGCCGCCGACATGACCTGGGAGGTCCAGGCCGGCGCCAGCGACGCGATCCGCTTTCCCAAGGACGGCCCCTTCGACATCCGGCACGGCTACACCCGCATCCGGGAGTTCGCCGACCGCGCCGTCGCGCGCGGCTACGTGATCGAGTCGCAGGCGCGCTGGTCCGAGCGCATGCAGGAGCTGACCGACAAGGGCCTGTTCACCACCTACTGGGAGAAGACGCGCGCCGGCCTGGTGCTGATGGCGGACGGCGACGAGCCCATGTACGACGCGCGGCGCCCCACCCGCACCTACGCCGGATTCGCCGCCGTGCCCGACCTGGTCGTGCAGTCGCTGTTGTTCATCGAGAACCGCGAGCTGCTGGACCCCAAGTACCCCTACCGCAACCCGGCCATCGAGTGGGATCGCCTGGCGCGTTCGGTGCTTCAGCTGGGCATCCAGCAGCTGGACCCCGAGCAGCGCGTGTCCGGCGGCAGCACGCTGGCCACCCAGATGGAGAAGTATCGACACTCGCCCGAGGGACGCACCTCGTCAGTGGGCGAGAAGTTCCGGCAGGTGGCCAGCGCCTCGCTGCGCGCCTACCTGCACGGCGAGGAGACGATGGCGGCCCGCCAGCGCATCGTCACCGAGTACATCAACTCGCTGCCGCTGGGCGCGGTGCCCGGGCACGGCGAGGTCATCGGCGTCGGCGACGGCGTCGAGGCCTGGTTCGGCGCCGACTTCGAGAAGGTCAACCGCCTGCTGGCGCCGGGGCCGGACGACAAGCCGGACCTGAAGGCCCGCGCCCTGGCCTACAAGCAGATGCTGAGCCTGCTGCTGGCGCAGCGGCGGCCCGGCTACTATCTGGACCCCAAGCGCGACGCGCTCGAGGAGCGCACGAACGAGTTCCTCAACGTGCTGGGTCGCGAAGGCGTCATCGCGGAGGACCTGCTCAAGGCGGCGCTGGCGCAGAAGCTCGTGATCAAGCCGACGGACCCGGGCAAGCGGCGCACCGACTACATCGAATTGAAGGCGTCCAACGCGGTGCGGCCGCGGCTGCTGAACCTCCTGGACGTCCCCCAGCTGTACGACCTGGACCGTCTGGACCTCATCGTGCACACGACGCTGGACCGCGACGCCCAGGAGGGCGTCACGCGCGTGCTGTCGAAGATGGGCGACACGTCGTTCCTGGACGCGAACGGGCTGCGCGGCTTCCGGCTGCTGGAGCGCGGCGATCCGCGGCAGGTCATCTACAGCTTCACGCTCTATGAGCACGTGGGCGACGCGGACGTGCTGCGGGTTCAGGTCGACAACTACAACCAGCCGCTGAACATCAACGAGGGCGTCAAGCTGGAGCTGGGCTCGACCGCCAAGCTGCGGACGCTGGTCACCTACCTGGAGTGCATCGCCGAGCTGCAGGCGCGCCTCTCGATCATGGGGCCGGACTCGCTGCGCGCGGTGACCGTGGCTCCATCCGACCGGCTGACCCGCTGGGCCGTGGACTACTTCAGCGCCGGTGGCGACACCGCGCTGGCTGCCGTGCTGGACGCCGCCCTGAATCGCGCCTATTCCTGCAACCCGGACGAGACCTTCTTCACCGGCGGCGGCGCGCACCGCTTCTCCAACTTCGACCCCAAGGACGACGGCAGCATCGTCACGGTGCGCGAGGGCCTGCGCCGCTCCATCAACCTGGTCTTCATCCGCATGATGCGCGACCTGGTGCGCTACGAGCTGGCGCGGCACGAGTCGCTGTCCGAGATGCTGCAGGACAAGGACGACCCGCGCCGCGTGGAGTACCTGCAGCGCTTCGCCGACCGCGAGGGCCAGGTCTTCCTGGGCAAGTTCTACAAGAAGTACAAGGACCTGCCGTCGGACGAGCAGGTCGAGGTCCTGCTCGACAACATGTCGCGCTCGCCCACCAAGCTGGCCGTGGTCCACCGCTCGGTGGTCCCCGGCGCCGGCTTCGACGAGTTCCGCGACTGGATGCGCGCGCACCTGCCCGGCTCGAAGCTGTCGGACGGCGCGCTGCGCGACCTCTACGACCGCTATTCGGTCGACGCCTTCTCGCTCGACGACCGCGCCTACATCTGCCGCACGCACCCGCTCGAACTGTGGCTCCTCGCCTACCTGCGAGAAAATCCGGGCGCCCCCTACGCGGAGGTGGTGAAGGCCGGTGCCCAGGCGCGGCAGGACGCCTACTCCTGGCTGTTCAAGGTGCGCCACAAGCAGCGCCAGGACTGGCGCATCCAGACGCTGATGGAGGTCGACGCCTTCACCTCCATCCACGCGCGCTGGAAGCGGCTGGGATACCCCTTCGAATCGCTGGTGCCGTCCTACGCCACCTCCATCGGCAGCAGCGCCGACCGGCCGGCCGCCCTGGCCGAGCTGGTGGGCATCATCGTCAACGGCGGCGTGCGCTACCCGTCGCTGCGCATCCGGAGCATGACCTTCGGCGCCGGCACGCCGTTCGAGACGCGGCTGCGACAGCAGCCGGCCGCCGCCGAGCGGGTGCTGCGGCGCGAGATCGCCGAGGCCGTGCGCCCGGAGCTGGTGGGCATCGTCGAGGGCGGCACGGCCGTCCGCCTGAAAGGCGCCTACCGGGCGCCCGACGGCACGCCGATCCCCGTCGGCGGCAAGACGGGCACCGGCGACAACCGTTCGACGACGTACGATTCCCGCGGCAACGAGATCAGCTCGAAGGCCATCAACCGGACCTCGACGTTCGCCTTCCTGATCGGGGACCGCTTCTACGGCGCGCTCACCGCCTACGTGCCCGGCGAGCAGGCCGACCGCTACGGGTTCACCAGCTCGCTGCCGGTGGCGATCCTCGGCCTGCTGGCGCCGGAGCTGCAGGATCTGCTCCTGTCGCCGCCGCTGACCGCGACCGAGGCGCCGACCGCGCCGCTCGCCGCGGCCGCGACGCCGTGACGACGGACGGCGCGACGCCCTCCGGCTCCGGGTCGCGCCGCCCGGAGCCCACGCCGCTCGAGCGCGCCACGCTCCGGCTGTTCCTGCCGGGCGCCGTGCTGCAGGGGCTGTGGTGGTCCGGCTACCTGCTGATCCCCTACGTGCTGGCCAAGAGCCTCGGGGCCTCGACGGGGCTCATCACCTTGTCGGCCATCCTCGACAATCTCGGGATGTTCCTGGCGCTCTACTGGGGGCACCTGCTGGCCACGCGCGGCCAACGGCGGCGATACCTGGTGTGGGCCGGGGTCATGGGCCGCCTGGTGATGGTGCTGACGCTGCTGGTGCAGGACGCCGTGCAGATGTCGCTGCTGCTGGCGGTGGTCTACACCTTCGCGGCGATGGTCTACCCCGCCCAGAACAGCATCTTCGAGCAGAACTTCCGCCCCACGCTGCGCGGGCGCTACTTCGGCTGGGCCACCGGCATCCAGAACGGCGTCGCGGTGCTGGCCTCGCTGGGCCTCGGGCGCGTGCTGGACCACGACCCGGCGCTGTTCCGGGTGGTCTACGCGACCCTCGGCGTGTGCGGCTTCCTCTACCTGTACCTGCTGTCGCGGGCGCCGGTGCCCGCCGGCACGCCGCCGGACCCGACGCCGTTCCGCCTGCGCAGCCCGTTCCCGCTGCCCGCGCGCGCCGTGGGACCGTTCCTGCCCGGCCGCATCTGGCGCGGGCTGGCGCGCCCGTTCGCCGACGCCATGCGCATCTACCGCGAGGACCGCGCCTTCAACTGGTTCGAGGCCAACTTCATGACCTACGGCGCGGCGTTCATGTGCCTCAGCCCGGTCGTGCCCGTCTTCCTCGCCGATCAGCTGGCGCTCAGCTACAACGAGATCTCCACCGCGCGCGTGCTGGTGGGCCAGAGCGGCGTCGCCCTGCTGGCCCCGCTGATGGGCCGCGTCATGGACCGCTACCACCCGGTGCGGCTGTGCGCGGCGGCATTCCTGGTGCTGGCCTTCTACCCGGTGGCGCTGGACGCGGCCGGCGTGGCGAGCGGCGCGGCGCTGCCGCTGGTCTACCTGGCCTTCGCGATCTACACCATCGGCATGGCCGGCGTGAACATCACCTGGAACGTCGGCAGCATGGCCTTCGCGCCGCCGGGCCAGGGCGGCTACTATCAGGGAATCCATGTGGCGATGGTCGGCATCCGCGGCACGATCGGGCCGCTGGCCGGGTATGCGGTGTATGAGCTGTGGGGACTGCGCGCGGTGTTCTGGCTGGCGTTCGCGCTCTTCGTGGCTTCGGCCGTCTCGTCGGCTGCGCTGTGGCGGCACCTGCACCGCCGCGAACGGGCGGACGCCTGAGACCGCGGACCGCGCCTGCTTCCGCTCGCGGGCGCCGGGTCAATCCAGGGGGAAATCGAGCCCGCCGCCCGGCTTGCCCAGCAGGCGGCACATCGCCAGCACCTGGCCCTGGTGCTGGTAGTGGTGCGTCTGCGTGCGCAGGATGGCGTGCGCCGGCGCGAAGACGCGCGTGCGGCCGCCCCAGGTGGCGTGCGGGCGGACGGCGTTCAGCGCCTCGGTCGTGGCGCCGCGCAGGTAGGCCTCGGTCGCTGCCGAGACGCGGCCCCGCCAGACCTCGAGGGCCGCGACGTCGGGGAACGCGCCGTCGTCGTCGTCGGGGTCGACGACGCCCACCAGCACGCCGACCCAGTACTCCTCGGCGCCGATCATGTGGTGCAGCTGCAGGCGCACGGTCGGGTAGCCGAAGCCGGGCAGCTCGCGGTTCAGCTCGGACGCATCGAGCCGCGCGCAGTGCGAAAGCAGTCCCCTCACATTGCGGTGGACGCGTTCGTGCAGGTCCAGCAGGGCGGCGGCGGTATGCATCAGGGGCGGCCTTCCGGGTCCGGCGGCGCGGTAAGGCGGGGGACCGACCCCGCCCTGCTGCAGGGCCCGCGGCCATGATAGGTCCGGAGACGACCGGCCGCCCGCCGAGCGGTCGGCAACGCGGCAGACAGGACGGCGCGCGTGCCGTATGATGAGGCGGGATGCGGGCGGTGTTCGGACCTTCCGGGATCGGCGAAACATGGAAGACGGCTCGAGACATCGCCACGGCGGCCGGCGGCGCCCCCGCGCAGCGGCCGCGCTGGCCGTCCTCCTGCTCGTCGGGGCGGGCGGGGCGGCGGCGGCCCGGGCGGAGGACCCGACCGTCCGCGAATTCGACGTCGCGCCGCTGACCACGCCCCACGCGCCCCGCGACCTGCGCGAGCTGCTGGCCCTTGCCGACGGCGACCTGCCGCTGCGCGTGACGCGGGCTTCGCGCGACCAGGTCGTCGGTCATCCCTGGCGCGTCTACGGCGACACGCTGCTGCTGGTGCCGCCGCCGGACTGGCGGTCCGGGCGGACGCCCGCGCGGGAGATCCTGCTCGGCGTGGCTCTCGACGACATCGCGCGCCTGGAACAGTCGCGCTCGGGGGTGCGCGCGGGCGCGGGTTGGGGGGCCAGATCGGGCGCGCTGGTGGTCGGCGGCCTGGGCCTGCTCGTGGGCGCGGCGGTCTCCGCGCTGACCGAAGGCGACAGCGACGTGACGCCGGTCGTCGCCTTCGGCGCGATCGGAGCCGCTGCCGGCGCGCTGGCCGGCGGCGGCATCGGCGCCGGGATCGGCGCGCTGGGACGCGACTGGGTCACGCTCTGGCCGTTCGAGTCGGCGGGCGAGAGCCGACCGCCGGAAGGCGGCGGCGGCGGGCGCTCGCGCTTCGTCCTGGAGGGAGCCTGGTCTTTCGACGACGGCGCCGAGCAGGACGGGCGCGGTCCGGGGGTGCGCGCGGGCGTCGTGCGGCGCGTCGGCGGCCTCTTCGAAATGGGCCCCTTCGCCGAGTACCACGATCTGGGCGGACTCTACCGCTACGCGCCAGGCGGCCAGTATGAGTACCCACACGCGGGCGACTTCCTGGTCGAGCGCTCGCGGCTGTTCGCCCTGGGCCTCGATGTGCGCGCGCAGGGCCGGGGCGCGGGCCTGCGGCCCTGTGGCGCCACCGGGCTGGCGTGGTGCCTGGGCGAAGGCCTGTATGTCGGCGCGCACGCGGGCGCGGGGCTGCGCTGGCGGCTGGCCGGCGGCCACGATCTGACGCTCTTCGTGCGCCGCCACTTCGGCGTGATCGGCTCGGAGCCGCGCGAAAGCCGCTTCTGGTCGATCGCCGCCGGCGTCACCTTCGGCCCATGACGACCCGACGCACACGGGCTCTGGCCCTCGTGACGGCGCTGATCGCGTGCGGCTGCCTTGCGGCCGACGAGGCGCCGGCCCTTGCCACGGACGCCGAGCGGCTGGCGCTGGCGGAACTGCTGCCCACGCTCGAGCCGCGGCACCTGCTGCGCGCCACGCTGCTGACTCGGGAAGTGATCGAGGGACATCCGCGCCTCGT
>CAYNPY010000004.1:8726-61993 GCA_964399195.1 uncultured Fibrobacteraceae bacterium
CGGCGGCCGGCGACCGACCTGGGCGCGAGGGTCGGCAGCGGCTCGGGCGCGGCGATCGGCGGCCTGCTCGGGCTCCTGGTGGGCGCCTGGGCCGCCAGCTGGAGCGACGAAGGAAAGGACGTGCCCATCATCATCGTGTCGACGATGGGCGGGGCCGCGGTGGTCGGCGCCGCGGGCGGCCTGCTCGGCGCGGGCATGGGCGCCGTCGGCAGCGTCTGGTACCCGGTCTGGCCGGACCGCGAGGCCGAACGGACGCTGCGCGCCGATCGGGCGCGGGCCCGCGCCGATTCCCTCGCCGCCCTGGCCCCGCCGCCGGTGACGCGCATCCTGGTCGAGGCCGGCTGCGCCGCCACCGGCGGTCCCTGGGACCGGACCGGCCTGGCGCTCGGGACGGGGCTGCTGGGCGCGCCGCGCCCCTGGCTGGGCCTCGGCCCGGTGATGCGCTTCCAGGCGCTGGGCGGACTGACCGACGTGCCGCCGACGACCGTCACCGGCGAGCGCACGCGGCTCGAGCCGATCATGTCGATCAGTCTGGAGGCGCGCGCGGCCCGCCCGGCGCCCGGCTGGAAGCCGTGGGCGCGCGGCGGCCTCGGCCTGTCGCTCGCAAGCGAGCTGTATCCCTCGGCGCACGTGGGACTCGGCGCGCGGCTGCGCGATGCGCGCGGGCGCGACATCGGGCTGGTCATCGACCGTCACTTCCGGCTGGGCCATGCCGCCGACGCCGCGCGCGGGCAGTGGGCGGCGTCGATCGTGTTCACCTTCGTGCCGTAGCGCGAGAGGGCGGCGGTTCCCGACCGCCGCGCGCGATGTTATGATGCCCGCTCCCGTCCAGGGCGGCCGCCGGCCGGCCGTCCCGGCGCAACTTCACGCCAGCGCCAGCGAGCACCATGAGCCCCGACCGCCGCAACCTGCGCCTGCTGCCGGTGGCCTTCCTGGCCGGCTTCTCCTTCCTCGTGCTGGAGGTCTGCTGGCACCGCCAGCTGGCGCTGGGGCTGGGCGCGACCGTGGCCGCGGCGACGGCGGTGCTCAGCACGTTCATGGCCGGGCTCGGCGCCGGCGCCTGGTGGTGGGGGCGACGGGTCGACCGGCAGGCGCGGCCGCAGCGGCTGCTGGCGATGCTGCTGCTGGGGATCGGCGCGGGCGGCGTGGCGGGGATCGAGTTGACCGGCGCCGTCGCGGCGCGGTCCGGCGCGCTGCCGGCGTTCGCGGAGTGGGCGCTGGCGATCGCGCTGCTGCTCGTGCCCACCTTCCTGATGGGCGGCGTGTTCCCGGTGCTGGGGCGGCTGGTGACCGGCGGCGGTGAACCGCTGACCGTGGCGCTCGGCCGCCTCTACGCGGTCGAGACGCTGGGCAGCGCCGCCGGCGCGCTGGCGGCGGGGCTCGTGCTGCTCGGAGCGCTGGGACAGCGGGGCACGGTGCTGCTGGCCGGCGGGCTGGACGTGCTGCTTGCGGCGGCGCTGCTCGCCGGCGTGGTCAGGACGGATGCCGCCGATGCTGCGGGCGATGCTGCGGCCGCTGTGACGCGCGCGCGGTCCGCGGGCGCGGGCGCCGGCGCCGCCGCGCGCGGCGAAGCGGGACCGACGCGGCGCGACGTGCTGCTGGTCGCGTTCGCCTGCGGCCTGGCCAGCCTCGCTCTGCAGGCGCTGTGGTTCCGCCTGTTCCGCGTCTACTTCACGAACACCTCCTACATGTTCGCGCTGGTGTCGGCGACGGCGATCGCCGGCTCGTTCGCCGGCAGCGCCTGGCTGGCGCGGCGGCCGCCGGCGGCCGCCCGCCGCGCCCGGGCGCGCGCGCTCGCGGGCGGCCTGTTCGCCGCGCTGACCGTCGCGGCGACCGCCCAGGCCGCGCGCCTGCCGCAGGCGCTGCTGTTCCCGTTCGAAGCCGCCTTGGCCGACCCCTTCCTGCGCGTCATCGTCCTGCCGCTGGTCGCCGCGCTGCTGGTGGTGCTGCCGCCGGCGGCCTGCGCCGGCTACGCGCTGCCGCTGGCCTGCCGCCTGTTGGTGCGCGGGCGCGATTCGGTGGGCCGCGACTTCGGACTGGGCCTGGCGGTCAACACGGCCGGCTCGGTCGCCGGGCCGTTGCTGGCGACATTCGCGCTGCTGCCGCTGCTGGGCGCCGTGCGCGCGCTGTTGCTGCTGGCCGCGTTGCTGCTGGTCGCCTGCGCGCTGCTCGCGGCGCGCGGCGCGCTCGGCGGCCGCGGGCCCGCGCGACTGGCGCCGACGGCGGCGGCCGCGGTGCTGCTCGCGCTGGCGGTCCTGGCTCCCGCGGTGCCGGTGGTCCCGCCCTCGGTCACGCGCTTCGGGCGCGAGCTGCTGCACTACCGCGAGGCGATCGAGGGCACCCTCACGGTGGCGCGCGACCGCGGCGGGCCGGCGGCGACCAAGCACTCGTTCGTCGACAACAGCGCCGTCATCGGCTCTTCCTACGACGCCTACAAGGTGGTGCGGCTGATGGGCCACCTGCCGTACCTGGCCGGGCTGGACGCGCGCCGCGCGCTGGTCGTCGGGTTCGGCATGGGCGTGACCACCTCGGCCATCGCGGCGCATCCGGGCCTGGTCGAACTGGAGTGCGCCGAACTGGTGCCCGGGTTGCGCGACGCCGCCCACCTGTACCGCGAGCTCAATCGCGACGTGGCCCAGGATCCGCGCCTGCGCCTGGTGGCCGGGGACGGACGCCGCCACCTGCAGCGCTCGTCGGGGGGCTATGACCTGATCTCCTGCGACCCGACCCACCCGATCCTGGGCTCGGGCGCCCTCTACACGCGCGAGTGGTTCCGGCTCTGCCGCGACCGCCTGGCGCCCGGCGGCATGCTCTCGCAGTACCTGCCGCTGCACAAGCTGGGCGAGCGCGAGCTGCTGGGGATCATCCGCACCTTCCACGAGGCTTTCCCCGAGGGCACCGTCTGGCTGGGCCAGTACCACGCCGTTCTGCTGGGCACGACGGCGCCGCTGCGGATCGACTTTGCCGAGTGGAGCGCGCGCGCGGCCGCGCTCGGGCGCGACCTGACGTTCCACACCGAGCCGCATCACCTCGCCTCTCTGCTGCTGCTGGACGCCCCTGCGATCGCGCGCTTGACGGCCGCCGCGTCGGTCAACACCGACGACCGCTGCTACACCGAGTTCTTCGCGCGCGGCTGCCTGGACGAGTCCAACCTGGTGCGCAACCTGCGGCAGCTGGCGGCGGCGCGCGTGGAGCCGGCGGGCGCGTTCACGCACGTCGGCGACCCGGCGCGCCTGCAGACGGCCGCCGGCAGCCAGCGCCTGGTGACCGAGGCGCTGGCCCTGATCCTGGACGGCGACCGCGACGGCGGCCTGGCGCTGCTGCGGCGGGCGCGGGCGGCCGATCCCCTGGACCAGGAGCTGCCGTTCCTGGTGCGCCTGCACGAGTAGGTGACCGCGTGCTGTTCAACTCGCACGTCTTCATCTTCGGATTCCTGCCGGCGGCGCTGGGCGTCTACTGGTGGCTGCGCGGACGCGGGCTGGCGCGCGCCGCGCTGGCCTGGCTGCTGTTGGCCTCGCTCGCCTACTACGGCTGGTGGGAGCCGCGTTACCTGGCGCTGATCCTGGGTTCGATCGGCGTGAACTACGCGCTCGGCCGGGCGCTGGAGCGGCGGCGCGGCGGCCGCGCCCTCGTGGCGCTCGGCGTGGCGCTGAACCTGACGGCGCTGGCCTGGTTCAAGTACGCGGGCCTGCTGCTGGACACGGTGCGCGGACTGGCCGGGTTCGACGCGCAGCTCGCCACCGTCGCGCTGCCGCTGGCCATCTCGTTCTTCACCTTCCAGCAGCTGTCGTACCTGGTCGACGTCCATCGCGGCGAGCCCGCCGAGCGCGACCTGCTGCACTACGCCCTGTTCGTGGCCTTCTTCCCCCAGCTCATCGCCGGCCCGATCGTCAGGCAAGCGGAACTGACGCCTCAGTTCCGCGCGCCGGCGCCGCCGGTCCCGGTCCGCGAGCTGCTGGCCGCCGGCCTGAGCCTCTTCCTGCTGGGGCTGTTCAAGAAGACGGTGCTGGCCGACGGCGTGGCCGCCTATGCGACGCCGGTGTTCGAGGCCGCCGACCGCGGCGCCGTCATCACCTTCTTCGAGTCGTGGGGCGGCGCGCTGGCCTACACGTTCCAGCTCTACTTCGACTTCTCCGGCTACTGCGACATGGCGATGGGCCTGGCCTGGTGCTTCGGCTACCGCCTGCCGGTCAACTTCGACGCGCCCTACCAGGCCACCGGCATCATCGACTTCTGGCGGCGCTGGCACCTGACGCTGTCGCGCTTCTTCCGCGACTACCTCTACATCCCCCTGGGCGGCAACCGCCGCGGGGAGCCGCGCCACTGGCTGAACCTGCTGCTGGTGATGACCCTGGGCGGGCTGTGGCACGGCGCGGGCTGGAACTTCGCGCTGTGGGGCTTCGTGCACGGCGTCCTGATGCTGGGCAACCTGGCCTGGCGCCGGCTGCGGCCGCACCTGACGTCGCGCGCCGCGCCGCGCTGGGAGGTGACCTGCGGCTCCCTGCTGACCTTCGCGCTGGTGGTCGTCGCGCGCGACCTGTTCCGCGCCGAGACCCTGGACGGGGCGCTGGCGATGCTGCGCGGGGCGGCCGGGCTGGAGGGCGCCGTGCTGGACGCGCGCCTGGCCGGGCCGCTGGGGTTCCTGTCGCCGTGGGTCACGTTCGAAGGGCTCCAGGCCGGCACGTTCAGCCTGCGCGGAGTGCCCTGGCTGGTCGCGCTGTGGATCGTCTGCCGGCACCTGCCCGACACGCCGCGGCTGTTCGCGTGGACGGGTCTGGCGCTGGATCCGCGCGGCGGCGCGCGCGGCGGCGACGGCGGCGCGCGAGAGCCGATCCTCTGGCGGCCGCCGCTGCGCCGGCTGCCGCCCTGGCGCCCCGACGCGCGGTGGGCGACGGCGGTCGCCGCGCTCGGCGCGGTGGCCATCGTCCAGTTGTCGCGCGTGATGGAGTTCCTCTACTACCGGTTCTGAGGAGGCGGACCTGAAGCGACCGGCGACAGCCTGCGGCGCCTACCTGCGCCGCCTGTTCCTCACCCTGGCGGCCCTGCTGCTGGGAGTCGCGGCGCTCAACGTCGTGGTGGACCCGTTCGGGCGGCACGGCCGCTTCGCGCCCGGACTGCCGCGCGAGAAAGTCGCCTCGGTCGTGGACTACCAGATCCACAAGATCCTGGCCTACCGGCGCGACCCGAAGCCCGTCATCGTCCTGGGCGACAGCCGCGCCGAACTGCTGCGCGACGAGTACTTCGCCGCGGCGGGCCGGCCCGACGTCTTCAACTTCGCCTGCGGCGGCGGCACGCTGCCCGAGGCCATCGACACGTTCTGGCTGGCGAACGCCGAGACGACGCTGCGGCAGGTGGTCATCGGACTGCCGTTCAGCCTCTACAACGAGGCCAACCGCATGAACCGCCTGCCGACGGCCGCGCAGGTCAGCCGCAGCCTGCCTTCGTACTACCTGTCGCCCCTGGTGACCAGGGCGAGTTTCCTGGTGCTGGCCACCGCCGTCACCGGCCGCACCTTCGTCGACCAGCTGCCGCCGATGTCGCGCGAGGAGTTCTGGCGCCACCAGCTGGGACCCGGCGCGGAGCTCCACTGCCGGCGCTGGGCGCGGCCGCAGGTGCTGCTGCGGCGTCTCGAGGAGGTCGCGGCGACGTGCCGCGCGCAGGGCATCGAGCTGATCTTCCTGCTGCCGCCGACGCACGCCGAGTACCGGGCGCTGCTGGGTCCGGCCGGCCTGGAGCCCGAGTACGCCGCCTACAAGCGCGAGCTGGCGCGCCTGGGCCGCGTGCTCGATTACGACGTGCCCGGGCCGCTGACCGCGGACGCGGCCAACTTCGACGATCCGCGCCATTTCACGGTCCGCGTGGCGCGCGACCTGGCCGTCGCGGTGGCCGCCGCGCTGTCGCCCGCGCCGGCGGCCGGCGCCGGCGCGGCTCAGTAGCCCGCCGCGCAGCCGTCCTTCCGCTTCTCGGTCGCCCCGGTGTAGACGCCGGTCACCGGGTCGCGCCAGATCGCCTGGTAGCCGCCGTAGGCGCCCACCGGCTCGCTCTCCAGGCGGTGCCCGCGCCGCGCCAGTTCCTCCAGCACCTCGCGCGGCAGCCCGTCCTCGATGTGCAGCACGCCGCCGCCTTCCATCGCGGTGCCGGTCGGCTCGCTGGAGCCGGTGTGGTGGAAGCGGATGGCGTCGCCGGCCTCCTGCAGATTCATCCCGAAGTCGACCAGGTTGACGATGACCTGCGCGTGCCCCTGCGGCTGCATGTCGCCGCCCATCAGCCCGAACGCCAGGAGCGGCTGCCCGTCCTTCGTCACGAAGGCGGGGATGATGGTGTGGAACGGGCGCTTGCCC
This sequence comes from uncultured Fibrobacteraceae bacterium, assembly GCA_964399195.1. Lineage (GTDB taxonomy): Bacteria > Krumholzibacteriota > Krumholzibacteriia > LZORAL124-64-63 > LZORAL124-64-63 > CAINDZ01. The sequence continues at coordinate 15,068 of CAYNPY010000004.1, forward strand.
GGCTCCAGCGAGTTGGGCCGTCCCGGCCGCAGGTCGAACAGGTTGCCGCGGTTCTGCAGGCAGAAGCCCAGCTCGGGGATCACGTAGCCCGAGCCGAAGCCGGTGTAGTTGGATTGGATCAGCGAGACCATCAGGCCCGCCTCGTCGGCCGCGCACAGATAGGTGGTCTCCTTGCGGCCCAGCTGCACGGGGTCGCCCGGGCTGTCGATCTGCGCCGCGCGCGCCATGTCGATCGCGGCCGCGCGCTCGCGCGCGTAGTCCTTCGCCAGCAGCTCCGCCACCGGCACCGCCGCGAACAACGGGTCCGCGTAGTAGCGCGCGCGGTCGGCGAACACCAGCTTCTTGGCCTCGGTGAACAGGTGCCAGAAGTCGGGAGAGCCGCGGCCCAGCGCCGGCACGTCGTGCAGCTCCATGATGTTCAGCAGCTGCAGCGCCGCGATCCCCTGCCCCGGCGGCGGCAGTTCCCAGACGTCCCAGCCGCGGTAGTTGGTGGAGACCGGCTCGACCCACTCCGAGGCGTGGCGCGCGAAGTCCTCGAGCGCGAAGAAGCCGCCGTGCTGCCGCGAATAGCGCACGACCGCCTCGGCGACGGGCCCGCGGTAGTAGGCGTCGGCGCCGCCGGCCGCGATCAGCTCCAGCGTGCCGGCCAGCGCCGGGTTGCGGAACAGCTCGCCCTCGCGCGGGGCGCGGCCGCCGGGCAGGAAGATCTCGGCGAAGCCCGGGAACGTCGCGAACCGCTTCCCGCCCCGCTCCCAGTCCCCGGCGATCACCGGCGAGACTGGGAATCCCTCGCGCGCGTAGCGGATCGCCGGCGCCAGCACCTGCGCCAGCGGCAGCTTGCCGAACCGCGCGTGCAGCTGCGCCCAGCCGTCCACGCACCCGGGCACGCTCCACGCGTACGGCGAGAACAGGGGGATGGTCCCGTCGGGCTCGGGCGGCACCCGGTCGGCGGTCAGCGCCAGCGGCGAGCGCCCGCAGGCGTTCAGCCCGTGCAGCTTCCCGGTTTCGGGATCCCAGACGATGGCGAAGAGGTCCCCGCCGATGCCGTTGGCCGTCGGCTCCATCAGCCCCAGGCAGGCATTGACGGCGATCGCCGCGTCGACGGCGCTGCCGCCGGCTTTGAGGATCTCGATGCCCACTTGCACGGCCAGCGGCTGCGCGGCGCAGACCATGCCGTGGCGGGCGATGACGGGCGAGCGGGTCGCGTCACCGCGCGCGGCGACGGCCTGCTCACCCAGGCACAGCGCCGCCGTCACCAGGACGGCGGCGCCGGCAGGAAGGGATCGACGGGTCATGGCAGGCCTCCCGGGGCTTTCACGAGCACACGCGGAGGTTACCATGCCTTGGCCGTCAGCGGTACCAGGCCTTCAATCCGCCCCAGCGCAGCAACTGCGTCGACACCGTCTCGCAGGCGTCGCCGACGCCGTCGTTGTCCGTGTCGGCCTGATCGACGTTGGTGATCGTCGGGCAATTGTCGCAGGCATCGCCGGCCGCGTCGTTGTCCATGTCGGCCTGGGACTGGTTCCAGACGAGCGGGCAGTTGTCCAACGCGTCGTCGACGCCGTCGCCGTCGCTGTCGACGGCCAGGGCCGGGCCGGCAACGAGCAGCGCCGAGGCGCAGAGCAGGTGGAGCGCGACGGGGAGCTTGATCATGGGCATGCTCGGGCCTCCGGACGCAGGGATGGGGTGGCGCGGCGGGAATGGCCGCGACCGCAAACGAGCGTATCATGTTTACCGGACCGATTGCGACCTGATTCGCCGCCACCCCCCACGCCCCGGCCGAAAGGACGCGCCATGCCCTACGTCGACGGCTTCCTGCTCCCGGTCCCCCTCAAGAACGTCCCCGCCTACCGCCGCCTGGCCCGCCTGGCCGGGAAGGTCTGGCTCGAGCACGGAGCGCTCGACTACCGCGAATGCCAGGCCGACGACCTGGGCACGCCGATGGGCGCCGTCTTCCGCGACGCGGTGAAGCTGAAGCGGGGCGAGACGGTCTTCTTCTCCTACATCACGTACAAGTCGCGCGCGCACCGCGACCGCGTCAACGCGAAGGTGATGAAGGATCCGCGCCTGGCCGCCATGATGGACGGCGGCGAGATGCCGTTCGACGTCAAGCGCATGGCGTTCGGCGGGTTCAAGGCGGTGGTGGACCTGCCGGGCTCCAGGCGGGCTTAGCGGGCCGGACCCGGTCGGCAGGCGGCACTCAGCAGCGCGGCCGTCTCGACGCCACGCGTCACGAGACGCCGCGCTCCCTCGCGCAGCCCCTCGCTGTGCTCCACCGCCTCCACGTTTCGCTCCATGTCCTCGGCGTCCCAGCCCCGGCTGTGCGCGATGAACGGGAACTGCGGGAAGCGGAAGCCGATTTCCGCGAAGAACGTCAGCAACTGGCCGGCCACGGCCTGGATGTTGTCCTGCCCCCCGGTGATGATGAACGTCGCCACCTTGTCGCGGATCAGCACCCGGTCGTTGGTCGTTATCTGGTTCTGGATGCAGTTCATCCGCTCGGCCATCTTGTAGAAGAGGCTGCTGGCGTTTCCCCAGCGGATGGGCGTCGCCAGCACGAGCATGTCGGCCCAGAACACCAGCGCCTCGTAGACCTGCTCCATCTCGTCGGCCGTGTCGGCCTGCGTGATCGTGCAGGGCCAGGTGCACGCCTTGGCGCCCGTCGAGTAGTAGCCTTCACAGTTGCGGAACTTCAGGTCGTTCAGCTTCAGGAGCCGCGTCTGGGCGCCCAGGGCCGAGGCCGCGTGCTCGAGCGCCACGCCGAGCAGCAGCTCCGACGTCGAGACGCGCGGCGCGGCGCGGTTCATCACCGTCGTCGAGATCCCGAGCACCCGCACGGGCCCCGGCTCGCGCACGATCTCCCGTTCAAGGCGGTGCTTCGCCGGCTCGGCCGCGGCCGCGCCGCGCCCGGAGGCGAGGTCGACGCGGACTCGCCCGTCGCGTTCCTCGACGTCGTAAGCGGCGACACCGGCGCGGTCCCCGGGCAGGCGGCCCGTGAGGCGATCGTACTGCCAGTGGTGCCACGGGCAGACGATGTTGCCGCCGGCGAGCGCTCCCTGTTCGAGAAGGCCGCCCCGGTGCGCGCAGGTGGCGTCGATGGCGCCGAACTTCCCGTCGGCGTACGACAGCACCAGCGCGAGCCCGCCCGCCTCGACGCGCGTGAGCGGCCGGTCGCGCAGGTCGGCGGCGGCCCCGACATCCAGCCATTGACGGTCCGTCATCGTCTTCTCCTTGTGGCCGGGAGAGCCGCCGCGGTCGCGGCGGCCAGGCGCAGAATCAACACATGTTCGCCGGGCGGCGCCACGGGCACGCTACCCGCGCCTGCTGGTGCGAGGCGCCGGCGACCGTCGGCCGCCGGCGCCCGTCCGCGTGGGTTGCGTCGCTCCGCCCTGGCCGACGCCGCCCCTACTTCACCAGCACGAGCTTCAGCGAGACCGCCTCGCCGCCCGCGCGCAGCCGCGCCACGTAGACGCCCGCCGCCACGCCGCGGCCCTGGTCGTCGCGGCCGTCCCAGGCGACGGGCAGCCGTCCGGCCTCCACCGCGCCGTCCAGCAACCGCCGCACCAGCCGGCCGCGAGCGTCATGGACTGCGAGCACGGCCTCGCCGCCGCGCGGGATGTCGCAGAAGATCGTGGTCCCCGGATTGAACGGGTTCGGCTGCGCGCCGACCAGCGCCAGCTTCGCGGGCGGCAAGGTCGGTTCCGCCGACGCCGCCGGGTTCTCGACCACCTGCAGCACCATGTTCACGGGCAGCAGCCCCAGGCGCTGCACGTACCCGGCGGGCCAGGCGACGTGAAGCGAGTCGACGCGCGTGTCGGCCCCGAGCCCGAACTCGACCAGCAGGTCGCCCTGGCCGGGACCGGCGGTCATGTCCGAGATCTCGCGCATCTGCCTGCCCAGCGTCGGGGACCACACGGTCACCCGCGTCCCGATCGCCGAGCGGTTGCGGCCCACCCCGGTCAGATTCACGTGCAGCCAGGCGTTGCCGTTGTTGAGGTCGTTGCGCAGCAGCTTGTTCGCCGATCCCCAGTTGGCCACGTACAGGTCCAGGTCCCCGTCCAGATCGAAGTCGGCGAAGGCTGCCGCCCGGCCCAGCCCCGTGTCGCCCAACGGACCGCTCGTGGCGTTGGTGAAGACGCCGCCGCCGTCGTTGCGCAGCAACCGGTTCGCCGTGCAACCGAAACCCGAGTTGCAGCCGTTGACTACGTACAGGTCCAGGTCCCCGTCGTTGTCGTAGTCGCCCCAGCAGGCGCCGTAGCCGCCGCCGGCATCCCCCAGCGCGCCTCCCGTCACGTCCGTGAAGACACCGCCGCCGTCGTTGCGGAGCAGGCGGTTCGGCAGGCCGACGCCCTTGACCAGGTACAGGTCCAGGTCGCCGTCGTTGTCGTAGTCGCCCCAGCAGGCGCCGAACGAGGGGCCCGCGTCCAGCAGCGGCCCCGCCGTGACGTCCGTGAAGTTGGGCCAGTCGTTGCGGAGCATGCGGCTCGGCTGCGGACCGTACTTGGTCAGGAAGCAGTCCAGGTCGCCGTCGCCGTCGTAGTCGGCCCAGGCGGCGTCGCGCGAGTCGTCGAAGTCGTCCAGCGGCGGCTGCGTGACGTCGGCGAAGCCGGGTCCGCCCGGCAACGCCAGCCCGCCGCGGAACAGCCGGTTCGGCAGGCCGTTGACCATGGTCACGTAGAGGTCCAGGTCCCCGTCGTTGTCGACGTCCAGCCAGGTCACGCCGGCCGCGTCGCCGGGATCGCTCTCGGGCATCCTCATCTGGTCGGTGAACGGAACGATGTCGTTGCGCAGGAGCCGGTTCGGCGCCTGGAAGTTGCCCACGTAGAGGTCGGGGTCGCCGTCGTTGTCGTAGTCGCCCCACTCGGCGGCGGCGCCCGCGGCCTGGTTGGCTTCCGGCATGTTCGTGAAGTCCATGAAGGTGCCGCCGCCGAAGTTCTCCAGCAGTTTGGCCGTGCTCTGGAAGTTCACCACGTAGAGATCCGGATCGCCGTCGCCTTCCCGGTCGCCCCAGGCGATCGAATTGGTGAGCCCCGTGTCGCCCAGCGGCCCGCTGGTCACGTCGGTCCACGTCGCGGCCGGCGTCAACTGCGTGATGGCCGCCAGCAGGTCCGGCCGCGGCCCGATCGGCTTGAGCCCCACCGAGTCCTGCGGCGTGCCGGTCAGCTTCAGTGTGGCGCGCATCACCGCCGGCGTGATGGGCGTGGCCTGCCCCAGGCCCGCCCACCAGCCCTGCAGGCAGGCCACCGCGCCGGCCACCACCGGCGAGGCGCTGGAGGTGCCGTTGAACGTCTGCGTGTAGTGGAGGTTCACGCCCTCGCTGCTGTGCAGGTCGGCGTTGTGGCCGGTCGTCACCACGTTCTCGCCCCAGCCCTGCAGGTCGAAGCGCGGGCCATAGCTGGAGAAGCCCATGCGCACGCGGTCGCCGCGCAGCGTCAGGCCGGTGCCGCCGGCGCCGACGATGATGGCGCCCGAGTCGCCGGCCCAACTCATCGTCCCCGTGTCGACGTTGCCGTTGCCGCCCGCCTCCACGACGTGGATGCCCAGGGCCACCGCGGCCTGGATCGCCAGGTAGACCGAGTTCTGTCCCTGCGACATGCCGGTGGTCGCGTTCCACCATTCGATGGGCACGAACTTGCCCTGGCGCGCGGTGCCGGAGTAGTCCCACTGCTGTTCCAGCACCATCACGTCGCCCGCCCCCAGCGCGCTGGCCGCGGCCTGGATCGCGCCCGACGGGTTCCAGAACGGCGTCGAACCGTAGAACGTGCCGCACGTGAGCAGGGACGCGCCGTGGCTGATGCCGGTCGTGCCCCAGCCGTTGCTGTCGCTGGCCAGCACGCCGAGCACGGCGGTGCCGTGCGGGGCGCTCGGATTGATGGCCAGGTGCGGGTCGACGCTGCTCGGAATGATCTGAGAACCGAATGCTTTCGTGACGTCCAGATGGTTGTAGTTCCAGTCGTACTCCAGGTCGCAAATGGTCACGCCCGCTCCGTTGCCGCCGGCCTGAGCCCAGGCATAGAGCGCGTTGATGCCGGCCGGCGGCGGCGTCGGCGGGTTCAGGTAGCGCTGCTGGCTCACGAACGAGCCGGGCACCGGCAGCTCCTGCGGCAGCGGCACCGGGTAGGCCAGGTGCACGCCGGGCAGCGCCTCGAGGTCCGCCGCCAGCAGCCACAGCGCGGGCTCCGGCTGCAGGAAGCGCAGGATGTACATGTTGTTCAGGTTGTAGAGATCCTCGCCGGTTCGCGCCTCGCCCTCGATCTCCCACATGTCCAGCACGGCCTCCGGCACGTCGGACAGGCGCTGCCACTCGTACGGGCGGGGCGCCAGCAACGCTGCGATGCCGGCCGTCGCGTCCAGCCCGCTGTGATCGACCAGCACGCCGCCGACCAGGCGCACCGCGCTCTCGGGGATGAACAGGACTTCGAGGAGGTTCGGCTCGGCGGGATAGCGTTCTTGCGCGGCCGCGGGAACCGCGGCGGTCAGGCAGGCGAGCATCAGGAGGCACGCCGCCGGAGTGAAGCGGGTGGGCATCACGTCTCCTCCTCTGCGACAGGGCAATCCTCGTCTCGAAGGAGAATCTACCACAAATCGGATATTGGTTTTCTCTATCAAAACAGGATGGTTTCACCCCGACCTTTCCGGCGTCGCGGCGCGCCCCCCGCGCAGCGGCGGCCCAAGACAGCGCCCTTCTTGTTAAATCATTATCAACAAACGAGATGAATCATCCTTGCCCCCGCGGCGCCGGGCCACCAATGTTGCGTTCGCCTATCCGGCCCCGGTCCGCCGCCACGGCGCCCCGTCGCCCGGCCCGTCAAGCCCCGACCCCCGCGGACAAGGATGTGCCCCGGGCCGGGACTGAACCCGGGATCCCACGGACATGAACTGGCTCGCCCCCGACCTGACGCCGAAGCTCGTCACCACCTTCCGCGACGGCTACACCCGACAAGACCTGACCCGCGACGCGCTGGCCGGCCTGGTGGTGGGCATCGTCGCCCTGCCTCTGAGCATCGCCTTCGGCATCGCCTCGGGCGTCAGGCCGGAGCAGGGCCTGTTCACGGCCATCATCGCGGGGTTCCTCATCTCGGCGCTGGGCGGCAGCCGCGTGCAGATCGGCGGCCCCACCGGCGCCTTCGTCGTCATCGTCGCCGGCATCGTCGCGAAGTTCGGCTACGCGGGGCTGGCCGTCGCCACGATCATGGCCGGCGCGCTGCTGGTGGCGATGTCGATCGCTCGCCTGGGCAACGTCATCAAGTTCATCCCCTACCCGGTCATCATCGGCTTCACCAGCGGCATCGCGATCATCATCGCCATGGGGCAGATCGGCGACGGCCTGGGCCTGCCGGCGGGCGAGGCGCCGGCGCACTTCTGGCCGCGCTGCCTCTACTACCTGAGGAGCCTGCCGGCCACGAACCTGACGGCCGCGGCGATCTGCCTGGGCTCGGTGGTCATCACCAAGCAGTGGTCGCGCGTGACCGTGCGCGTTCCCGGCCCGCTGGTGGCGCTGCTGTTGACGACGATCGTCGTGCGCGTGTTCGAGCTGCCGGTCGACACCATCGGCAGCCGCTTCGGCGAGGTCCCGGCCGGCCTGCCCAGGCCTTCGCTGCCGCGCTTCGACTTCTCGCAGATCGGAGCGCTGTTCTCGCCCGCGCTGTCGATCGCGCTGCTGGGCGCCATCGAGTCGCTGCTCAGCGCCATGGTGGCCGACGGCATGATCGGCGGCCGCCACCGCGCCAACGCCGAGCTGATGGGCCAGGGCATCGCCAACCTCGTGGTGCCGTTCTTCGGCGGCATCCCCGCCACCGGCGCCATCGCGCGCACGGCGACCAACGTGAAGAACGGCGGGCGCTCGCCGATCGCGGGCATCGTCCACGCGTTGACCTTGCTGATGATCCTGATGGTCGCCGGCAAGTGGGCCGCCTACATCCCGCTGGCCGCGCTGGCCGGCATCCTGCTGGTCGTGGCCTACAACATGAGCGAGTGGCGCGTCTTCCGGCAGCTCCTGCGCGCGCCCCGCGGCGACGTGCTGGTGCTGCTCTCGACGTTCGTGCTGACGGTGGTCGTGGACCTCAACGTGGCCATCCAGGTGGGCATGGTGCTGTCGTCGGTGCTGCTGATGCTGCGCATGGCCGAGGTCACGCAGGTGCGCGCCGTGCGCGACGCGCTGGACTACGAGACCGCGCCCGGCGATCCCCCGACGCCGGTCGAGCTGCCGCCGGAGGTGGCGGTGTTCGAGATCAACGGCACCTTCTGCTTCGGGGCGGCGCGCTCGTTCACCGAGACCCTGCAGGCCGACCGCCATCGCCCCCGCGTGGTGATCCTGCGCATGCGGCACGTGCTGGCCATCGACGCCACCGGCCTCCACGCGCTGGAGGACGTGCAGAACCGCCTGCGCCAGCAGGGCACCACGCTGCTGCTGTCGGGCGTGCACGCCCAGCCGCTGGCGGCGATGACGCGGGCGGGCGCGGTGCAGCACATCGGCATCGACCACATGTTCGCCACGTTCCCCGACGCCGTGGCGCACGCGCGGGAGATCCTGGCCTCGCCACGCTGAAGCGGGCGCCGACGGAACCCGTCCGCGCGGCGCCCGCCCCCCGGTCTCAGGCGCCGCGCGGCGCCTTGGCGCCGGCCTTGCCACCCGTCATCAGCGACACCACCACCAGCGCCAGGAAGCTCAGCGGGATCGAGACGATGCCCGGCTGCCCCAGCTTGTGCCAGGCCTCGGCGGCCGTGCGACCGTACGGCCCGGCGAACATTTCCGGCCCGGTCAGGATGATCCCCAGCGCCGCGACGATGCCGACGGTGATCGAGGCCACGATGCCCGCCGCCGTGGTCCGCTTCCAGAACAGCAGCATGACGATGGCCGGCAGGTTGGCCGACGCCGCCACCGCGAAGGCCCAGCCGACCAGGAAACTCACGTTCACGCCCCGGAAGAGGATGCCCAGGACGATCGCGACGATGCCGACCGCGAAGGCCGCCACCTTGCCGGCGCGCACCTTCTTCTGCTCCGTCAGGTTCATGCGGCCGAAGCGGTCCATCAGGTCGTGAGCCACCGCGCCCGAGGCCGCCACGATCAGGCCCGCCACCGTGCCCAGCACCGTGGCGAACGCGATCGCCGAGATCAGCGCGAACAGCAGCTTGCCGAACGACATCGCCAGCAGCGGCGCCGACATGTTGTTGTCGGCCGGGTTGACGGTGCCGTTGGTCGCCGCGCCCAGGCCCATGAACAGCGTCAGCACGTAGAAGAAGCCGATGGCGGCGATGGCCACGATGGTCGACTTCCGCGCGCAGGCCGGGCTGGGCACGGTGTAGTAACGGATCAGGATGTGCGGCAGCGCCGCGGTGCCCAGGAACAGCGCCAGCATCAGCGAGACGAAGTTCAGCTTGTTCCAGAAGTTGTCGACCTTGAACTTCACGCCCGGCTTCATCTGGTCGGTGCCGGTGACGTGCTTGGGGTAGTGGATGGTCACGCGATGGCCGGCCTCGTCGGTCACCTTGGTCGAGTGCCATTGCTCGATGCGCGTGTCGGGATGGGTCAGGCGCGCCAGGTAGGAGACCGGCGTCACCGTCCCGGTGCCGCGCGCCGCCGCCGCCGCCTCCATCCCGCCCAGGGCCGTCACGCGGCCGACCGGGCGCAGCAGGCCGCCGGCCTCGCCGTTGACCTCGCCGCCGACAACCCACTGCGTCTGCCACAGGTCGCCGTGGGCGTCGCGGCGCCACCACGCCGCGCCGCCCGGCCCCTCGAACTTCAGGAAGTCCCCGGCCGCGTGCGCCAGCCGGTGCCCGCCCGCGGTCAGCTCGGCCTCGGTGGTCTGCTGCGGCACGAACAGAAGCGCGCGCCCGGCGTCGTCCTTGAGCCCGGCCGGCTCGGTGCTCAGCCCGCGGAAGAGCAGGAACGCCACCATGATCGTCGAGAAGACGAGCAGCAGCGCGCCCTTGAGGAACTGCACGTAGGTGGTGGAGGCCATGCCCGCGGTGGCGACGATCGCGATGACGATCGTGCCGACCAGGATGACCCCGACCCAGTGCGGCAGCCCGAGCAGCGGCTCGACCAGCGAGCCGGCGCCGTTCATCTGCGGGATCAGGTAGCAGATCGAGACGACCAGCGTGGAGATCGCTGCGGCCAGCTTGATGCCGCGGCTGTCGTACTTCGCGTCCACCGCGTCGGTGAACGTGAACTTGCCCAGCCGCTTCATCGGCTCGGCGACGACGAACAGCGCCACGACCCAGCCCGCCAGGTAGCCGATCGAGTAGAGGAACCCGTCGTAGCCGAGCGTGGCGATCATGCCGCAGATGCCCAGGAACGAGGCCGCCGACAGGTAGTCGCCGGCGAAGCTGATGCCGTTGACCGCCCAGTGGATCTGCCCGCCCGCGGCGTAGTAGCCGGCCGCCGACTTGGCCTTGCGCGCGAAGAAGTAGCTGAGATAGAGCACCGCGACCACGAACAGCGTGAACACGACGATGGACAGCAAGGTGCCGTGGAGGCTCATGAGCGGACCTCCCAGCGCGGGTCCTTCAGTTCGCGCTCCCGCTTGGTGCAGAGGTGGTTATAGATCAGCGCCATCACCAGCGCGATCACGATCAGACCCATGCCGTAGACCACGGCCAGGTTCAGGCCCGCCAGCACGATCGCCTGCATGGCGCGGCCCTCGGTGGCGACGTTGACCAGCACGAAGCCGGCGTAGAACAGGCAGTAGACCAGGAACATCCACAGGCCGAGGCGGGTCTTGTACGGACTCGCGGGATCGGGCCCGGAATCCCGGGCGGGCTCGTGCAGCATGGTTTCCTCCGGGGGCGGTGGCTGGGATCCGGGGGCCGCCGGCAGGACGGCGCCCGCCGGCGAGCATACTCCGTTGTTTTCCGATTAACAACCCTTGTCCCGGATCCCGGCGCCGCGTTAAGCTGGGCGCGCGCCGCAACCGGGAGTCCCATGAAGCGCCTGGTCCTCAGAACCGTCCTGCCCGCCCTGCTGGCGATCGCCCTGTTCACGGGCGTGGTCTTCGTCTACATCCTGCCCGCCTTCGACCGGGTCATCATGGACCAGAAGCGCCTGATGATCCGCGAGCTGACCGAGTCGGCCTGGAACATCCTGGCCCGCTGCCAGGCCGACGAGCAGGCCGGCGTCCTGACCCGCGCCGAGGCCCAGGCGGCCGCCGTCTCCCAGGTGCGCGGCCTGCACTACGGCCAGGGCAGCAAGGACTACTTCTGGATCATCGACGAGCACCCCCGGATGATCGTCCATCCCTACCGCCCCGATCTCGAGGGAACCGACCTGCGCGAGTTCGCCGATCCCCACGGCAAGCGTCTCTTCGTCGAGATGGCGAACGTGGTGCGGGCGCAGGGCTCCGGCTACGTCAGCTACCGCTGGCAGTGGAAGGACGACAGCGCGCGCATCGTGCCCAAGCTGTCCTACGTCAAGGGCTTCGCGCCGTGGGGCTGGATCATCGGCACCGGCGTCTACCTGGAAGACGTGGCCGCCGAGCGCGCGGCGCTGACCGAACGTCTGCAGACGGTCTCGCTGGCCATCCTGCTGGCGGTCGCCGGGCTGCTGTTCGTGCTGCTGCGCGCCGGTTTCCAGGCCGAGCGCGCGCGGCAGCGCCTGGCCGCCGCCCTGCACCTGTCCGAGGAGAAGCACCGCTCGCTGGTCGAGTCCGCCGGCGAGTCCATCCTCATGGCCATCGCCGGCGAGCGCCTGTTCGGCAACCCCAGCCTGCTGCGCCAGCTCGGCTACGACGAGGCCGCGTTCGCGGCGCTCGACGTGGGCGACGTCGTCCTGCCCACGGCCGCCGAGCGCGCGGCCGGGCGCCGGGCCTGGCAGGACGTCGTCGAGGGCGCGCCGGCGCCCGCGCCCTACGAGGCGGAGCTGCGCCGCGCCGACGGCGCGACGCTCCGCGTGAACCTCTCGCTCTCGCGCATCGAGGTCCAGGGCCAGGCCGGCTTCATGGCCGTGGCCACGCGTCTGGCCGCGGTCAGGGACGTCGAACCGGCCGCCGCCGCCACGGTCGAGGAACTGGGCGCGGCCAACCGGCGCCGGTCGCTGATGGCCGCGCTGATGCTCACCCACGGGACGCCGGCCGGCGAGGTGATGCGCCTGCTGTCGGACCAGGCGGAGGCCGTCACGCGCCGGAGCCTCGCTCTGGCCGAGGCGGAACTGGGCCCGGCGCCCGGGGCCTGGGAGTTCTTGCTGATGGGCAGCGTCGGCCGCGGCGAGGTGAGCCTGCTGACCGACCAGGACCACGCGATCATCCACGACGACGCGCCGGGTCTGGCCGACCACTGCCTGCGCCTGGGCGCGCGGACGGGCGAGATCCTGGCGGCCGCCGGCTACGCGCGCTGCCGCGGCGGCATCATGGCGGGCGAGCCGGCCTGCTGCCAGGGTCCCGAGGCGTGGCGCACCACGTTCTCGCGCTGGATCCACACGCTGGAGGCCGAGGACCTGCTGCGCGCCAAGGTCTTCTTCGACTTCCGGAAGCTGACGGGCGTCGGCGGCGGGCCCGACGCGCCCCCCGCGCGCCTGGCGCGCGACCTGCGCGAGCACCTCCACGGCCAGATCGCCCTGCAGCCGCGCTTCTGCCACCTGCTGGCGCGCAGCATCCTGACCTGCGAGCCGCCGCTGTCGCCCTTCGGCGCCTTCGTCACCGAGACGCTCGACGGACGGCGCGCGACCTTCGACGTCAAGGGCGTCCTGGCCCAGATCGTCGACATCGCCCGGCTGCGCGCGCTGCAGCACGGCGTGCGCAAGGTGGGCACAGTGGCGCGGCTCGAGGCGCTGGCCGCCATCGGCGCCCTCAAGCCCGCCACCGCCCAGGAGACCATCGACGGTTTCCGCTTCCTGCAGGACCTGCGCCTGCGGCACCAGGCCGCGCAGGTGCTGGCGCAGGTGGAGCCCGACAATCGCCTCGAGCCCGCCGCCCTGACGCCGGCCGAACAGGCCGAGCTCAAGCGCGTCCTCGGGCACCTGAAGGCCCTGCAGGCGGCCGTCGACCACGACTTCGCGGGAGCCTGAGCGCCATGCCCGCCGCCGGCACCGGTCCGCTGCTGCTGCTCGGCGACGTCCACGCGCGGTTCGGCGTCATCGCCGCCCAGATCGAGCACGCGCGCGACGTGGCCGGCGTCCTGCCCTCGGGCGTGGTGATCGCCGGCGACCTCGGCCTGTTCGGCGATGAGCTGCGCGACCACTTCCGCCGCCGGCGGCTGCGCTTCCCGGCCCCGGTCAGCTTCATCGAGGGCAACCACGAGGACTTCCGCGCGTTCGCGACTTTGGTCGCCGGCTACGCCGACGTCCTGACGCACCTGCCGCGCGCCACCGTGCAGCCGCTCGGCCCCTGGCGGGCGCTGTGCCTGGGCGGGGCGCGCTACATGGACGCCATGACCACGCCGCGCGGCTGCGAGATCACCGAGCGCGACATCGACGCCTGCCTGGAGTTCCCCGCCGGCGCCGTCGATCTGGTGGTCAGCCACGACTGCCCGTGCGGGATCGGCGTGCCGGGGACGGTCGGCTTCGAGCACCTCGGCCCGCCCGGCGTGCCGGGCTTCGAGCGCATCGCCGCCCGCCTGCGCCCGCGCCTGTGGGTCTTCGGCCACCATCATCGCTGGCACGAGCACGAGAAGCTGGGCACGCGCTACCTGGGCCTGCCCGAGAGCTGGCACGGCTACTGCCTGCTGGATCCCGACGGCTCGTTGCGCCGCATCGACCACCCGGCGCAGCCGGCGCCCGCGCCCCGGCGCTGGGCGTTCCCGGGGCGGCGCTGAGCCGCCTCCCGCTTGCCTGTACCCTGCCGCGCGACTAGCCTGTCCGCTTCCGCGTCACTCCCGTTCACCACCTCCGCAAGGAGCCGCCATGCGTCGACCCTTGAATCTCCTGCTCACGGCCGGCCTGCTGGCCGCGACGATGGGCCTGCTCCAGCCCGCCGCCGCCCAGGACGGCCAGATGGACCCCAAGGCCATGGAAGAGTTGATGATGAAGCTGGCCACGCCCGGCCCCGCGCACGGGCACTTGGCCAACCTGGCCGGCGAGTGGACGGCGAAGGTCACGATGTACCTGGACGGCAGCACGCCGTCGACCTCGACCGGGACCGTGAACTACGAACTGGTGCTCGGCGGCCGCTACCTGCTGGGCCGCTACAGCAACACCTTCATGGGCCAGCCGATGGAGGGCCTCAGCGTCGACGGCTACGACAACGCCAGGCAGGAGTACTTCAGCCTCTGGTTCGACACCATGGGCACCGGCTTCTACGAGGCGTGGGGCAAGGCCTCGGCCGACGGCAAGACGGTCTCGCTGGCGGGCACCATGGAGATGGGCCCGATGAAGATCCCCTCGCGCTCGGAGACCGTCGTCGTCGACAAGGACACCGTCCGCTTCACGATGTGGCAGTCGATGGGCGCCCAGGAGATGAAGGCGATGGAGATGGAGTACAAGCGCGTGAAGTAGCGACGATGCCGGCGACCATGCGCAGGCCGCGCCGGACGCACCGGCGCGGCCTTCGCATATCCGGCGTCAGCGCCGTCACCGGCCGGCGCGCAGCAGTTCGAGCGCCCTGCCCAGCGCCTGGTCCGCGGGCACGTTCACGTCCGGCACGACGCCCACGCCCTCCCAGTTCGTGCCGCTCGCCGCGTTGATCGTGCGGCCGATCGAGATCGACACCTCCAGCCCGTGGTCCAGCGGGAAGAACCGGTTCGGGTTCGCCCCGCCGCGCGTCGTCTCGCCGACGATGACCGCCCGCCCGCATTGCTGAAGGGCATAGGCCACCGCCTCGGCGGCCGAAAAGGTCGTGGCGCCGACCAGGATGTAGAGCGGCGCCTCCGCCAGCTGCGGCAACGTCGTCGGCCCCGCCCGGAACTCGAGCGGCTCGCCCCGTCGCCACTCGATCCGGTTGAGGAGCGTTTCCTCCGCCAGGAAGTAGGAGGCCAGCAGCATGTTCGCGTCGCTGCCTCCCCCGTTGCGCGTCAGGTCGACGATCACGCCCCTGCAGTCGGCGACCGCGGCCAGAGCCCTGTCGTATTCCGGGCGGCAATCGTCGGCGCGGAAGAAGCGGTCGATCCGCAGGTAGCCGATGCCGTCGGCCAGGACCTCGGCGCCGCGCCACCCGCACGCCGAGTCGGGCACGTCGCTCACGGTGCCCTGCACGCGGGCCCGCACGTGCTTGTCCGCGGTCAGCCGAAGCAGGTGGTCCGAGAGCCAGGCCGCAAAGCCGGCCGGATCATCCGGTGTCCGGTCGGCAGCCGACGCCGCCAGCTCGCGCAGCCCGGCGCCCGCCCGCGCGGCCACGTCCGTGAACACGTATTCCTGTTCCACGAGCGCGGCGACGTCCAGGACCAGCCGGGTCCGCGCCGCCGCGTCAAGACCGGCCGCCGCGGCCGGCGCCGCGAGCACAAGCGCGAGCGCAAGCAGGCAGGACAACTGGATCAGGCGCTGACGCATGCACCGTCTCCCGGGATCGTCTCCGGCCGCTCAGTAGGAGATCTCGTCCGACAGTTCGTTCACGTCGCCCTCGCGGTGGGGGAAGTGCGCCCGCAGCTTCTCGCCCACCAGAGCCACGCCCTCGCACAGCCCGTCGACGAAGCGGTCCTCGCGGAAGCGCGCCGCCATCAGGTCGCGCACGTCGTTCCAGAACGCGTCGCCCACGCGCTGGTGAAGCTGCTCATCGCCCAGCACCGCGAACTTGCGCGACCGCGTCGCCAGGTAGACCAGCACGCCGTTGCGCTCGTCCGTCTCGTGCATCCCCAGCGCGGCGAAAACCTCGCGCGCGCGCAGGTAGGCTTCGCCGCCGACCGGCGGCTTGGACGGCACGTCGCGCTCGAGGTGCAGGCGGATCTCGCCGCTGGTGCGCTTCTCCGCCGCGGCAATGGCGTCCCGCAGCCGGTCCTGCTCGGCCGCGCTGAGGAACTTCCGTGGGATATCGCTGCGATGGGGCATGTCACCAACCTCCGCTCGCGCCGCCGCCGCCCGAGAAGCCGCCGCCGCCGCTGAAGCCGCCGCCGCCGAAACCGCCGCCGCCGCCCCAACCGCCGCCGCCCCAGCCGCCGCCCCCGCGCCGCGAGCGCCCGCTGCCGGCCAGCATCGAGCCGATGATCAGCGGCGCCAGCGAACCGGAGCGCCGCCGCCGCCCGCCGGCGATCAGCGGCAGCAGGATGAAGAACAGGAAGAACAGCGGGAGCGGGAAGCCGCGGCTCTTCTTGTCCGCGCGCTCGGCGCCGCCCGCGCCGCCGCCCTGGGCCAGCGGGTCGTCCGGCGCCACGGCCTGCGCCACGCGCCGCACGACGAACGCCAGCCGCCCGGCCGCCGGCTCGCGCGGCACCTCCACCATCTCGCGCAGGATGCGCTCGGCGATGACGTCCGGCAGCGACTCCTCCAGGCCGTAGCCCACCTCGATCCGCGACTCGCGCCGGTCCGGGAACACGGTGAACAGCACGCCCCGTTGCGTGTCGCGCTGCCCGATGCGCCAGTGCTCGTACAGGCGGTTGACGTAGTCGGCCAGCTCGCCGCCGTGGTCCGGCAGCACCGCCACCACGAACTGGATGCCGGTGCGCTGCTCGAAGGCGTAGAGCGCGCTCGCGAAGCGCTCGGCCTCGTCGGGCGTGACCAGGCCCACCTTGTCCAGGAAGTGCTGGGCCGGGGCGGGCGGCAGGTCGGCGTCGCTGCGCTGGGCGCGCGCCGGCGCCGCCGCCAGCGCCAGCAGCGCCAGCAGCGCCGGCAGCAGGAACAGGTGTCGTCGCACTAGAACTTCACCTGCGGCGCGTTCTCGGCGCCGCCGACCGCGTCGAAGTAAGCCTTCTTCTCGAACCCGAACATGCCGGCCAGCAGCGCCATGGGGAACCTGCGGATCGTCGTGTTGTAGCCCTGCGCCATCTCGTTGAAGCGGCGCCGCTCCACGGTGATGCGGTTCTCGGTGCCTTCCAGCTGCGCCTGCAGGTCCAGGAAGCCCTGGTTCGCCTTCAGGTCCGGATACTGCTCCATGACCACCATCAGGCGGCCCAGCGCCGAGCTCAGCTCGCCCTGCGCGGCCTGGAACTTCTGCACCGCCTGCGGATCGTTCATCGCCTCGGGCGACATCTCGGCCGTCACCTGCGTGGCCTTGGCGCGCGCGTTGACCACGGCCTCGAGGGTCTCGCGCTCGTGCTCCGCGTAGCCCTTGACCGTCTCCACCAGGTTGGGGATCAGGTCGGCGCGCCGCTGGTACACGTTCTCCACGTTGGCCCACTGCCCGTCCACGCCTTCCTGCAGGCCGACGACCTTGTTGTACTGGCCGGTCAGCGACAGGGCCACCAGGGCGATGACGCCCAGGACGACGATGATCGGGATGAACTTCTTCATGATTCCTCCGGGTCTGTGGAACGGGGTGTCCGGCGCGACCTACCCGCGCCGCCGGCACGCTATTCTCACGTCATGCTAAGCGATGACACCGGTGCGGGCGAGGCGAAGCTGGCGCCTGCACACCACGCTTGCGCAACGGGGCGAACTCTTGATATAATGGACGATCCTTGTCGCAGATCAGCCCGATCTTTGGCCTAAGACCAAGGGGACCTTCGGGTTGCCGACGACGCACCATAACGGATTCCGCAGCCGACCCCGGGGGAACGCACCATGCTCCGCACACCGTCGCGCCGCCGCGCCCTGCATCTCAGCCTGACCTGCGCCTTGCTCGCCATCAGCCTGGCCGCGGCGCCGGCCCGCGCCATGATCATGGGTCCGGGCCAGATCACCGCCTCGACCACGATCCCCAGCTGGGGCGGGTTCACCATCGACCAGATCTGCGACGGTCTCCTCACGGCGCCCGGCTGGTACAACGGCTTCGCGGTGAACCCGGGCATCGTCGGCACGATCCACCTGGAGTTCCCGACGCCGCAGGCGCTCGGCGACTTCGTGCTGTGGAACGACGTGAACGTCGCGAGCGAGGGCATCTCGCAGTTCCGGCTCGACTTCTTTGACACCGCGAACCTGCCGCTCGGCAGCACGCCCGTCTTCGTGGGCCCGATCGGCCAGACCGCGCCGGCGATCTACCCGTTCCCCACGGTCGAGAACGTCAAGCGCGTGGACCTGGTCGTGCTGACGCTCAACCCGAGCCCGCGGCTGGAGATCCGCGAGGTGGCGTTCAACTGGTCGGAGGTCGTCGCGACGGACTCGGCGACATATGGGGCGGTCAAGGCCTTGTTCCGCTAACTCGCCTGGCGCGCCGCCAGCTCAGCCTTGAGAGACGTGACGACCGCGATCCGAACGGCGGCGCCTGGCTCATTCGGAGCGGCCGCTCGCGCCGGCGTGTGTCACGCCTGCGCGGGAAGTCCATCCAGACCGGCAATCGGCTGTAAAGGAACGGTCGTTGTGCGCCACGCGCGCGGCACCCGGCGGCGAACCGCTGCGAGACTCCGACCTGACGCCGTCGATCGGGCGCAGATCCGCGCCAATGGGCGCGATTGCTGGCCGCAGTGTTCGGGCCACAGGCCTGCTGGCTGGGCGCGGGCACTCCCCTGGACATGCCGGCTACTTCACGAGCACGACCTTGTGCACTCGGGTTGTTCCTTCGTGGACGATGCGCGCCTGGTAAACGCCCGAAGGCAGCGCGCCACCGTCGTCGCCGTATCCGTTCCACTCGAGCGAGTGCGCCCCCGCCGCGAGCGTCTCACCGTTCACCAGCATCGCCACGCGCGCACCGCGGGTGTCGTACAGCGCCACCGTCACGACACCCGCGCGGGGCACCGTGAAGCGGACCGTCGTGCGCGCGTTGAAGGGATTGGGGTAGCTGCCCACCGAGAGCACCCAGGACCGCGCCGCATCAGTCGCGCTGGCGCCGCCGGCGAGACGGCTCGGCGCGCCCTCGTTGCCGGCGAAGTCCGTCGAAGTGACGAAGTAGTAGGGATAGGGCGCGCCTGCGACGTCCAGGGCCGGCGCCACGACATGGTCGATCACGGCCGCCGCGCCAAAGCTGTCTGAGGTGCCCCCGTATACGGTGAAGTAGTCGAAGTCGGCGGCGGCGGACTCGTCCCACGTCAACTGCCCCGCCGCCAGCGCGAGGTTCTGCGGCGCGCCCGGCGCAAGGTTATCGAGCGAGTAGCCGCTGTCGGGCGCTGAATCGAAGAAGCGCGTCGGGGGACTGGCGACGGCACGGACAAAGTAAGCCGAGTGGAACTGACCGTCCGCGATCGTCGAGTCGCCCAGGGTGGGTACGTAGATCCCGTAGCTCTCGTCGCCGTAGGCGCCCACCGAACCGACCTCGGTCCAGCCCGTAACCAGCGTCCCGACCGGGGGCAGCCCGCCTCCGTCGGCCACGGTTGCCGCGGCGGCGGGTGAACCGTCCCGCAGGAACACCGCATAGCGCTCCACCGGGTACGAGGCGAGCGCATCATCGCCGCCCGAACGCCGGAACTGCAGGTGGACACGCCGCCCCTGGTCGTTGCCGACATCCTGGACGGATGTGATGCCTGGCTCGGCCGGCAGCGCGCCGAAACGGGCGACGAACACATCGCGGCTCCCGCCGTTCAGCAGGTCATCGCCGCCGAGGTTCATTTGGTCCTCGAAGATGCCCGCCACGACCGCGCGGCCGTCGCTGTCCGCGACAATCCCGAGCGCCGCGTCGGAGCCGAGAGGACCGCCGAAGCCGCGGCTCCACTGGTGGGCGCCCGCGGCATCGTACCGGGCGATGAAGCCGTCGGTGTAGCCCGCGCTCGTGAGATCGGAGCCGCCGAAGTTCGCCGTGGCCCAGAATTCGCCCGCCAGCAGCAAACTGCCGTCTGCGGCGATGTCCACCGACCACGCGTAGTTGCTGGAGGCTCCGCTGAAGTTGCGGCTCCACAGGTGGGTCCCCGATGCATTGTACTTGGCAAGGAAAACGTCGGATCCCGATGGATTCGTCAGCGGCCAGCCGCCAAAGTTCACCGTGCCGTAGAAGTACCCCGTCAGCACGACGTTGCCGGAGCCGTCGATGCCTACATCCTTGCCGTAGTCGCTGAGCGTGTTGCCGAAGCCGCGGCTCCATTCGTGAACGCCCGCGGAACTGTACCTGGCCACGAAGATGTCGCGGCTGCCGGCGCTCGTGAGGCTGGCGCCGCCGAAACTGGCCGTTGCGGAATAGGCTCCGGTCACGACGACGGTGCCCGCGCCATCGGTGCCCAGTCCCTGGGCCTGGTCGTCGCCGGTGCCACCGAAGGCCTGGCTCCAGGAGTGTGAACCCGAACTGTTGTACTGCGCGAGGAAGACGTCGTTGCCGCCGGCGCTGGTCAGGGCAGCGCCG
Organism: uncultured Fibrobacteraceae bacterium; assembly: GCA_964399195.1. GTDB lineage: Bacteria > Krumholzibacteriota > Krumholzibacteriia > LZORAL124-64-63 > LZORAL124-64-63 > CAINDZ01. The sequence goes on from CAYNPY010000004.1 coordinate 35,287, forward strand.
CCGAGGTTTGTCGTTCCCTGGAAGTAGCCCGTGATCACGGGGCGCGACAAACCGTCGCTGGCGATCCTGAGCGCGTAGTCGCTGGACGCCCCGCCCTGGCGAAGGCTCCAGTTGTGCACACCGTTCGCAGAGAACTTGGCCACGAAGACATCGTAGCTGCCCGCGCTCGTGAGGTCCGCGCCGCCGAAGTTCGCCGTGCCCTGGAAATAGCCCGTCACCAGGACCTTGCCCTGGGCATCCACGCAGAGGTCCATGGCGTAGTCGTAGGAAGTACCGCCGAAGCGCTGGCTCCACAGATGCGTGCCGTCGGGACTGTACTTCGCGACGAAGATGTCCGTATTCCCGGCACTCGTCAGGTCGGCGCCGCCGAGGTTGATCGTGCCCGAGAAGTAGCCCGCGACGAACGTGCTGCCGGCGGCATCGACATCGACGCCCCACGCGTACTCGCCGGCGACCGAGCCGAACCCGCGGCTCCAGAGGTGCGCGGCGGTGCCTGCTCGCAGCGGCAGTGGCGTTGCGACAACGAGCATGACGAGCGCGAGGCTGAAGTACGCACGGTTCATGGCGGTCCTCCGATCGGGTCTGTTCGAGACGGGGTCGCTCTAGCGCACGAGCGCGACGCGCACGGTTGCCGAACTGCCGCCGGCCGTGACCGACACGAGATACACGCCGCTGGCGACGTCCGCTCCGTTATGGTCGTGGCCATCCCAGTGCACGGTGTGCCCCCCAGCCGGCCGTTCGTCGTCCAACAACGTGGCCACGATCGAGCCCCGCACGTCGTGCACGCGCACCCGCACGCGCGACGGCTCGGCCAGCGTGAAGGTGACGGCGCCGCCCGGGTTGAACGGGTTGGGGCTGGCCGCCGCACCGTCCAGACCCGCAGAACCGCCGGGATGGCCGGAATCTCCAGTACCGACGGAGGACGCCGCGAGGCCGCCGTACCAGAAGCCGCCGCTCAGGGTGTAGGTGCCGCCAGCCATCGCGCCGGCATCGAGCTGCCCGATCGTGCCGGTCAGGCTCCAGGCGCCGCCGCTCAGCGCGCCGCCACCGCCGTCGACGGTCCAGTCGGCGATGTCCGCCGCCTCGGCTGCCGTCGCAGGCATGACCAACAACGCGATCGCCGCGACAGCGCCCATGACGCTTGTGTTCCGCACCTCCATCACCTCCGCGACTGCCCGCGCGTCAGTACTGCGTGGGCAGGAAGACCAGGGTCAGCTCGGGATTCCACGCCCGCCCCGGAGAGGCGGACGAGTTCCAGGACTGTCCGACGAACTCGAACATCTGGGTTCCGGCCTCGACCGGGAACACGCGAACGCAGCTCTGCCTGACGCGGTGGCCGATGCTGGAACTGACCGTGAAGCGGCGAGCCGGCGGCGTCGTCGAACCGAAGGGCCTGATGTCGAACCACACTTCGGAGATCTCGCCGGGCTCCATGCCGGTGACGAACTCGGCCTCGGCCACCGCCAGCACGAACCCGTTGGTCGGGCAATAGACCGAGGTCGTCACCATCGACGTGCCGTACTCCGACAGGTACAGCAACTGCTGGGTCTCGGTTCGCGCCTGGCCGGGCTCGTCCAGCAGTTCGTCGGCCGAGATGGCGCCCGGCGGCACGATCACGGCATCGTCGCCCGCCGGGCCCTCGACGTGCAGGCGTCCGAGCGGCATCCCGGTTCCGATGCCGACGTTCAGTGCATCGTCGACGGTGATGCCGCGCGTCTGCAAACTGTAGGGCGTGGCGCTGAGCCGCTGCCGCGGGCTGAGTGTCTGCCCCTCGACCATGATCTCGAGCCAGCGCTCCTGGCCGTCGAACACGCCGGCGCCGAAGTCGACCTCGGTCGTGAACACGCCGTCCTGGACGGGAACCCCACTGGCGATGAAGGCGCCGAGCGAGTTGCTGCCGGTCGCCGAGTCGTAGAGCAGGAACCTCAGGCTGCCGATCGTGCCCTGGTACGGCTGGCCGCTCTGCTCAAGCCGTCCCTGGTAAGTGAAGGCGGACGACAGCGGGTCGGCCATGGCGCTGCCCGCCGCCAGCGCGAGCAGGACGACCGCCACGACGGACATGAGTGAATTGCGCATATGGGCCTCTCCTTCGGCGAGGTACCGGTGCCCGGTGCCGCTATCTCACCAGTGTGATCTTGACTGTCCTGGCCGCGCCGTCCTGGCGAACGTGCGCGAAGTAGATACCCGAAGGCACCGGCCGGCCGCAGTCGCCGCGGCCGTTCCAGTCCTGGCGGTAGTTTCCGGCCGCGCGCACTTCGCCGTCGAGGAGCGTCGCCACGCGCGCGCCGCGCGCGTCGCAGATCTCGACCGCAACGACGCCCATTCGCGGTACCGCGTAGCTGATGCTCGTCAGGGGATTGAACGGATTCGGGTGGCAGGCGATCGAGAGTTCCGGAGTCGGCGGCGGATCCGCCACCGCCGAAGTCGCGTCGGCCGCGGCCGGGCCGCTCTCGTTGCCGGCGAAGTCCACTGCGGTGACGAAGTAGTGGGGATACGGCGAGCTCGAGACATCGAGACCCGGCGCCGTCGTGGTGTCGATGATCACGGCGTCGTCGAAAGAAGCGGTGCCGGATCCGTAGACGACGAAGTAGTCGAAGTCATCGGCGGCCGCGGGATCCCATGCCAGCGCACCCGCGCCGTAGAGGAGCCCGCCCGGCACGCCGGGCGCCAGGTTGTCCAGGGAATAGCCTTGGGCGCTGGGCGAGTCGAAGTACGTCACGGGCGAGGCGGTCGCCGCCCGCACGAAGAACGTCGAGAGGTACTGCCCCTGTGACACGGTCGAATCGCCGACCGTCGCGACGTCCATCGCGTAGCTCGGCTGGCCGTGCGCGGGCATCTCGCCCACGAAGGTCCAGCCGATGTCCAGCAGCTGGAGTCGGGTCAGCCCGGAGCGGTCGCCCGCCGACTTGACTGCCGACTTGACCATCGAAGGGGCCGGCGGCGGATCGTCGCGGCGGTACACCTCATAGGAGTAGACCGGCGCGGAGGAGCCGGCGGCGTCGAAGCCGGAGCGATCCAGGCGGACGTTTACGAGCCGGCCCTGGTCGTTGCCGACGTCCGTGATCGCCGTGATGACGGGCTCGTTGGAGTATGGTCCGAGCTTGGCGACGAAGACATCGGCGCCGCCGGCCGAGGTCCGCGTGCCGCCGCCGAAGTCGATGGTGCTCGTGAAGCTCCCGGTCACCGCCGCGGTGCCGGTGCCGGTGCCGGCGGCGGCGAGCGAGCGGCCGGCGTCTTCGCCCGTGCCGCCCGCCCGCCGGCACCAGCGGTAGGCGCCGACGGCGTCATAGCGCGCGATGAAGAAGTCGGCCCCATTCGCACTCGTCACGTCACCGCCGCCGAAGTCGGCGGTCGCGGAGAAATAGCCCGCCAACAACACGTTGCCATCCGCGTCGCAGGCGAGTCCGTTGCCCGCGTCGTTGCTTGTGCCGCCGAACCGGCGGCTCCAGGCGTGCAGCCCCGCGTCGTCATACTTCGCGAGGAAGATGTCGCTGAACCCGGCGCTGACCAGGTTGCCGCCGCCGAAGTCCACGGAGCCGTTGAAGCTGCCCGTCAGCAGCACGGAGCCGGCCGGGGCCACAGCGAGCGCGAGGGCGTAGTCCGCGCTGGAGCCGCCGAAGCGCCGGCTCCAGCGATGTGTGCCTGCATGCGTCAGGTCCGCCACGAAAGCGTCTTCGCTGCCGGCGCTGGTCAGGTTGCCGCCCCCGAAGTTGACGGTGGCCTGGAAGCTCCCCGCCAGAGTCACGGCGCTGGTTCCCCGACAGGCGATGGCCCGGCCGGTATCAGACGAGGTGCCGCCGAAGCGCTGGCTCCACAGGTGCCCGCCTCCGGCATCGAACTTGGCGACGAAGATGTCGCTGGAACCGGCGCTCGACAGCGTCCCGCCGCCGAAATCGATCTTCACGATGAAACTGCCCGCCACGTAGATGTTGTCGTTCGGGTCGATGGCAACCGCGTAGGCCGCGTCGCCACCGGTGTCGCCAAAGCGCTGACTCCACAGGTGCGTGCCGCTGGCACTGTACTTGGCGACGAAGACGTCGTTGGAGCCGGCGCTGATACGATTGCCGCCACCGAAATCCGCCGTGCCATAGAACGTGCCGACGACAACGACGTTGCCGGCGCTGTCGACCGCGATCGCAAGCGCCTGGTCCGTGTCCGTGCCGCCGCCGCGTCGGCTCCACGCGTGGGCTCCGTCTGGGGAGTACTTCGCAACGAACACATCCGTGCTGCCGGCGCTTGTCAGGCTTGCGCCGCCGAAGCTGACGGATAGCTGGAAATAGCCGGTGACACACACGTTCCCCGCCCCATCAACGGCGATGCCGCAGCCATAGTCGGGCGAGGCGGAGCCGTAGCCGGCGCTCCACTGGTGGGAAGCTGTCTGGGCGTCGGCGCCGGCCGGCAGCAGACACCCGCACAGGAGAAAGCCGGTTGCGGCCAGACCAGGGAGTCGTTTGCGCGCCATGGGGCGGCCTCCAGCTGTTGGCAGTACGGATCGACCCAAATGGACAGCGTCACGGTGCCCGGTGTCGCCGGACCGTGTGCCTGAAAGCTGATTATATTGGTTTTGATTTTATCGCGTCAATCTAAATTGTTATAATATATGGATATTGGATATCGTGATATATGTTTTTTGCTCACCAACACCAATGTCGATGTTGGTATTCATGATTCATTTTTCACTGGCAATTGCAGATCAATTTGATAGGCTTTCCGCCCGGGGCGCCTGTCGCGACGAAAGTCCCGCGCAGCCGGGATCGCCGGCGCGGACTCCTGCGACCGGTGGAGCCTTACCCGCCTGAGGAGGTACCATCATGTCTCGACGCTCCTCGCACACCGCCTGCGTCCTTCGCAAGATCATCGCCTTGTCCGCGCTGGCCATGTGGGCATCATCGCCTGTGGTCGCGGGCACGCCCGTCGCCTGCATCGTCCCGGACAACGGCGCCGGCACCGCCGACCTGCCGCCGGTTGGGTGCGGTTACGTCTCCCTGAGCCCGATGCAGATCATCGACGGATTGGCGCCGGGAACAACCGTCCGCTGTGACGCCAGGATCGATTCGTTCTTCGACATCTTTTACGCGGTCGGCGGCCCGCTCGGCGGCGGCGTCGAGCAGTTCCGTGCGCCGCTCCACCTCGACATGACCGGCACGGGGGACCTTGCCGGCTACTCGCGCGTCGACTCCTTCTTCGATATCTTCGTCGAGGTGCACGAGGCGCCGCGCTGCTGCGTGGATGTGCAGTCTTTTGACACCGACATGTTTCGCCTGCAGGGTCAGCTCCCGCCCGGCGATCCGGACTTCGACCTGCTCCGCATCACGGGCGGCACCGGCCTCGGGCTGCCGAGTCCCGGTCACACGACGCTGAGGTCGACGGCCACCGGTTGGGCGATCGACAGCTTCTTCGACATCACCTACCGCATCGATTTCGTGGGAGCCCCCGGCGGCGCCTTCGCGGGCAGGTCGGGCAGCACGACCGGGACGATTCGCATGCAGTGCGGCACGCCGGACCCGGTAGCCACCGACCTGAGCACCTGGGGGGGCTTCAAGGCCTCGTACCGCTAGCGCGGGATCAGCCGCGCCAGGGGCCGTCTTCCTTGCCGGGAGGCGGCCCCCTGGACTTGACCCCGGTCGCCGTCGACGACTGGTCCTGCTACCCGCACCCGGAGGTAGATCCCATGCACCGAATCTTACCCGCTCTGGCAATCCTGACCGGTCTCGTCGTGGAGACATCGGCGTCCCTCGCCCTCACCCCCGCCCACGTCTGGAGCGAGCGCTTCGGCGGGACATCCAACGACTTCGCCGATGCCGTCGCCATCGACGCCTCCGGGAACATCATCATGGTGGGCCACTTCGTGGGCACGGCGAACCTCGGAGGGAGCGACCTGATCTCCGGTGGGAGCAACGACATCTTCATCGCCAAATTCTCTGCCGCCGGGGGCCACATCTGGAGTCAGCGCTTCGGCGGCACCGGGAGCGAGGAGGCGACCGGTGTCGCTGTCGATTCCTCCGGCAGCGTACTAGTGACCGGGAACTTCCAGGGAACGGTGGACTTCGGCGGGGGCAACCGCACCAGCGGGGGCAGCAACGATATCTTCGTCGCGAAGTACAATTCCGTCGGCGTTCACCAGTGGAGCGTCACGTACGGAGGTTCCGGCACCGATGCCGGAAGCGCCGTCGACGTGGACAACTCCGGCAACGTCTACAGCACGGGCTTCTTCACGGGAACCGTCACCTTCGGAGGCGACCTGTTCTTGGGCCAGGGCGGGAACGACATCGTGGTCCAGAAGCACAGTTCCGCGGGTTCCCTGCTGTGGACGCAGATGGCGGGGGGGCCGTCGAACGATACCGGAAGCGCCATCGCCGTGGACGCTTCCGGAAACGCCATCGTGGCGGGCGGCTTCGGGGGAACCACCACGTGGGGAGTCGCCCTCTCGAGCAACGGCGGCACGGACGTCCTCCTCGCCAAGTACAACACATCGGGCACGCTGCAGTGGGCCTCCGGATACGGCAGCGTGAACGGCGACCAGGGTTATGGCGTGGCCGTGGACGCCGCAGGTGACATCGTGATGACGGGCTATTTCCAGGGGAGTGCGGATTTCGGCGGCGGCGCTCTGTCCAACCAGGGCTCGGATGTGTTCCTTGCCCGCTACACGACCGCCGGCGCGCACCAGTGGAGCCGGCGCTTCGGCGGCACCGGCAGCGATTTCGGCCGCGCCGTTTCCATCGACATGAACGGCAATATCCTGGCGGCCGGGTACTTTGCGGGAACCGCCGATCTTGGCACCGGTCCACTCGCCAGCGCGGGCGGCAACGACATCTTCATCGGGCGCTACGATGCTGCGGGCGCCGCGGTGTGGGCGCAACGACTGGGTGGAACCAGCACGGATCAGTCGCGGGCGATCGCAGCGGCGACGAACGGCGACGCGATTCTCGCGGGCTACTTTGTATCCACGGTGAATTTCGGCGGCAATGACCTGACGAGCGCGGGGAGCTTTGACCTGGCGCTGGCCCGGTACACCGCCGACGTGCGCGAACCGCAGATCACATCCGTCCAGGATGTCGGCAACGATCAGGGTCGCCAGTTGCAGATCCGTTTCGTGCGTTCGGCGCACGACCGGACCGGTTCGACGCGCACCGTGACCCACTACGAGGCCTACCGCCGGGACGATCCGCTGCCCACAACGGCCGCGAGGACCGCGCCGGACAGCCTTCCGCCGCTGGCATTGCGCGCGGAGGGCTGGACGCAGGTGGGCACGGTGAACGCGCACGGCGAGACCAGCTACGGCATCGTCGTCCCCACCCTCGGCGATTCCACGGCAACGCTCGGCCGGTACTACTCGACATTCTACGTCCGCGCGGCCACGGCCGATCCGCTGGTGTTCTTCGATTCCGCCGCCGACAGCGGCGTCTCTGTCGACAACCTCGCGCCGGGCGTTCCGGGAGGACTCCTCAACAGCGGCAGTCTTCTGTCCTGGAACGAGTCCAACGCCACGGACTTCGACTACTTCACGGTCTACGGCGCCAACGCCAATACCTTCGCCTCAGCGGTCGTGGTGGACTACACGGTCGCACCCTTCCTGGACGTGACGAACTCGGGGTACACACACTACTTCGTGACGGCGACCGACTTCTCCGGCAACGAAGGCGCGCCGGCTACGTTCAACCTGCTCTCCGGCGTGGACGGGCCGCCGAAGTCGTACGTCCTTTCCGTGAGCAGCTTCCCCAATCCGTTCAATCCGACCACCACGCTGAGCTACACAGTCCCTGCGCGCAGCAACGTGACGGTGGCGATCTACGACGTGCACGGCGCGCGCGTCGCAACCCTGGTGGACAACCAGATCCGCGAAGCCGGCGCGTACCGCGCCGAGTGGAACGGTCGCAGCCGGTCGGGCATCGACGTGCCGTCGGGGGTCTACTTCGCGCGAATCGAGCACGCAGGCGCGACCAGGACCCGGAAACTGGTATTGATGAAATGAAAGTGAGCGGCAGGCATCCTTCGGCAAGGCCGGGGGCTTCCTTGGCTGGTCCAGTTTCGTCTCGGCCATTCCCTGCGTATCGCCGGCCTGCCCACGGCTTACCGGGACGGCGCATTCAGGCGCCGAGGCGGCGGCGTGCGCCGGCGCAACTCTCACCCTGTCGTGATCGTTGCGCCGGCGCAACCGCCGATGCTCACTTGAACAGCGCCACCTTCCGCGTCACGGCGCCGTTCCCGCTCTCCGCGCGCACGAGGTACACGCCCGACTCCACGCGCCGACCGCCGTCGTCCAGCCCGTCCCAGGCGATCTCGTGCGTGCCGGCCTCACGCGCGCCCTCGACCAGCGTCCGCACCAGCCTGCCGCGAGCGTCATGCACCGTCACGCGCAGCACCGTCGCGGCGTCCAGTTCGCAGACGATGCTCGTGCGCGGGTTGAACGGGTTCGGCTGCGCCGGCAGCAGGCGCAGGCCGAAGCCCGTTTCGGCCGCGGGCACGTCCGTCGGCCCGCCCACGTGCAGCAGGTAGTCCTCGGTCTCGCCGTCGCCGAACTGGCCGTCGCCGGTCCAGTCGACGGGCACCGCGGCATCGCTCAGCGTGAAGCGGAACCACACCGGCCCGTCGCTGCTGAGGGCCGTGAACGGCTGCAGCCCGAGCTGCGACGCCGGCCCCCTGAACCCGGCCGGCACCGGCTGGTTGACCACGACCTGCTCGCTGCCGGTCTGGCCGCCGGCGCAGGTCACGGTCTGCCCCCAGTCGCCGCTGCGGTCCCAGTCGGCCAGCACGTGCAGCAGCATGTCGGGCCCGCCCGAGTTGTCGATGTCGATGTCGATGTCGCCGCCCCAGCTCACCGGCTGGCAGGCGCCGGGCAGCGACGGCGCGCCGCCCTGCAGCGGGCAGGCGGCCAGCGTCCCGTTCACCAGGTCGTACGCGCGCGGCACCACCAGGCCCGCGTCGCCGTCCTGGTCGCACTCGTCGTGGTTGTATCGGCTGAAGTTGCAGAGGTCCTGGTTGCCCTCGCCCTCCAGGTCCACGGTCGGCCCGAAGAACGCGGTGATCGGCGCGCGGTGGTACACGTAGCCGATCGGCCCGCCCGCGATGCAGGTCGGGAACTGCCCCATCGTGCCGTTCGGGTAGGCCAGCGCGTCCTCGGGCGCGTCGCCCAGTTCGCCGGCGTCGCCCACGCTGCCGTCGCCGATCGCCAGCAGGTAGTCCTCGGTCTCGCCGACGTCGAAGGTGAAGGTTCCGTCCCAGCCGATCGGCATCGGCACGGGATCGCCGATCGTGAAGCGCGCCCACACCGGCCCGGTGTTCGGGCCGACCAGCAGCGGACCGGGCGCCAGCCCCGACAGCAGACCCACGTAGCCGTCGGGCACCGGCAGGTTGATGATCGCGTGCTCGGGCACCGGCCCCCCGCCCGGGCACAGCACCTGGCCGCCCCAGCGGCCGTCCTGGTCCCAGTCGAACAGCACGTTGATCAGCGCGTCGTTGCCCGAGAGGTTCGAGACCCTCATGTCGATGGCGGCGCCCCACTGGACCACCGCGCAGGCCGGCGCGATCGGGTCGTACGGGCCGCTGCTGCACGGCTGGATGTTGTTCTGGAAGATCGTGAACGTGGTGGTGTTGACCAGGCCGCCGTCGCCGTCGGCGGCGCCCCAGCACTCGTCCATCTCGTAGGGCGGCTGCGGGCAGAAGCCCGCGTTGCCGTCCAGTTCGGGGTCCATCGACGCGCCGAACCAGGCCATCGGCATCTGGTTCGCGTGGAACACGAAGCCGACCGGCCCGCCATAGCAGGTGGGGAACAGGCCGGCGACCCCCAGGGCCGGGTAGGCGGGGGAGCCCTCGGGGGCGTCGCCCCATTCGCCGGGGCCGGGGTGGGGCTGGGTCAGCGCAACACCCGGCAATGCCAACAAGATCCCCGAGATCAAGACGCACAACATCCAGAAAAACGACCGGTCGGCGGGCTGGCTGGGCATGGCGACCTCCCCGGGACGACAAAGCGGACAATTTGGCTGTTGTTGTCCGACTATACCACGATCCATCCCGCTCGGGGCGGAAAAATCGCCTGGCGGGCCTCCCGGTCTTCATTTCAGCATCGTCACGCGCCGGTGATCGGAGCGGCCGCCGGGAGTCGTCAGGCGAAGCACGTAAGAGCCGCTCGGCAGGCGCCGGCCGCCGTCGTCACGGCCGTCCCAGGACATGTCGTGGCGGCCCGCCGCCAGATCGCCCGCCCATAACCGTCGCACGCGCCGGCCCTGCAGGTCGAAGACCTCCAGTCTGGCCGCTCCCGCCCCCTCCAGTTCGAACGTGACGGCAAGCGTCGGGTTGAACGGATTGGGAGCCGCGGCAACGAGCCACGTCGCGCGCGGCGATTCCTGCTCCGTGACACCGGACACCCCCGCCTCGAAGACCAGCCGATAGTTGCCGGACAGGGGCCAGTCGCCCGGTCCGCGCTTCCAGGCCGCCACGCACAGGTATCCCGCCTGCTCCACGTCCACCACGACGGCCTCGTCCTGCCCTGGGCCCGCGAGCCAGGCCGCGCCGTCCGGCAGGACCTGCGACTTGGCCAGCCAGGGCAGGTTGCCCGGGTGCACGGAGAGCCCGTAGTCCACCGTCCCGTCGAGGTTCTCCAGCCGGATGCGCCAGATGCCCGGCGACAGCCAGACCTCGTGAAGCGCGAGGCCCTGCACCGCCGGCAAGGCGAAGGTAGTCGTCGCTCCGCTCGGGTCGCTGCCGAGGAAGCTGGACGCCACCGACCCGATCTGCGCGGCGCCGACGCCGGCGAACCGGCGCAGCCCCGCATCGAACGCGCGCGGGGTCGTGCGCCCGTAATTCACGAGCACGAAATCGCACTCGTCGGCTGGCCCGCCGGACATCACCCGCGATTCGAAGAAGCCGTCCTGCGCCCCGGTGGCCGCCTCGTGCAGCGCGACATCGCAATCCTCGCCGGCCGCCGGCACCGCCACGAACCCGACCCACTGGCCGGCGCGCGTGCGGCCGTCGGGCTCGCCGCCGAAGCGGAAGCCGGCGCAGTTGGGGGCCAGGCCTGCGGCGCCTGGATCGCCGATCGCGCCCCAGCCGCCGTCCGGCAGCGGCGGCGCCGCGGCCAGCGAGGCGCCGGCGCCGAGGACCGGCGGCGACCAGATCCACTGCGCGCCCCAAACGTTGTTCGCGTCGTCCTCCTCGGGCAGGAGATCCTCCGCGTCCAGGATCATCGCGGCCGTGTGCCGCCCGCCCGCCACCAGCATCGGCGTGGCGTCATTCAGCCCGGCGATCTCGCCGGTCGCCAGCCCCGGCAGCGCCAGCGGCAGCACCGGCGCGCCGTCCACCGCAACCAGGCACGGATTGGGCGGGTAAGCGATCGCGCCGCCGTTGCCCGCCCCCACGTTGAAGTACGTCGCCGCCGGCGCCGGCAGCAGTTCGCCGGGCGCGGGCACGTCGCCCGGCAGTCCGTCCGGCTGCGGACGCGGCACCAGCGGCGCCGCCCAACCCTCCGCCGCCACCGGGAACAGATCCGGCAGCGTGGGCGCCACGCGCAGCTGTGCCGCTCGCGCCTGGCGTCCAGTCACGGGATGGCGGTAGAGCGCGAAGGCATGCGGTCCCGGCGTGTCGACGAAGACTTCCAAGCGCGCGACGCCGTCGCCGCCGGTTCGGGCGTAGGCCGACCAGCTGTCGAGATTCGCGGGCGCCGTCAGGGCGCCGAACCACGCCAGGCTCAGCGGACCGTCCGCGGCGTCGCCGGTCACGCGGAGCGTGAGCGGCCCCTCCTGGCCGGGCGCGATGACGACGCTGCCCAGCTTGAGCATTTCGTTCTCGGCGAACGCGAGGGGCGCGTCGTCGTACGGCGTCCAGGCGCCGGCGGCGACATGGCCGACGCGCGCGGGCGCGGCGTGGCCGCTCCAGTTGAGGATTGCGGCATCGACCAGCGCCTCGCCGGCCTCTGCGGGCATCAGCACGGCGTCGAGCTGCCCGGCCAGCCGCGCCGAGGAAGCCAGCCAGGTGTCCAGTCCCGCCTGCGGATCGTCGGACGCCGCGTGCAGCTGCAGGTCGAAGTCGGCCTGGTCGTCGTCCGCGAACAGGAAGATCCCCCGCAGTTCGCCCGCCGGAACCCGCAGGCGCACGGCATCGACGTTCGCGCCGCCGGCGCCGCCGACCAGGTTCTCCCAGCCGCCGGTTGTCGGCGGCGGCGCGCCCAGCTCAACGGCGGGCGCGGGCGCCAGCTCGGCCGGCGCCCACAGCCACTGCCAGGCCCAGTGGTTGTCGGCTTCGTCCGCTTCGGCGGCCGACTCGCCGGCGTCGGCCCAGGCCCCCAAGGTGTGGCGGCCGCCGCTCACCACGAGCGGGCCCTGGTTCAGCCAAGTCCGGCTCGCGCCGGCGGCCAGCGGCGCGCCGGCTTCGATCAGCACCGAACCCTGCGCCAGGCCGTCGACGCGCACGTCGACGCGCACGTCACCGACCGTCGCGCCGCTGCCGCTGTTCGCGACACCCAGACTCCACCACGTGGGCATACCACCGCCCAGCGCGCGCGGCGGCGGCGGGATGCTGTCGAAGTTCGGCGCCGTCAGCGGCACCAGCGCCTGCGCCCAGCCCGGCGGCGGGGTCGCCGTCAGTTCGGCGTTCGCCGGCGCCGAAATGATCACCGGACCGTAGGTTGCGTAGCCGGCGCTCCAGTGTCCGGCGCGGTCGAGCGGGCGGATCGTGAACCACCAGGTGCCGGCGGGCAGATTGATCGTCGTGAACTGGTTCACGTCGCCGCAGCTGAGGATGGTGCCCGGATCGACGGGCCCGCCGACATGGGCGCTCAGGCTGTGGCCGGCGATGCCCGAGGCGTCGTCCAGCGCGGCCACCCAGTACAGGTCCACGGTGCCGTCGGCCGAGGGCACGCCCGGCACGTGGCTGGTCGAGGAAAACACGAACGGCAGCGGCGGCGCCTGCGTGTCGATCTCGTAGCCGCTGTTGCGCGCGGTCTCCCACACGTCCTCGCGCAGCGAGAGGTTGTTGCCCAGGAATCCGGCCAGGAACTCCGCCGGCGTCAGCGGCGCGTCGCCCCAGACGACGTCCCAGATGGCGTCGGTGTCCAGCGCCAGGCGGTCCTTCCAGCCGGAGGTCTCCGTCGTGAGTGTGTCGTCCTCGTTGTTCGCGTCGACGATGTCCCACAGCAGCGCCACGAACGGCCCCTCGTTGCGCCAGGGGTCGTCGAAGGTGGCCGGCGCGTTGTCCCCGCACAGCGCCAGGTACTCGAACGAGAGCATCGAATACGGCTGGACTCCGTACATCTGCGGCAACTGGCGGCCGACCATCGTGCCCATCCAGGTCGGGAAGCCCTCGTTCCAGGCGTCTTCGGCGTCCTCGACGCACCACGTGCAGTGGCCGCAGTTGTCGTCGCCGTCGCACACGCCGTTGCAGTACTGGTTCGGCCCCATGACCCCGTCGGCGTGCCACTCCAGGAAGTGGTGGCCGGCCTCGTGGACCACGGTGATCTCCTGCCACATGCGATCGGTGCCCATGAAGATGTTCTTCCCGGGCGAGTAGTACGCATCACCCGCCTTCGCGGCGCGCCAAAGGTTGACTTTCAGCCAGTCGACGCCGGTCTCCAGCAGGACCCAGCGCCAGGTGCGCGTCAAGGTGGTCTGGCCGTGCACGTAGACGTGCTGTTCCGGATCCTTCGGCTTCTGCCAGCCCACATCGAGAGCGTTGCCGGTGAAGTTGGGCCAGGTGGGGGTGAACCAGCGCAACGGATAGCCGGCCGCATTGAGGGTCCGGACCTTCGCGCTGTCGGAGACGAATTCCACGCGCAGGTCGGGATTCAGGTCCTGCCAGAAGGTGGCCGGGATCCAGAAAAACGTCGCCGAGTAGTAGCCGAGCGCGTCGGTGACGCCCACGGCGCGCTTCAGGCCGTCGGCGTAGACCTCGAAGGTCATGCCGTCGGCACCGTCGAGCACCTTGTCGGGGCGCTCGTAGAAGAACCGGCCCTGGACGGTGATCCAGCGGCCCGCCTTGTCGCCGGACGCTCCGGCGTCCAGCGGCTCGGGCGGCGATGTTGCCGGCTCCGGCCGCAGCAGGTCGGGCGCCGACCGGTCAGCGCTCTTCCCGTCGGGATCCACGCGCCCGGTCGGCTGCGCGGTCTGTCCTTCGGCGAAGTCGACGGGCGACAGGCTCAGCGCCGCGCTGGCCGGCAGGTCGTCGAAGCGGTACGTGATGACCAGCGGCGCCGTGACGGGATCCAGCGCCAGCACGCGGAACGGGACGTCGACCCACTGCCCGGCCGCCAGCGGAAGCGGTCCGGGGTCTGCGAGCGCCAGAACCTGCCAGGCCGGGTCGGCGACGATCTCGACCGCGCTGAGCACCAGGTCGCGCGCCGCCGTGAAGCGGAGAGTGTCGCTGAATTCCGCCCCGGCTTCGGCCGGGCGTGGTTCGCCCGTCAGTTCCACGGTTACCGGCGGCCCCAGGTCCGCCCGCGCCGGCGCGACCAGGGCCAGCGCGCAGGCGACGATCACGACGCCGGCGGCCGGCAGCCGGAAGCCGAACGGCGCCCGTCGCGGCGGGCGACCCGCGGGCGGCACGGGCGCCTTCATCGCGCACCTCCGTCGCCGGCTGCCGCTTCGCGCCCGACGCCGATCCGCGCCGCGCCGCTGCCGTACACGCGCGCGGCGGCCGCGGGCAGTTCCGGCCAGGCGGTCTCGAGCGCGGCCACCCGGCTCCGCAGGCGCTCGGCCAGTGGTGCACGACCGTACGCTTCGGCCCACGCCAGCTGGCGCAGCGCGATTTCCCTCTCGCCCAGCAGTTTCCGCTCCTCGCAAAGGCGATTCCGTTCACGCTGCGCCTCGGGGTCGCCTGACTTCACGGCGGTCAGCGAGGCCAGCGCCTCGCGCTCGGCCGCCAGGAACGCCCGGATGCCGGGCAGGACGCCGTCACGCCAGGCCGCCAGGGCAGGATCGACGGCTTCGGCGGGCGTCAAGGGGTCCATCGCAGTCTCCCGGTCGGGGGTGGGCGACGCCGCCGGAACCCGAGGCTCGGGGGCGTCGGCGACGGCGGGCAGGGCAGCGGCCAGAACGGCCAGGATGGCGGCCGCCAGGGTCGCGAAGCGGATTCGTGACATGATCACCTCTCCCGGTCTGTTTCCGTTGCGGAGGCGGCGGGCCGCCGCTCCCTCCACTCCTGTTAACGCGGCCCAGCCGGGAAACCCGACACGAAATCCTTCTTTTTCGCTCGGGCATTGCCGCCCCGCCCCCCGGGGCGGTACACTCGGGCGATCGCGCCGACCGGGGAGGCTCGCCATGGACCGGGCGCCGGACATCACCTCGCTGTTGCGGCGCGCCCGCGCCGGCGGCCAGGCGGAACTCGAAGCCCTGCTTCCGCTGGTGTACGACGAGCTGCGCCTGATCGCGCGCCGGCATCGCCGGCGTGAAGGCGCCGGTTGCACGATGAACACGACGGCAGTCGTCCACGAAGCCTACCTGCGCCTGTTCGGCCCGCGCGCGGCGGATTTCCAGGACCGGCGCCACTTCTTCGCCGTGGCCAGCCTGGCCATGCGGCACCTGCTGCGCGACGGCGCCCGCCGGCGCCTGGCCGCCCGTCGCGGCGATGGCGCCGACCACACCGGACTGACGGGACACGAACCCGCCATCGAGCCGCGACTGGAACTGCTGCTGGCCGTCGACCAGGCCCTCGATCGTCTGCGAGCGCTGGAGCCGCGGCTGGCCGAGGTCGTCGAGCTGCGGTACTTCGGCGGCTTGACGGTGTCCGAGATCGCCGGCCTGCTGGGCGTGACGACGCGCACGGTCGAACGCGACTGGCTACGCGCGCGCGCACTGCTGAGCCTGTCGCTCGCCGACGGCGGTCCGGTGTCATGATCGATCTGCCCGATGACGCGCGGCTGCGCGAGGAGCTGCTGGGCGAGTTGGACGACCTGCTCGCAGCAACGGAAGCGGCGCGGCAGGCGCGGCTGGACGTCCTGCGCTCCACCCGGCCTGGACTCGCGGCCACCCTGTCGGCGCTGCTGGCCGCGGACCGGCGCTTCGGCGATCTCCTGGAAGAGCCCCTGGGCGAGTGGGCGGCGACGTTGTTCCCGGAGTCGGACACGGACGGACCCTCGTTCGAAGGTCGCGTCCTGGGCGCCTGGCGCCTGGGCCCGCTGCTGGGCGCCGGCGGCATGGGCCTTGTCCATGCCGCCGAACGCTGCGCCGGCGACTACGCCCAGAGCGTCGCGATCAAGGTGCTGGCGCGCAGCGACGTGCACGGTGACCTCGCGGCGCGCTTCGGGCGGGAACGCGCCATCCTGGCGCGCCTGACCCACCCGGGCATCGCCCGCCTGCTGGACGGCGGCATCAGCGACGACGGCTGGCCGTGGTTCGCGCTGGAACTGGTGCGGGGCGTGGCGCTGACGGACCACTGCCGGGCCGGCGCGGCAGACCTGCGGACGCGCCTGCGCCTCTTCCGCGAGGTCGCCGAGGCCGTGGCCCACGCGCATCGCCACCTGGTCGTGCACCGCGATCTCAAGCCGTCCAACATCCTGGTCGGCGACGACGGACGCGTGAAGCTGCTCGATTTCGGCGTCGCCAAGCTCCTGGCGGACGACGAGGGACCTGACCTGACGCTGACCGGGCCGCGGCCGTTCACGCCGCGCTATGCGGCCCCGGAGCAGGTGACCGGCGGCGCGATCACGACGGCCACGGACATCTACGCGCTCGGCGCCGTGCTCTACGAACTGTTGTGCGGCCAGTCGCCGCACGGCGCCGTGGGCGTTCCCGAGCATGAGCTGCTGCGCGCCGCGGCGGAGTTGGAACCGGTGCCCTTGACGCGGGCGGCTCGCGGAGCGGGCGCGGCGGATACCGGCGCAATCGTCGGACTGGGCGGCGACCGGCTGTTGGCCGGCGATCTGCAGAACATCGTCGCCAGGTGCCTGGCCAAGGACCCGGCGCGGCGCTATGCGTCGGTCGATGCCCTGCTGGACGATCTGCGCCGCGCCGAGGCGGGTGAACCGGTGCTGGCGCACGCGCCCTCGCGCCGCTACGTGGTGGCGAAGTTCGCGCGGCGCAACCGCGTCGCCGTCGTGGCGGGCGCGCTGGTGCTCGGCGCCCTGGTGGCGGGCCTGGCGACGACGACCTGGCAGGCGCGGCGCGCGGCGCGCGAGGCGGCGCGGGCCGAACAGTCGCGGGCATTCCTGCTGGATATCTTCGCGGCGGCCGACCCTTCCGCCGCGCAGGGACGCGAGGTGACCGCGCGGGAGATCCTGCGCCGCGGCGCCCGTGACCTGCGCGGCCAGCTCGCCGAGCAGCCGGCGCTGCGGGCCGAGCTGATCGTGACGGTCGGCGAACTGCTGCGCCTGGTCGGCGCCTACGCCGACGCCGACACCGTGCTGGGCGAAGCGCTGACGCAGGCCGAGGCCGTGCACGGCCCGTCGTCGCCGGAGGTGGCGCGGGTGGCCGACGCGCTGGGCGGCGTCGTCTACGAGCTTGGCCAGTTCGAACGCGCCGAGGCTCTGCACCGCCGGTCCCTGGCGATCCACGAGCACGCCCATGGACGCCGTCACGTGGCGACGGCGGCGTCGCTGGCCAACCTCGCCGGCGTTCTGAGCCAGGCCGGCGACCCGGCGGCCAGCGAGGGCCTGTACCGCGAGGTGCTGGCCATCGAACTGGAGCTGCTCGGCCCGGACGACCCGGCGATCGCCGCCGACCTGAACAATCTCGCCGTCTGCCTGTACCGCGCCGGTCGCGCCGCCGAGGCGGATTCGCTGCACGTGCAGGCGCTCGCCCTGCGCCGGCGGCTGCTCGGGGAATCGCACGCGGACGTGGCCACCAGCCTGCACAACCGCGCCGCCGTGCTGGAGGATCTCGGTCAGGCCGCCGAAGCCGAATCCCACTATCGGCAAGCGCTGGCGATCCGGCGCCGACTGTATCCGCAGGGGCATGTCGACATCGCCGGCACGCTGACGGGCCTCGGTTCGCTGCTGCGGGACGAGGGCCGGCTCGACGAGGCCCGGACCTGCCTGGTCGAAGCCGCACAGATGAACGCGAGCGTATACGGCGGCCCTCACCTCGAACTCGGACGCAGCTACAACGCCCTGGGCATGCTCGCCTACTCGCGCAGCCTCTACGATGAGGCCGCCGAGTGGTTCGCCCGCGCCCACGATGTGCTCGCCGCGACCATCGGCCCGGACAACAGCGGCACCTTGCGGACGCTGAACAACCAGGCCGTCGTGCTGCACCGCGCCGGGCGGCTTGACGCGTCGCAGCGCCTGTTCGAACGCGTGCTGGCGGCGCGCCGGCGGCTGGACGGGGCCCAGGCGCCTGATCTGGCGCTCGTGACCAAGGGACTGGGCTGGGTCCTGCTGGACCGGGGCCATCTGGCGCAGGCGGACAGCCTGCTGACCGCCGCGCTGGCCGTGCTGGAAGCCCATCCCGAACTGGGCCAGGGTCCGCTGGCGGAAGCCCGCCTGGGCGTGGCGGCCTGCCGCCTGCGGCAGGGGCGCCGCATGGAGGCCGAGACGCTCGCCACGCGCGCCACCGCGGACCTGGCCGCCATCTACGAGCCCGGCCACGACATGGTGCGGCGCGGCCGCGATATCCTGCGCGAACTGGGCTCCGGCCGGGAGCACTGATCGGCCGCGCTGCCGGCCGCATGTCGGGTTCGGCGCCGCGAATGCGTTATTCCGAACGAGAACCCCCTCGGCCCGCGGTGGCACCGCCGGCGCGAGGATCGTCCCGGACCGGAACGAGGTGGCGCATGAACTCCCCGCGCGCGCGAGCGGCCGCCGTCCGCGGCCTGCATGTCCTGATGATGGCCCTGGCCTGGGCGCCGCGCGCCGGCGCGGCGCAGATGGTCAGCAACTTGTGGGTCACCGACGGCGACGTGGCCGCGCTGGCCGCCGACGCGGGCACGCTCTACCTGGGCGGCAACTTCCGTGTCGTGGCCCCGCCGACGGGCGCGCTGGTGGCGATCGCCGCCGGCAGCGGCGCGCCGTTGGCCGCGCTCGGCCGTATCACGTATCCCATCGCCACCGGCGGCGGCGTGAATGCCGCGGTGCCGGACGGCGCGGGCGGCTGGTACGCCGCGGGCCAGTTCTCTTTCGCCGACGGCCTGGACCGCCGCAATCTGGTGCACGTGCTGGCCGACGGCACCGTCGATGCGGCCTGGAATCCCACCACCAACGGCCTGATCCGCGCCATCACGCGCCTGGGCGCGACGGTCTACGTGGGTGGCGACTTCTCGCAGGTCAACGGCACCGCGCGCACGAGGCTGGCGGCGCTGGATGCCGCCAGCGGCGCCCTGCTGGCCTGGAATCCGGCCCCCAACGGGAACATCCACAGCCTGGTCGCCGGCGCCGCGCACGTCTACGCGGGCGGCTGGTTCAGCACCATCGGCGGGCAGGCCCGCGGGCGCCTGGCCGCGCTCGATCCGGAATCGGGGGCGCCAACGGCCTGGAATCCGGCGGGCAACGGCCCGGTGTACACGCTGGTGATCGACGGCTCGCGGCTGTTCGCGGGCGGCGGCTTCACCAGCCTCGGCGGGCAGACGCGGAACTACGCCGCATGCTTCGCCCTCGATTCCGGTGCGCTCACCTCATGGGCGCCCGCACCCAACGCCACCGTTTGGGCGCTGGCTCCGGTCGGCGGGGTCGTCTACCTGGGCGGCCAGTTCACCGCCATCGGCGGCACGGCGCGCGCCTACCTGGGCGCGGTCAACGACGATGCGGCTGGCGCGCGAACGGGCTGGAATCCCGCGGCCGACCACTTCGTGTACTCGCTGGCGGCCACAGCCACGACGGTATTCGCCGGTGGGCAGTTCGCCTCGGTCGGCGGCCAGCCGCGCCGGAGGCTGGCCGCGATCGACGCCGCGAGCGGCGCGCCCACCAGCTGGACCAGCCAGACGACGGGCGTCGTGAGGATGCTGGCCCTCGACGGCGCCACGCTGTTCGCCGCCGGATCCTTCGCCGGCGTCGGCGGCGTCCTGCGACAGAACCTGGCGGCCCTCGACCTGGCGACGGGCGCCGCAACCAACTGGGATCCGCAGGCGAACTCCTGGGTCTACGCCATCGCGCCGCTGCCCTCGGGTATTGTCGTGGGCGGGGCGTTCACCGCGCTCGGCGCAGCGGCGCGCAGCCATCTCGGGCAGGTCGACGCCGTGACCGGCGCGGCGACCGCATGGGATCCGTCGCCGTCCAATCTCGTGCATGCACTGGCCGTCGGCGGCGACCGGCTCTACGTCGCGGGTGCGTTCACGGCCGCTGCTGGCTCGACGCGCAACCGCCTGGCGGCGTTCGCCACCTCGACGCTGGCGCTGGCGGACTGGAATCCCGGCGCGGACAACGCCGTGCTGGACATCCTGCCCGACGGGGACGTGGTCTACGTCGGCGGGCAGTTCGCGACGGCCGGTGGTGCGACGCGGTCGCGTGTCGCCGCCCTGGATGCGGCCACGGGCGCCGCCACGTCGTTCGCGTGCCAGATCTCTGGGGACGTGCGCGGGCTGCTGCGGCAGGACAACCTGTTGTACTGTGTCGGCGACCTGACGCAGGCGGCCGGCCAGGCGCGCAACCGGGCCGTGGCGCTCGACGCTGCTATCGGCGCCGTGCAGCCGTGGTCGCCGGTCTGCTCGACGGTCGCGTGCGAGGACATCGTATCGCTGGACGATCTGCTGTGGATCGGTGGCTACCACTACAACATCAACGGCACGCTTGGCACGGCCTATCTGGGAGCGGTCGACAACGCCGGCGCGACGGACACGGCCTGGCTGCCTTTTGCCGAAGGACCCGTGCGCGACCTGCTCGTGGCCGGCCAGACACTGTACGTGGCGGGGAACTTCGGCAACATCGGGCGGCAGCCCCACAGCGGCGTGGCCGGCATCGCGTTCGGCTCGGCGGCTGCGGTGGACGCCGGGCGCGGCGCCGGGAGCCTCGTGCTGTCCGCGTATCCGAATCCGGCTTCCGGTGCCGTCAGGGTGATGCTCTCCCGTCCGTTGGCCGGCGATGCGAGGGCGGAGATCTTCGATCTGGCCGGACGGCGCGTGAGACGTCTCGCGGTCGATGCGGGTGGAACGGGCTCTCAAGAGCTGGCATGGGACGGACGAGACCGTCGCGGCGCGTCCGTCGCGGCGGGCACCTATCTGCTGCGCGTGACCAACCGCGACGGGACGGGCACGGCAAAGATCCTGGTCACGCGCTGACACCCGCCCCGACGTGGGCGCCGGCGGTCGGTGGCTGCGGCGCCTCGCCGAGACGGAACCATTGACCGTCCAGGCCGGCGTCACCGCACCTGGTCGTCGTCAGTTTCCGTAGACAGCCTTCAACGCCCCCCAAGTGGAGGTTTCGACGGAAGTCGCCGTCTCGCAGAACGTGATGTAGTTCCCCTGTGTCGTGATCACGTAATCCCACACCGGCACGACACTGTCGGGACCCACCCACGACACGAGCGGGAAGCCGCCCCCACCGCCGTCCGGGGGAGTCTGCCCTCCCTGCGTGTAGTTCCAGATCGGCCCGCCCGAGGACTGGGGCAGATAGCCGGGGTGCGAGATGGCCAGGTAGTAGAGGCCCGGCGCCAGCGACCCGTTCGGCGCGACCAGGTACTTCCATCCGGACCAGCAGAGCATGTTGGCGATGACCCCCATGCCGTTGGCGTCGAACAGGTACAGGGACGGGTAGGCCTGGGAGGCGCAAGCGAAACTGGCCAGCGCCAGGCCGGCGGGCGGCGCCGCGTTCAACTGCAGGCAGTAGACGTCGACATCGCCGTGCTCGGCGAGCGACCCGCTGATCGACTGGAGGGGGCCGGAACCCGCGGTAACCTGGGCGCTGGCCACCAGGCTCCCGGCGTCGCCTGCTTCGGTCCAGTTCTGGGCGACGGCCGACGTCGCGCTCAGGAGCACGGCAACCAGCGGCAGGAGCATGGTGCCGCCGAACTCCCTCGGATTCTTTGCGTTACGGTAGCCGTCGCTCATGATTCCCCGTCCCTTCGAGTGCTCTGCGAGGATCGGCCCGGTCCAAGCCGTGACGGGCGTATTTGCCCGGTGTCGGCGGCTATGGCTTGGACCGCCCGCCGATACAGGATTGCAATCATCGTATCACACTGAAGATTCAGACCGCAAGAGCATTTTTGGACAACATTGTCCGCATATTGGGATCGGGCAGGACGACGGGTCCGTCGTCGCGGGGCAGTGCCGGCGCTCGCCTACAGCAGTCCGAGGTCCGGGCGCTCCGCCTGCACCGTGCGCCGCTTGAGGTCGCCCACCGTTGTGGATTGCAGCAGGTGATGGAAGGAGTCCCTGATCCCGGTCCACTGGTCGTGCAACGGACACGGATTGCCGTCACCGCACTCGGGCAGCCCGAAGATGCAGGCCGGGATGCCCGCCGGCCGCTCGCCCTCGAACACGCGCACCACGTCCAGCAGCGGCCGCTCCGCCGCGTCCGGCAGCAGGCGCGAGCCGCCGCCCCAGCCCTTGCGCGACTCGACGATGCCGCTCTTGCGCAGCTGGTTGAGGATCTTGGACAGGTAGTTGGCGGGAAGCCCCACTTCGCGGGCGATCTGCTCGTGCGGGACCAGCGTGGCATCGCTGCGGGCCAGGTAGCCGAGGATCTGCAGCGCATAGCGCGTCGTCTGGTTCACCATGCCGTTCAGCAATCCCCCGCACCCGCCTCCCCGGAACCGGAAGCGAGACGCGAGCCGCGAATGATGTGCCAGCCGGTCAGCGCCATGACGCCGCCGGCGAAGATGCCCACGAGGATCGTGCCGGCCAGAGGATAGGACTGCGTCGTGAAATTGGCAATCTGCTTGGTGCCGACGATGACCGGCATGAACGGCTTGAGCTTGAGCGCCGCCGTGGGGTCCAGGTCGTGCCCGTAGCGGTAGAGCATGAGCACGAAGCGAGCGAAGAAGAACAGGGTGACGTAGCCGATCAAGACGCTCAGGTCCACAAGGTCGCGCACGCGCCCCAGCACCGCCACCCGCAGCGTCAGCAGGGCCAGGGCGCCGAAGGCGAACGGGATCCAGCCCAGTTCGGGCACGGTGCTGCGTTCGATCCTGTGCATCCCGATGTAGTGGTTCAGCGCGTTGAGCTCGTTCACGTCGCGGCCGTCGTTGCCGCCGTCCAGCTTGTAGGCGTAGATGTCCATGTGCAGGCCCTTGGGATACTGCGGGGCCTCCATGCGGATGCGCCAGAGCGGGAAGAAGAAGCTCACCGCCAGCGGGATGATGAGCGCCACCAGCAGCAGGCGCTGCCGCCCGGCCACCGGCAGGCCGAGCACGGTCGTGAAGTTGCGCAGGATGCGCCGCATGGGAGTCCCTTCCTTCCGCGCCGGAACCGCCGCCCCGGCGCGCGGTTCAAGTGAGGTCCTGCCGGCGGAAGCGCCGCAGCGCCAGCCACCAGCCGGCCGTCCCCAGCAGCGCCGGCCACAGCGCGCCCACGGCCAGCAGCGCCGGCGCCCCCACGCGGTGCGCCAGGTAGAACCCCACCGGCCCCAGCACCGTCAGCGTCGGCTCGGCCGCCGAGAGCAGGGCCAGGCGGCCCGATTCGACCGGGTTGAGCGCGGCGAGCAGGAACACGCTCTGCGGGTTCAGGCGCCACTGCAGCATCACGCCGATCAGCAGGAAATCGAGCAGCGCCACGGACGTGACCCAGATCCCCAGCAGGATCATCACGGCCTTCGCCTGGTTGCGCACGAAGGTGGAGACCGCCAGGCCGCAGCCGGTGAAGGCCCAGATCAGCGCCGAGCACACCAGCAGCCCGCGCCCCAAAAAGCCCCAGGCCGGGGCGCTGCCCAGCACCAGCCAGCCGACCAGCGTCACCAGGATCATCAGCAGCACGAACGGCGCCAGCAGCACGCCGTAGCGCACCAGGGTGACGCCGACGAAGTACTCCTCGCGCGTGACGGGGTGGCTGAACATCAGCTCCAGGGTGCCGTCGTCCTGGGCGCGGTTGACCACCTGGGCGGTGGCCGACAGCGCCAGCAGCGGCAGCAGCAGCACCAGCGCGTGGCTCATCGACAGCAGCACGCGGCCCAGGCCGGTGAACCCCAGCACGGTCGACTCGCGCAGGCCCACCAGCAGGAACATCACCGCCAGTGCGCCGTACAGCAGCAGGCAGAAGAAGAGCCAGCGCGAGCGCAGCACGTCGCCCAGGTCCAGGCGCGCCAGCGCCAGGGTGCGGGTGCGGTCAATGCGCATGCGCCCCTCCCTGGTCGGCCGCGCGCACGGCGGCCTGGTGCTCGGCGCGCACGACGGCCGCCGGCTCGGCGCCGGGCGTCCCGGCGGGCAGCGCGCCCAGGTCGTAGCCCATCGGCGAGGGGCCGGCCGTGATGAACGCCGCCTCCGCCTCGGCCAGCCAGCGGTCCTCCCTCAGGTGCCGGTAGTAGACCGCGTGCACGGGCGTCTTCTCGCGCGCGGTGAAGCGGAACAGGCAGCCGCAGTCGTCGAAGTCCAGCACGCGGCCGTCCGTGAGCTGCGCCTGCGCGGCCCAGGCGCGCTCGCTGACCGACATGCGGCACTCGGCGCATTGCGTGTGGTCCCAGATCACCTCCTGCGGCCCGCTCGGCAGGGATTCGGCGCGGCGCAGGGCGGCCGCAACGGCCAGGACGGCCACGGCGACGCCCGCCATGATGAAGACCGGCAGCAGCCGGCGACGTTTCACGTCGGTCATGCGATGCCCTCCCGGCGCGCCGGCGGCTCCGTCGCCGCCGCATCCTCGCCCAGAGCGCCCTGCGCTCCCTGTTCGTCCCCGCCCGGGTCCTCGACCAGATCCAGGTCGCGCACGACCAGGTTCTCCAGGTCCGCGCCCAGCGCCGCGGTCACCCGCCGCACGATGTCCAGCTTCTCGTCGTGCGCCACCGTGCGCGCCCAGCCCAGACCCGCGCCGGGCAGGAACCCGCCCGCCCGCAGCCACGGCTCGTGCGCGCGGTCGCGCAGGTACACCTCGATGACGCCGTGGCTGCGCGCGCCCAGGTAGGCGGCCACCGGCCCGTCGAAGGCCAGCCGCCCTTCCTCCAGGCCCACCACGTGGTCCACCAGGTGGCGCACCTCCTCCAGACGGTGCGAGCACAGCAGGAGCGTCGCCGAACCTGCGCGCTCGCCCACCAGCTCGTAGAAGACCTGCCGCGCGGCGGCGTCCAGGCTGGCGGTCGGCTCGTCCAGGATCAGCAGCGAGGATTCCGGCGCCAGCGCGAGGGCGATCAGCAGCTTCTGCTTCATGCCGCCGGACAGCGCGCGGAAGGGCTTGCCGGCCACAGCCCCGACGTCCAGCCCCAGCCGCGCCGCCAGCTCAGCCACGCGCCCGGGCGGCAGCCCGCGGATGGCGCCGATCGCGGCGATGACCTCGCCCACGCCGGCGCCCAGCTGCGGCGCCACCTGCGGCACGTAGGCCAGGCGGCCCTCCCGCTCCCGGCGCCAGGCCGCCGGCTCGCGCCCGCCCAGGCGCACCTCGCCCTCGGACGCCACGATGCCCATCAGCACCCGCGTCAGCGTGGACTTGCCCGAGCCGTTGGGCCCGATCAGCGCCACGCGACGCCCCGAAGGAATGTCCAGCGACAGATCGTCGAGGGCCGTCACGCGCCCGAAGCGCTTGCTCACGCCGCGCAGTTCAATGCGCACGGGGCACCTCCGGGGGCGCCGGCCGCCGCAACCGCGGCGTGGCGTCGCTGAACAGCACCTTGGGCGCCAGCATGGGCAGCACGCGGCTGACCACGTCCAGCAGCCCCAGCGCCGGCGTGCCGCGGAAGAAGCGGATGTTCTCGCGCGTGCTGGTCAGCTGGCTCGACAGCGAGCTGGGCTCGTGCGCCACGTCGCCGGTGCCGTCGCCGTCCAGGTCGAACCCGGCGTAGTCGTCGAAGTAGTTGCCGCCCCAGCGCACCTGCGTGGCGTCGCCGTGCCCGCCCACGCGCACGGTGGTCGCGCAGCCGTGGAAGGAGTTCTCCAGGAAGGTGTTGCGCTTGACGCCGGCGTGGAACGCCACGCCGACGTCGCAGAACTCGAACGCGTTGCCGGTCACGCGGTTCTCGTGCGTGATCTGGATGGGCGAGGTGTCCACGAAGACGCCGGTCGGGTTGCGCACGAAGCGGTTGCCGGACACCACGACGTCGCCCGCCTCCTTGAGGCCCAGGCCCATGCCGTCGTTCGGGTCGGCCGCGGCCATCAGGTTGCCGGTCACCTCCACGTGGTCGCAGTACATCACGAAGACGCCGACCAGGTTGTGCAGGTAGACGTTGCCGCGCACCTCGTTGCGGCTGCTGTACATGAAGTGGGTGCCGTAGCGGCCGCGCACGACGTGATTGCCCGCGATCACGTTGCCCGGCGAGTACCAGACGACGATGTCGCGGCTGTCGCGGACGACGTTCCCCTCGATGCGCGCGTCGCGCACCTCCCACAGGCGGATGGCGTCCCCGCGCAGGCCGAAGTCGCGCGCGCCGGAGCCGACGATCTCGTTGCCGACGATGCGCGTCCGGTGCACGCCGCTGGCCGCGATGCCGAACAGCGCCTCCGTGACGCCCAGGCCCTCGACCACCGCGTCGTCGCCGCGCACGTGCACGGCGGCGTCGGTGTCCTCGAAGCGGCGGCCGCTGCCCGCGACCGAGAAGCCCAGCAGCTTCACGCCGTCGGCCTTCACGTCGACGGTCGTGCCCGTGCCGCGCGAGCGCACCACCGCCTCCGGCGGGCCCCACAGCGTCAGGGGTCGCTCGATCACGAGCGGGCCCTCGTGCCGCCCCGGGGCCAGCACCAGCACCGCCCCCTCCGGCGCCGCCGCCCCCCCGGCGGCCCGCCCC
>CAYNPY010000004.1:62003-70606 GCA_964399195.1 uncultured Fibrobacteraceae bacterium
CCCCCGGGTGGGGGGGGCGCTCCACCCCCCGGGGCCCCCGGGGCCCCCCCGGGCCCCCCCCCCCCCCCCCCCCCCCCGCCGCCGCCCCCCCCGCCGCCCCCGGCCCCGGCCCGGCCGGCACCACGGTCCCGCCGGGCGGCCGCTGCGGCCGCGCGCGCTCCGGCGGCGGCGGCAGTTCCCCGGCCGCGGCGGACGACGCAAGGCAGAGCGCCAGCCAGGCGCCTCCAACTGTCGCTCGCCCGCCGCGTGCGCGCCGCCGCCGCGGCCAGGGGTTCGGATGGTTGCGGACGCTCATGCCGGGAACCTCCGCCGGCCCACGGACGCCGGGCGTCCGCCCGCGGGCCGGCTTCCGTGCTTCGGTCGTCAGCTCGGCTTGACCAGCAGGTAGCCGGCCATCTCCAGGTGCAGCGCCGAGCAGAACTCGGTGCAGTAGTACGGGAACACGCCGGCGCGGTCGGCCGTGAACGACACGTTGCAGACCTTGCCCGGCTCGATGCTGAGGTTGACGTTGTACATGTCGATGCAGAGCCCGTGCGTGGCGTCCAGCGCCTGCTCCAGGCTGGTGGCGTGGATGTGCACGCGGTCGCCCTGCTTGACCTCGATGATGTCCGGGTTCAGGTGGCTGCGCACCAGCGTCATGTAGACGTGCACGCCGTCGGCCTTGCGCTCGACGCGCGCCTCCTGCTCGGTCAGCGTCGCGTGCGCATCCGGGCTCATCGTCACCGGGTTCATGCCCACCGGCGTGTACATGTCGATCGGATTGAGCTTGTCGACGCTGATCATCTGCGCATAGTGCGGCTCGCCCAGGGGCAGCGGCATGTCGAAGATGACCTGCATCTTGTCGCCCGAGATGTCGATCAGCTGGAAGTTCTGCGGCAGCAGCGGCCCCACCGGGTTGAAGCGGTCGATGGCCCACTTGTTCATGGCGACCAGGTACTTGCCCTTCGGGTGCAGGGCGTCGCCCTCGGCCGCGGACAGGTGGCCGATGTTGTAGTGCACCGACGTCTTGTCGACCAGCGTCAGGTCCGCCAGCGACCACTTCGCCACCTTCGACTCCAGGAAGATCGACGTGTAGCAGAAGCCCTTGTCGTCGAACTGCGTATGGAGCGGCCCCAGCCCGATCTCAACCTGCCCGCGGATCGCCTCGCGGAACGGCAGGATCGGCACGCCGTAGGGATCCTTGCCCTCGTACGTGCCGGCCTCCATGAGCGCCTTGATCTTGCCGAAGTCGTAGACCGTCGCGTGCGTGTCCAGCTTGCCGGAAACGACGATGTCGTTGCCGTTCGGCGCCACGTCCACGCCGTGCGGGCTCTTCGGCTCGGGGATGAAGGCCAGCAGGCCCTCGGCGACGGCCGTCTCGAGCGTGATGACGCGCATGCCGGCGATCGTCGTGGTCTTGCCCGCCTGCACCACCGCCTCGGCCTTGCGCCAGTTGAAGACGTGCAGGAAGTCCATGTCGTTCTGCGAGGCGCCGGACTCCAGGGGCGGCTTGCCTTCCTGCAGGCCGCCGGTGGCCCGCTCGGTGTTGACGGAGTTGCAGAAGGCCCAGCCCTCGCTGGGGCCCTTGCCGGCGTCGGCCAGATCCTGCATGTACGGCGGCAGCTCGACGGCCCACGATTCTTCCTTGACGATGCGGCCCTTGGCGCGGTCGAACTTCCAGTAGATCTGCGCGCCGCGGTACTTGTCGTTGTACTCGGACAGCGGCGCGTAGCCGCCGCCCAGCGGCGCGGCCTGCTGCGCCGTCTCGATGACGTACTCGGTGTTCGGCGTGACGAAGGTGCCGCCGTGGTCGTTCATGATCAGGCCGCTCTGCACGATCTGCTTGGTGGCGAAGTCGCGCAGGTCGATCACGGCGATGCGCGCGTTGGCCTTGTCGTTGGCGAAGATGAACTGGCCGTCGTAGTCGGCGTTGGTCTCGCTGAACGCCGGGTGGTGCATGTCGCCCCAGGTCAGCGGGTTGCCGCGCGGCGAGCCCGCCTCGAGGATCTCGCGCGTCTCCTGGTCGAAGCCGTAGCCCTGCCACGGCTCCGGCGTGAAGACGCCGATGTACTTGAGGATGCGCATGCTCGGCACGCCGATGACGATCATGTTGCCGCCGTGCCCGCCCGAGGCGAAGAGCATGAACTCGTCGCGCTTGCCGGTCGGGGTGAACGTCTTCAGGGCTGCGGTCACGTCCTCTTCCGTGAGCCCGCGCGCGAGCATCAGGGCCTTCAGATCGGCGCCGGCCGCGACGCCGGCCTTCCGTCCGCCGCCGCAGGAGGCCACGGCCACCAGCGCCGCGACGACGATCACCAGGGCGATCCCCAGGCGGGGAACAGTGCGCAGACGCTTCATGGACTCGATCCTCCCGCGTTGGCCGGCCAGGCGGCGCCGGGGCGCCGTCTCCGGACGTGCTCTCTACTGGTTGGCGAACGAACGGACCTTCTCGCGCAGCGCGGCCACCACGCCGGGCTTCGCCTGCAGGTCCGGATTGGCGATCATCTGCGGGCTCTTGCCCACCGCGGCGCCGCCGTAGACGATGGCCTTCTCGATTTCCTCGTCGGTCACCGTCTTCTGCCAGGCCGCGTCGGCGTAGTTGCGCGGCTTCGGATTCAGGCCCGCGGCGCCCGGCCCGTCGCCGCGCCCGAACTGGCCGTGGCAGGCGGCGCAGCGCATGGTGAACAGCTCGTGCGCCTCCTTGCGGTCGGCCGCGGTGATCGAGACCTTCGGCGCCTGGGCGCTGCCGCCCGACTGCGAGGCCGTGCTGGTCGTCTCGCCGCCGCCCTTGCAGCCGGCCCCGGCCAGGGCCAGGGCCGCCGCCAGTGCGGCCACCGCCGGCAGCTTCTTGAGGAACTCCGCGCGCATGGATGGCTCCTTTCTTCTCCTTATTCTTTGTCGGATCCGGGCGCGCCCGCCCGGCGCCCCCATCTCAAACACTCAACTCATGCGATAGTGCGCTAAGAAAGGGCGCGGCGTCAAGCCAATAATCGGATAAATTTGCTTGGATTTGTGATCGGCAAAAGCCGTTGTCAATGAATATGTTGACAGAGCGCTGGGCCCGGTCACGGGCGGCTGCCGGGCGCGGCGAACGTCTCTTGTCATCTCCCATTGCCAGCCGCCGGCCGCTCATCTATAGTACTTGACGAATTTGATCCCTATTATCCTTTTCGTTCGCGACCCGGGAGCCCCCATGACCCACGACGACGCCACGCCGCCGGACCGCTCCGAGGACGCCGAGCGCACGCTCCCGCTGGACCGCACCGTGCCGCTGGACCACGGAGGCGCCGGCGGCCTGCCCGCCGACGAGGACGTCGGCACCGTCATCGGCCCCTACCAACTTGTCAGGCGCATCGGCCAGGGCGGCATGGGCGACGTCTGGCTGGCCGAGCAGTCCGAGCCGATCAGGCGCCGCGTCGCGCTGAAGGTCATCAAGCAGGGCATGGACACCCGCGCGGTCGTGGCGCGCTTCGACGCCGAGCGGCAGGCCCTCGCGCTGATGGACCACCCCTGCATCGCGAAGGTGCTCGACGCGGGCGCCACGCAGCGCGGCCGCCCCTTCTTCGTCATGGAGTACGTCGAGGGCGAACCGGTCAACGAGTACTGCAACCGCCGCAACCTGAGCACGCGCGCGCGGCTGGAGCTGTTCGTGCGCATCTGCGAGGGCGTGCAGCACGCGCACCAGAAGGCGGTCATCCACCGCGACCTGAAGCCGTCGAACATCCTGGTCGCCGAGGTGGACGGCCGGCCGGTGCCCAAGATCATCGACTTCGGCGTGGCCAAGGCCACCACGCAGCGCCTGACCGAGATGACGATGTTCACGGAGATGGGCCAGATCATCGGCACGCCCGAGTACATGAGCCCCGAGCAGGCCGCCGCGAACGACGACGACATCGACACGCGGGCCGACGTCTACGCGCTGGGCGTCATCCTCTACGAGCTGCTGGCCGGCGCGCTGCCGTTCGAGTCGCGCGAGCTGCGCAAGGCCGGCTACGACGCCATCCGCCGCATCATCGTCGAACAGGACCCGCCGCGGCCCAGCACGCGCTTCAGCGCGCTGGGCGAGCGCGCCACGCAGGTGGCCGCGCACCACGGCACGGCGCCGCAGCGCCTGCGCAGCGAGCTGCGCGGGGACCTCGACTGGATCACGATGAAGGCGCTGGAGAAGGACCGGAACCGGCGCTACGAGACGGCCAACGGCCTGGCGGCCGACGTCAGGCGCCACCTGCGCGACGAGCCGGTGGTGGCCGGCCCGCCCAGCACTTCGTATCGGCTGGACAAGCTGGTGCGGCGCAACCGCGGCACGTTCGCGGCGGTGGCCGTCGTCGCCGTGGTGATGATCGGCGCGACGGTGGTCAGCTCGGTGATGTACGCGCGCGAGCAGGCCGCCTCCCGCGCCGCGAAGCGCGAGGCGGTGCGTTCGGCGCAGGTCTCGCGCTTCCTGGGCGACATGCTGACGGGCGTGGGCCCGCACGTGGCGCGCGGGCGCGACACGGAGTTGCTGCGCGCGATCCTCGCCGACACGCAGAAGCGCCTGTCGACCGAGCTGGCCGACCAGCCCGAGGTCGAGGCCACGCTGCGCCTGCAGCTGGCGCACACCTACCGCCAGCTGGGCGACTGGGACGCCGCGGGCAAGCAGATCGAGCGCATCAAGGAGCTGCAGTCCGCGCGCGGCATCGAGCAGCCGGGCCGCGGCCTGGTGGCTGGCGCCGAGGCCGTGCTGGCCTGGGCCCGCGGCGACCTGCCCGCGGCAGAGACGCTCTACCGCGAGTCGCTCGCCGCCATGGCGGGCCAGGCGGCCATGGATTCGCTGGCCTGGGCCGAGTCCAACCTGCAGCTGGGCAACATCGTCGTGCAGCTGGGACGCTACGACGAGGCCGATTCGCTGATGCACGTCTCGCTCGGCGTCTACCGCCGGCTCTCGCCCGAGAGCGACGCCATCGCCGTCACGCTCAACAGCCTGGGCAACCTGGGCCGCTACCAGGGCGACCTCGAGGCGTCCGAAGCGAACTACCGCGAAGCGCTGGCCATCCACCGCCGCGTGCTGGGCGAGGACCACCCCTACATCTCGACCGACCTGCACAACCTGGGCCGCCTGCTGGAGGCGCGCGGCAAGGCGGCCGAGGCGGAAGCCATGCTGCTGGAATCGCTGGTGGTGCTCGACAAGGTCTACCCGGGCGCGCACGCCGACAAGGCCCTCGTCATGCGCTCGGTGGCGGAGTTCTACCTGAACCAGCAGCGGCCGGACCGGGCCGACTCGCTGACCCACGCCGCGCTGGCGATGACGCGGCAGATCTACGGCGACGACTCCATCGAGACCTACCGCGCCCGCGTGGCCGTGGGCGAGCTGATGCAGCGGGGCGGCCGCCTGCAGGAGGCCGAGAAGATCTTCGCCGACATCGTGCCGGTCGCGCGCCGTCAGGCGGCTCTGGACCCACTGCTGCTGCCGGACGTGCTGCATCGCCAGGCCACCGCCTGTTCGCGGCAGGGCCGCGACCGCGAGGCCGTCCCGCTGTTCGAGGAGGCGGTCGCCCTCTACACCGCGGCGCAGGGCGCCGACCACCCCAACACCCTGCTCGTGCGCAACGACTGCGCGCGCTCCCTGTCCAACCTGGGCGAGGACGCCGCGGCGCTGCAGCAGCTGCAGTCCGTGCTCGAGGCCCGCGAGCGGGTGCTGGGCCCATCGCACCCCGAGACGTCGATCACGCGCGTGGACCTGGGCCGCACGCTGTGGCGGCTGGACCGCTTCCCGGAGGCCGAGGCCTCGCTGCGTCGCGGCCGCGACGACTACGTGGCGGCGAAGGGCCCGGAGAATCCCGGCCGCTGGCCGGCGACGATCCACCTGGCCGCCGCGCTGCGCGACCTCGGCCGCTTCGAGGAGGCGACGAAGGACCTGCGCGAAGCGGAGGCGTTCTACCTCAAGCAGCAGGGCGAAGCCGGCACCACCACGCGCCTGATCCGCGCGCGCCTGGCGTCCATCGCCCTGTGTGAGGGCCGCGCCGAGGAGGCCGACCGCCTGGCCGCGCAGGCCCTGGACCCGGCGCCCGGCGCCGTGGCCGACTGGCTGCCCGGCCGCGTGCAGCTCGAGTTCGGCCAGGCGCTCCTCGGCCGCGGCCGGCTCGACGACGCGCTGCCTCGGCTGCGCCGCGGCTACGACCTGCTGTTGGCGGGCAAGGGCCCCGCCGACATCGACACGCAGGCTGCGGTGCGCCTGCTGATCAAATCATGCGAGAAGCAGGGCCACGCCGCCGAGGCGGCGAAGTGGCGCGCGAAGCTGATCTGAC
Organism: uncultured Fibrobacteraceae bacterium; assembly: GCA_964399195.1. Classification (GTDB taxonomy): domain Bacteria; phylum Krumholzibacteriota; class Krumholzibacteriia; order LZORAL124-64-63; family LZORAL124-64-63; genus CAINDZ01. The sequence goes on from CAYNPY010000004.1 coordinate 68,264, forward strand.
GCATCCGGCTCCCGCTGCCGGCTCCGGGCCCGCAACGACGACCGCCAGGAGGACCCCGTGACCGACCCGAATCTGCCCGGCGCGCCTGATGACGACCGCACGCTTCCGCTCACTGGCGCCGACCGCGGCTCGCGCCAGAACGACGACGGCGGCGACGACATCGGCGCCGTCTTCGGCCCGTATCGGCTCATCAGGCGCATCGGCCAGGGCGGCATGGGCGACGTCTTCGAGGCCGAGCAGTCCGAGCCGATCAAGCGCCGCGTCGCCCTGAAGGTGATCAAGCAGGGCATGGACACCCGCGCGGTCGTCGCCCGCTTCGACGCCGAGCGGCAGGCCCTCGCGCTGATGGATCATCCGTGCATCGCCAAGGTGTACGACGCCGGCGCCACCGACCGCGGCCGCCCCTACTTCGTCATGGAGTACGTCGAGGGCGAGCCCATCACCGACTACTGCAACTGGCGCAAGCTCCCCACCCGCGCCAGGCTCGAGCTGTTCGTCCGCGTCTGCGAGGGCGTGCAGCACGCGCACCAGAAGGCGGTCATCCACCGCGACCTGAAGCCGTCGAACATCCTGGTCGCCGAGGTGGACGGCCGGCCGGTGCCCAAGATCATCGACTTCGGCGTGGCCAAGGCCACCACGCAGCGCCTGACCGAGATGACGATGTTCACGGAGATGGGCCAGATCATCGGCACGCCCGAGTACATGAGCCCCGAGCAGGCCGCCGCGAACGACGACGACATCGACACGCGGGCCGACGTCTACGCGCTGGGCGTCATCCTCTACGAGCTGCTGGCCGGCGCGCTGCCGTTCGAGTCGCGCGAGCTGCGCAAGGCCGGCTACGACGCCATCCGCCGCATCATCGTCGAACAGGACCCGCCGCGGCCCAGCACGCGCTTCAGCGCGCTGGGCGAGCGCGCCACGCAGGTGGCCGCGCACCACGGCACGGCGCCGCAGCGCCTGCGCAGCGAGCTGCGCGGGGACCTCGACTGGATCACGATGAAGGCGCTGGAGAAGGACCGGAACCGGCGCTACGAGACGGCCAACGGCCTGGCCGCCGACGTGCGGCGCCATCTGAAGAACGAACCCGTCACCGCCGGCCCGCCCAGCACCTCGTACCGGCTGGGCAAGCTGGTGCGGCGCAACCGCGGCGCCGTGGCGACCGGATCGGCGCTGGTGCTCATGCTGGCGGTGCTGGCCGTGTCGATGTCCGTGCAGGCCGGCCGCCTGGCGCGCGAGCGCGACCGCACCGCCGTGCAGGCGGCCAAGGCGGAGAAGACCACCGAGTTCCTGCAGTCGATGCTCGGCGGCATCAGCCCGTCCACCGCCCGCGGCCGCGACACGAAGCTGCTCGAGGAGATCCTGCTCACCACCGACCGGCGCACGCGGTCCGAGCTGGCCGGCCAGCCGGAGGTCGAGGCCGCGATCCGCGGCACGCTGGGGCAGACCTACGCGGCCATCGGCAAGTTCCCCGAGGCGCTGGCCAACCTGCAGGTGGCCGACTCGCTGCAGACAGCGCTGCTGGGCGATGACGCAGCCGCCACGCTGACCACGCGCCGCAGCCTCGGCGACGCCCTGCTCCGGGCGGGCCGCCACGCCGAGGCCGAGGCGCAGCTGCGCGCCGTCATCGCCGCCGCGCAGGCGGCCCGCGGCCCGGACGACGCCGTCGCGCTGCGGGCCATGGTCGACCTGTCAGACCTCTTCGTCCGCACGGGCAAGCTCAAGGAATCGCTGGAACTCGGCGAGGCGGCCGTCGCCGCGTACGGGCGCCGGCCGGGCGCCGCTTCCCAATACGCGCCCCAGGACGCGCTGCGCGCCAAGGTCGCGCTGGCGTTCGCGCTGGCCAACGCCGAACGGTACGCCCGCGCCGACACGCTGTTGAACGAGGCGATCGCCGGGTACGTCGCCGCCTTCGGCGCGGACCATCCGCAGGCCCTCAACGCGAGGAGCACGCTCGCCATCATCCAGCAGTACACGCAGCGGCCGGAGGACGCCCTGCGGACCTTCGAGGAGGTCATCGCCGACGCCACGCGCGTCTACGGCGCGGACCATCCCGAGACGATCAAGGCGCGATCCAACCTCGCCTTCCTGTACATCAAGCTGGGCCGCCTCGACGAGGCCGAGGCCACGCACCGCGAGCTCGTCGCGGCGACGACCCGGATCTACGGGGCCGACAACGCCGAGACCATCGTCTCCCGGCAGAACCTGGGCAACACGCTGCTCGCCCAGGGCCGCTATCCCGAGGCGGAAGCGTACCTGGACGACCTCCTGGCGACCTGCCGGCGCGTGCTGGGCGCCGACCACCGCCGCACGCTGGCCGTGATGGGCCTGCTGGCCAACCTCTAC
>CAYNPY010000004.1:70616-76769 GCA_964399195.1 uncultured Fibrobacteraceae bacterium
GACCAGCAACGGCGGTTCCCCGAGGCGGCGGCCATGCTGGGCCAGATCGCCCGCGACTCGCAGGCCAACCTCGGCGAGACCCACGCGGCCGTGGTCATCAACTACTACAACTGGGCCGCCAAGCTGCAGGACATGGGCGACAACCGCGCGGCCGAGCCCGTCTTCCGCACCGCCCTGGACAAGCACCAGCGCGGCGACGGCACCGACAAGCCGTACGTGGCGGCGATCCTCAACGGACTGGGCCGGGCCGTGGCCGCAAATGGCAAGGTGACAGGTGGCGACGCGGACGAAGCCGACTCGCTGCTGGCCTCGGGCCTCGCGATGCGCGAGCGCCTGTTCGGGCCCGCGCACGCCGAGGTGGCGTACTCACTGGCCACGATGGGCGAAGTGCTGCACCTGCGCGGCGATCACAACGGTGCGGTCACGCGCCTGCGCGCCTGCGTCGCCCTGCGCGACAGCCTGCTGGCGCCCGACGACTGGACGCTCGCCAGCACGCGCAGCGAGCTGGCGCGGTGCCTGGTCGAGACCGGGAAGAATGCCGAGGCCATTCCGCTGCTGGAGTCGGCCATCAAGGGGCTCGAGGCCCAGGACTTCACGGCGGACCTGGCGAAGGAAGCGAGGGCGCTGCTGGCGCGGGCGCGGCGGGGGTAGGACGGCGTTGGCCCCATGGAACAAGAGGCAAATCGTCGTTTTTTCTGACAAGCCACCGCCCGCTTCTGCTAGACTCGTTCCCGCCCAGAACCGGCCCGCCGCCCGCCAGGTGGCGGCCCCACCCCGACCCGGGAGCCACCATGATGCCCTGCTTTATCGCCCTGCCCTCGCGCCCGACGGCCCGCGGCCGCCGGCCCCTGGCCGCCGCCCTCGTCCTGCTCGCGCTCGCCGCGCTCGCCGCGCCGGCCCTCGCCCAGGTCTGGAACGAATCCGGCGATGCCGGCGAGTACCCCTGGACCGGGCAGACGCCCGTCGGCCTGTACGCGCTGAACCAGATCAACGGATCACTGCAAGCCGACTCCGATGTCGACCTGTACTGCCTCGAGGTGCTGAACCCGGCCCTGTTCTCGGCCAGCCTGCAGTGCGCGGTCGCGGCCGACCCGAACATCTGGATCTTCCACTTCACCGGCCAGGGCATCGCCCACAACGACGTCTGCGCCGGCGGCGGCAAGACCATCCCGCCGGGCATGGTGAGCGTGGGCACCTACTACGTGGCCGTGGCGCCGTTCGGCCGGCAGGCGGCGAGCATCAGCGGCGACATGTGGCAGAACGCGCTGTTCACCGGCCCCCGCGCGCCCGACGGCCCCGGCGCCGGCAACAACCTGATCGGCTGGAACGGCGCCGTCGTCATCCCCGGCGTCGTGCCCTACACGATCAACTTCACGGGCGCCAGCTACTGCGGCACGGCGATCCCGGAGGAAGGGCAGGCGTGGGGGGCGTTGAAGGCGATCTACCGCTGATCTGGAGTGAACCCGCTTGTGGACCGAGAGGCGCGTTGCGCCGGCGCAACCGGAACTACTCGTCCTCGGTCCGCCCCACGATGCTCTCGACCACGCCGGCGCAGCTCATCAGCGTGATCACGATCGGCCGGCAGCACACCTGGCAGTCCTCGATGTAGACCTGCCGGCGCACCGAGCAGTCGACGGCGACCTCGATCTCCTCACCGCAGTAGGGGCAGGTCAGGTCGGCGGTCTGGGAGTCGTCCATCACGGCCTCCCGGTCTTCTTGTAATAGTCCTTGATCACGCGCCCCATGATCCGCCCCTGGCGATGCTGCTCGGCGCGCGCCCGCGCGTCGGTCTTCGTGGCGGCCACCTGCTGTTCGCGCTGCAGCTTGTGCCAGCTGGCCAGGCGCTCGGGATCCAGCGCGCCGGTCTCCACCGCCTCGCGCACCGCGCAGTCGGGTTCCTCAAGATGCCTGCAGTCGCGGAAGCGGCACGAGGGCGCCAGCGCCTCGATGTCCGGGAACGCGAGCGCGATGCCGTCCTCGTCGCCGGTCAGCCCGATCGCGCGCAGGCCCGGCGTGTCGATGATGACGCCGTGGCCGGGGATGCACACCAGCTCGCGCGCCACGGTGGTGTGGCGCCCGCGCCCGTCGGCTTCACGAATACCGCCTGTGGCCTGCCGCTGCTCGCCCAGCAGCGCGTTGATCAGCGTCGACTTGCCGGCGCCGGACGGCCCCAGCAGGATGGCGGTGCGGCCGGCGGCCACGTGTTCGAGCAGGCCGGCCGCGCTCGCGCCGTCCAGCCCGTTGACCGCCAGGATCTCCACGCCGATCGCCACCGAGGCCACCGCCTCGCGCGCGGCCTCGGCATCGATGGAAAGGTCGCTCTTGGTCAGCACCACCACCGGCGTCGCGCCCGAGCTCCAGGCCACCGACAGTTCGCGCTCCAGCCGGCGCAGGTTGGGCTCGTCGGCGATCGGGTGCACCACGAACACCGTGTCGACGTTCGCCGCCAGCGCCTGCACGTCGGACGTGCGGCCGGCATCGCCGCGGACGATGGCGTTGCGCCGCGTCAGGACGGCCTCGATCAGCGCGGCGCCGTCGCCGTCGGGAACCGACAGCGCGACCCAGTCGCCGGCAACCGGCAGCGCCGCCTGACCCTCGCCGCTCTTGAGCAGGCGCGCGGCCGTGCCGGCGCGCACGATGCCCTTCGCGGTCGCCACCAGCGAGCTCGTGCGGTCGCCGCGGACGACGCGGCCGGCGACCAGGCCTGCGGCGCCATGGGGCGCGAACAGATCCTGCCAGTGCGGGGACCAGCCCAGTTCGGCCGGCGTGGGGATGTCGATGTTCAAGGGTGCGCCTCCTGGCCGCGGCTGCCGCGGCAGGTCCCATGGTGTCACGCGGCGAGCGGCGGCACAAGGCCGCCGTGCAGCGCCGCGGACGACGGCGCCCTCAAGCCTCGACGATGGATTCGACGCACTCGCCCGCCGGCGGCAGCGGGATGATGACCCCGCCCCCGCGCTTGCCGCCGACGGTCAGCAGCCTGTCGTTCGGGCAGCCCTCGTCACGGTAGGCGATGGGAAGCAGGTCCGGGTGCGTCAGGCCCAGCATCTCCTGGTACCAGCCGGCGTAGGCCCAGTCCGAGCCGCGGCCCGCCTCGGCGATGAGCGGGAATTCCTCGAGGAACCGCTTCGCCAGCTTCAGCGGATCCAGGTTCGCGGCGTACGACCAGTCGAAGTACTTGGCGCCCGCGCCGCTGGTGTAGTGCGCCGAGAGGTGCTCCCACTCCACCAGCCGCGCGCCGTGCTTGACCGAGATGTTGGTGACCGGCGTGATCGAACAGCGCCAGTGCTCGCCGCCCGGCGACAGGCCCGGCGCGATGCGCAGGCGCTGGTGGCCGAGGCGGTGCAGTTCATTGACCATCAAGAGAACCCTGCGATAGACGGCGTCGTCCACGGTGGTGGCGCTCCCGGAGGTGGGGTCAACGGCGCGGCCGGGCGGCTCTTACCAAGGGAGCGCCCGGCGGTTTCGTTTGCCGTTATCGGCAGGGACGCGCCGAACATTGAGCGGACAGGCGGACGGGGCGGGTCACCCCGGCAGCCGCGCCAGTTCCCGCCAGCCCAGCAGGCGCACGCCGGACCAGGAGCCGCCGCCGGCGCCGCCCGTGACCAGCGTGAGCGAGCCCGCCAGGTCGCCGGCCTGGCGCGCCCACTGCCGCAGGCCGCGGGTCAACGCCTCGCTGGGCGTCGCCGCCGCTTTGACCTCGATCGCGTCGAGGCGCGCACCGGCCTGGCGCAGCAGGTCGACCTCATGGCCGTGGTTGTCGCGCCAGAAGTACAGCTCGGGCGGCAGGCCGCGGTTGAGGCGGTCCTTGAGGAACTCGCCCACGACGAGCGTCTCGAACAGCGCTCCACGCAGGGGATGCGCGGTGACGTGCCCCGCCTCGTGGATGCCGATCAGGTGCGCGGCCAGCCCCGCGTCCAGGAAGTAGAGCTTCGGCGTCTTCACCAGGCGCTTGCCGAGGTTCGCGTGATAGGGTTGCAGCAGCCTGACGATGCCGCTGGCCTGCAGGATCGAGAGCCAGCCGCGCACGGTCGCGGGGCTGACCCCGGTGTCCGCGGCCAGGCTGGTCAGGTTGAGCAACTGCCCGGTGCGCCCCGCGCAAAGACGAAGAAACCGCTGGAACGTGGCCAGGTCGCGCACGGCCTGCACCTGCCGCACGTCGCGCTCCAGGTAGGTGTTGACGTAGTTGGCCAGCATCAGCGCCGGCGCCAGGTCGCGGTCATAGAGGGCCGGATAGAAGCCACGCAGCAGCAGTTCGTCGAGTTCCCCGGGCAGCAGATCGGCGTCCGCCAGTTCGGCGATCGACAGCGGCAGCAGCGTCACCGCGCCGACGCGTCCGGCCAGCGACTGTGCGATGCTCGCGCCCAGCCCGAACTGCTGCGAGCCGGTGATGACGTAATGCCCCATCCGCCGCGCGGCATCGACCCGCACCTGCAGGTGGGAGAACAGGCCCGGGCAGTACTGGATCTCGTCCAGCACGGCGCCGTCGGGGAAGCGGTCCAGGAACGCCACCGGGTCGTCATCAGCCCAGGCCCGCTCCTGCGGCAATTCCAACGACACGTACGGAAGGTCCGGAAAGGCGTGCCGGGCCAGCGTGGTCTTCCCGGACTGCCGGGGACCGGTCAGGGCGATGACGGGGAACCCCCGCGCCAGGGTCATCAGCGCTGCGGTGGCCTGTCTGGCTATCACGTCCCGACCCCCTGAATTGTGTACAATTCGGCAGTTTTATTCCTGAATTGTACATGTTTTTCATGGGGCGTCAATCGGGCCAATGACCCTCGCCGCCGACGCCGCCACCCACTTGCGCCGGCGCAAGCCGCCAAGTCATTGCAATAATTGCAATTGAGATCAGGCCCCGCCGCAACTCACTCGAACCAGTGCCACGGCCACCAGCGCGAGCTGAACTTCTCGCCCTGCCACCGGCGGATGTCCTCGCGGTTCATTCCGAACCACGCCAGCCCGAGATGGTGCCTCCGCTCGTCCAGCCGGGGATCGAAGTCCGTCCAGGTGAGCGACAGCCGCTTGGGGCCGTCGATGCGCCAGGAGTCGCGGGGTGGATGCGTGATCGGTGTCCAGAATCGCTCTTCCTCTTCGGCCCAGAACAGGTCGTCGACGGTGAGACCGTCCTCGAGGATGACGTTGGCGGTCAGCCGGCCGATGGTGCCCTGCCACGGTCCGCCGGTGATGGTGAGGTACTGGAAGTGGGAGCCGACCGCGCCCTGGTAGCCGTTGAAGGTCTTGTAGGTGCGCTCGAGCGTGACCCGGCCCTTCGGCGGGATGACCAGTTCCACGATGTACCAGCACACGCGATGGCCGGTGACCGTGTCGGCGGCCACCCAGCCCCAGGGCGCCTCCAGCGTCTCCTGCACGAAGCCGACCCGTACGCTCGAGGCGACGGGCCGCCCGTCCAGTCGGGTCTTCATGTCCCGGATCGGCGACTGCCGGCGATATCGCTGATCGAACCTGGCGACATCTTCCGGAAAGAGCTTCTCACCGAAAAGCCAGAGATCGGCCGCGATCATCACGTCGGGAAAGCCCGAGAGCTGCCGCACCGTCGAGTCCGCGCTCGTGTTCTCGAACACGAACCGCGCGTGCACGCGCGTGTCCCACTTGCCGAAGTGGAAGGTCAGCTCCTCCTCCACCATGCGGATCAGGCTCTCGCGGCCGTCACGGAGATCGAGCGGTTCGGGGCCGTGGGCGCCCCAGTTCAGGGTCGAGTCGTTGGCCAAGGTGAGCGGGGAAGGCACCGCGACCAGCAGCGCCGGCAGGACGATGCGGACGCCGAAGCGCCCCGACATTGCGATTCCGTTCACGGCCTTCCACCCTCGACCGGCGCCCTCGCCACGAACCCCGGATTGTCCGGCCGCCCCTCCATGATCGCGCAAATCCGCGCGAACGGGACCGGCGCGAAGCCGTTGTGATCGACGCCCACGTCCCACTGCTTGCCGATCGGTTCCAGCGTCCCGTGCGAGTGGCCGTGCAGTTGCCAGCTGTTGTAGTGCGAGCGCGGCCAGGTGCGCAGCGCGTAATGGCAGACGACCACGAACCGGCCGTCGATCTTCAACTCGAGAATCTCCCGCGCCTTCTCGTCCAGCCAGCGATCGTGGCTGCCGCGCACCAGGATGTGCCGGCCGCGCAGCTGCTCGAGGTACTCCT
>CAYNPY010000005.1:0-18189 GCA_964399195.1 uncultured Fibrobacteraceae bacterium
GCCGGCGCCGACGGCGCCGCCGGTGCGGCCGCAGGAGCCGCCGCCGCGGGCGCCGCCGCGCCCGTCTCCAGCTTCATGATCACGTCGCCGATCTTCACCACCGAGCCCTCGCCCACGAGGACCTCGCTGATCACGCCGGCTTCCGGCGCGGGGATCGCCACGACGGCCTTGTCGGTCTCCATCTCCAGCAGCGTCTGGTCGGCCGTGACGCGGTCGCCGGCCTTCACGGCCAGGCTGATCACGGTGCCCTGCTTGACGCCGTCGGAGACCTCGGGAACGCGGATTTCCTGTGCCATCTTCTTCCTTGCCTGCCCGCCGACCAGGTCAGTCGACGTGCGGGTTCTTCTTGCCGTGGTCGATGCCCAGGTCCTTCAGCGCCGACTTCACGGCGGCCGCTTCCAAAACACCCTTGCCGACCAGTTCGTGCAGCGCCGCCAGCGCGATGTAGCGCGCGTCGACCTCGAAGAAGTCGCGCAGCTCCTTGCGCCCGTCGCTGCGGCCGAAGCCGTCGGTGCCCAGGATGTGCACCGGCCCGGGGAACCACTTGGCCACCGTCGCCGGCAGCACCTTCATGTAGTCGCTGGCCGCCACGAACACGCCCTGTTCCTTGGCCAGGAGCTGCGCCAGGTACGGCTGCTTCTCCTTGCGCGAAGGGTTCAGCAGGTTCCAGCGCTCGCACTCGACGGCGTCGCGGTACAGCTCCTTGTACGAGGTGACGCTCCAGACGTCGGCCGCCACGCCGTACTTCGACTCCAGCAGCTCGGCCGCCGCCAGCGCCTCGTTCAGGATGGCGCCCGAGCCCAGCAGGTGCGCCTTGGGCGCGCCCTCCTTCAGCGGCGAGACGCGGTAGCGGTACATCCCCTTGAGGATGCCCTCGCGCACGCCCGGCCGCTTCGGCATGGGCGGCATGCGGTAGGTCTCGTTGGTGACCGTCAGGTAGTAGATCCAGTCCTCCTGGTGGCAGAACATCCGCGTGATGCCGTCGTGGATGATCACCGCCAGCTCGTAGGCGAAGGCCGGGTCGTAGGCCTTGATGGGCCCCGGGGGCATGGCCAGCACGTGGCTGTGGCCGTCCTGGTGCTGCAGGCCCTCGCCCGCCAGCGTCGTGCGGCCGGCGGTGGCGCCCACCAGGAAGCCGCGCGCGCGGCTGTCGCAGGCCTGCCAGATCAGGTCGCCCACGCGCTGGAACCCGAACATCGAGTAGAAGGTGTAGAACGGGATGGTGCTGACGCCGTTGTTGGCGTAGGCGGTGCCCGCGGCGATGAAGCTGGCCATCGAGCCGGCCTCGCTGAGGCCCTCCTCCAGGATCGCGCCCGTCTTCTTCTCGTTGTAGAAGAGCAGGCTGCCCTTGTCGACCGGCTCATAGAGCTGGCCGGCGTGGGAGTAGATCCCGACCTGCCGGAACAGCGACTCCATGCCGAAGGTGCGCGCTTCGTCCGGCACGATGGGGACGACCAGCTTTCCGAACTCCGGGTCGCGCAGCAGCTTGGCCAGCATGTGGACGTAGGCCATGGTCGTGGCCAGCTCGCGGTCGCCCGAGCCCTCGTAGTATTCGGCGAACGTGGCCTCGGTCTGGCAGGCGATGGGCTGCGACGTGTTGACGCGGCGCGGCAGCGAGCCGCCCAGCGCCTCGCGCCGGCTGCGCAGATAGACCATCTCCGGGCTGTCGTCGGCCGGCCGGTAGAAGGGCGCCGCGGCGATGTCCTCGTCGTTGATCGGGATGTTGAACCGCGTGCGGAATTCCTTCAGCTCGTCCTCGTTCAGCTTCTTCTGCGAGTGGGTGATGTTCTTGCCTTCGCCCGCCTCGCCCAGGCCGTAGCCCTTGATGGTCTGCGCCAGGATCACCGTCGGCGTCTTCTTGTGCTCGACGGCCGACTTGTAGGCGGCGTAGACCTTGGCGGGATCATGGCCGCCGCGGCGCAGCTTGGCGATCTGCTCGTCCGAGTAGCCGGCGACCAGTTCCAGCAGCTCGGGGTACTTCCCGAAGAAGTGCTGCCGGATCTCGGCGCCCTCCGACACGTTGTAGCGCTGCATCTCGCCGTCGAGGATCTCGTCCATCCGCTGCCGCAGCAGGCCCTTCGTATCGGCCTCCAGCAGCGGGTCCCAATCCGAGCCCCAGATGACCTTGATCACGTTCCAGCCGGCGCCGCGGAAGGCGGCTTCCAGCTCCTGCATGATCTTGCCGTTGCCGCGCACCGGCCCGTCCAGCCGCTGCAGGTTGCAGTTGATGACGAAGATGAGGTTGCCCAGCTGCTCGCGCGCGGCCAGGGTGATGGCGCCCAGGGATTCGGGTTCGTCCATCTCGCCGTCGCCCAGCAGCGCCCACACCTTGCGGCCGCTGGCCGCCCGCAGGCCCCGGTCCACCAGGTAGTGGTTGAAGCGCGCCTGGTAGATGGCGCACAGCGCGGTCAGGCCCATCGAAACGGTGGGGAACTCCCAGAACTCCGGCATCAGGAACGGGTGCGGGTAGCTGGACAGCCCGCCGTCCGGGTGCAGCTCGTGGCGGAAGTTCGCCAGGTTCTTCTCGCTGAGCCGGCCCTCCAGGAACGCGCGCGCGTAGATGCCGGGCGAGGCGTGCCCCTGGAAGAAGACCTGGTCGCCCAGGAACTCGTCGGTGCGGGCGCGCCAGAAGTGGTTGAACCCGACCTCCCACAGCGTGGCGGCCGAGGCGTAGGTCGAGATGTGCCCGCCGGTCCCCGGCCGCTCGCGGTTGGCCCTGACCACCATCGCCATCGCGTTCCAGCGGATGATCGACTTGATGCGCCGCTCCAGCTCGCGGTTGCCGGGGTAGACCGGCTGCTGCGCGGCGGGGATCGTGTTGATGTACGGCGTGTTGGCCGTGAACGGGATGCTGACGCCACGCTCCTGGGCGCGCGTCTGCAGCACCCGCAGCAGCTGGCGGACCCGGTCAGGGCCCTGCTCCCTCAGGACGTAGTCGAGCGACTCGCGCCACTCCGCGTTCTCGATCTCCTGCAGGCGCGCCAGCACCTCGGGATCCTGGATGGCCATGGGCCCCACGCTCCTTGGCAACGGGAAACTGAACGTCACATTCAACCGCAAAGGATAGGGGGAATCGGGGGGGCGTCAACCCCTCGTCAACAGGTGCGTTTCCCAGGCCTCGCGCCGACCGCGGCCCAGGAAGGGCAGCAGCGCCAGACGCCCGGTGGGGCCCAGATTCTTCTCGAGAAAGGCGACTTCGCGCAGCTTCTCCGCGGTGTCCGGCGCGGCCGGCACGTCGTAGCCCTGCCGCCGCATCAGGAGCAGGCCCTTGGCGTGGACCGACAGCTCGGTCTGCAGCTGCACCAGGCAGAACATGTCCGCCACCACGGCGGGGGGGAAGCGGTCCCGCAGCGAGGTCAGGTACGACCCGACCGGCGTCCGGCCGAAGGTGCCCGAACTGAAGGAGGCGAGCACCTCGGCGTCCGTGTCGAAGCCCAGGCCCAGCCACCGCTCGAGGGCCTGTTCGCTGTGCCGGAACACGGCGACGGTCACCAGGGGGATGCCGGCCAGCAGCGCGACCGCCATCAGGACCGGCGACAGCAGGAAGTGGTTGTAGAGGGAATGCAGCGCCGTGGCCAGGGCCAGGGCCGGCAGGTAGGGCGCCAGGCGCGCCCCCGGCCGGCGCTCCTGGCGGCCCTGCGCCACGATGGCCAGGATCGCCGTGGTCCCGCCGTGCATCAGGGCCGTTCCGCATCCGCGCAGGAGCCAGGTCAGCAGTCCCGCGTCGCCGAGGTCGCGCAGGTAAAACACGTTCTCCAGGAGGCCGAAGCCGGCCCCGACCGCGAAGCCGAGGATGGCGGCATCGATGGCGAAGCCGGCGCGCCCGCTGCGGATCACGTACGCCACGTAGGCCGCCTTGGCGACCTCCTCCAACGGCGGGGCGACGTAGCGCGCGAACACGCGCAGGTCCATGCCGGTCAGTTCCAGCAGCTGCACGTTCAGGATCCGGCAGGCGGCGGCGGCGACACAGCCCGCCGCGAGCGCCAGGAGTACGGCGCGCAGCTTCACCAGCTTGTAGCTGTCCATGACGACCAGCGCCGACAGGTAGAGCACCGCCGGCGCCAGGGCCGCCAGTCCGTGGGCCAGGGTCGCGATCATTGCAGGATCTTCAAGGACACCATGAACTCGTCGCGGTGACGAGCGTTCTCGAGCCAGGCCGCCGCGTAGCCGCAGGACAGGGTCATGTCGAGCCGCGACAGCAGCGTGAAGCGGAGATCGGCCTGGGCCCCGCAGTTGGCCGCCCGCAGGCGCGTCGCCTCGTCATCGAGGTTCGTCACGACTCCCGACGCGAAGAGCGCGACGCGCAGCCACGTCAGATAGTACCACGACGCGCCCACGCGCTCGAACAGTATCGGCGGCAGGTCCCACTCGGCCAGCACCTTGCCGAAGCTGGTGCCCCCGATCTGGTTGATCGCCAGACCCGGAAAGGCGTCGAAGTCCTGGAACCGCCGGATGCTGCGGTGGTCGACGTAGTTGTTCTGGAAGCCGCCGAAATAGAAGTTGGCGAAGGTGACTTCCCGGTCGCCCGGCGAGTAGCCGCCGGAGCCCTTGAACCACAGCGACGAGTGGGACATCAGGAAGGGGAACCCCAGCTCGAACTCGGCCCAGCCGAGGGGGAAGGAGCGGCCATCGGCGTAGTTGTTCGTCACGCCCAGGTTCCAGGCGTACCCCTTCTCGGGGTTCACGGCGCCGATGGAGGAGACCTTCTCGGCGTACTCGAGCGTGGCGGACGTGGACCAGAGCTTGTCGTAGGTGGCGTCGATGTTCTGGGCGTAGGGCAGCTTCTCCAGGTTCGTGTAGCCGGTCGTCGTCACGGCCAGAGCCAGTCGCCGCGGCTTGTCGTCGAGCAGCGTCCGGCGATAGTTGAGGCCCAGCGACTGCCCCTTGCGGCCGGTCCGGAACGGCCCGAACAGGTCGTAGAAGTCGGCCGCGTTGTGCCGGAGGTCGACCTGCCAGGGTCCGCGCGCGTAGCGGGCGCGCCCGTGCAGCCGCTCGGCGGACGCCAGGCCGGAATTCGGCGTGTACGACAGTTCGAGGTCCAGGGCGTGCACGTAGCCCGGGTCGGACAGCTGCGCGGCCAGGCCATAGGCCGGGAAGTCCTTGTAGCCCTGCACCACCGGATAGATCGACGCCAGTCCGATCTCGGCCAGTCCGCGGTAGGGGCCGCGGCGCGTCACCACCGAATCCACGTCCACCGCCAGGGGCGAACCGACGTTCCAGGCGCCCACGACCGGATACTTCTCCGCGATCTGCTGGCCCAGGAAGGTGATCGCGCTGACGTCCTGCAGCGGCCGGGCCTCGACCCAGGCGGGCACGAAGCCATCGCCCGAATAGCGGAAGGCGATGAGCGAGTCGCCGGCCACGGAGAGGGGCCGGAAGAAGCCCGTCTCGCAGTTGGTCACGATGTCCATGCGGCGGGCGGCCAGGTCGTACTGCCAGAGGTTGGAGATCCCCGTGTAGTACGAACTGCCGACCAGCCGCCGCCCGTCATGGCTGAAGACGAAGTTCCCCGGCAGCGAGTAGCCGAAATCGTGGACCGCCGTGTCGGGCAGCGCGCCCGCCAGCACGTCCGCGACCGCGGCCAATCGCAGGGTCTGCCGCCCGTTGATCTCGGACAGCGCGTACGATAGCAGCTTGCCGTCCGGGGAGAGGTCGATGTCGTACACCACCGTCTCGTACGGGGGAGACAGGACCTGGCGCCATTCGCGGTAGGGCGCTTCCAGCCGCACGAGCGTGGAAATGCCGTTGAAGTGCCGGATCGCCCACAGCGAGCCGTCGGTCCGGTCGAAGGCCAGGTCGCCGAGGCGGCAGTCGCGGATCAGCCGCTCGGAGCGGCCGGTTGCCAGGTCGAGCCGGTACAGGTCCCGCCACTCGTAGTTGTGGGTCGTGTAGAAGAGGGCGTCGCCCGCCTCGTCGTAGGCCAGCGAGGTGACGAAGTAGAGCGCCGGGCCCTCGATGTCGACCAGCCGCTGCGCCCGGCCGGTGCCCAGATCGATCGCGGCCAGGTGGCCGACGACACCCGGATAATTGACCGCCACGTAGAGCCTGCCGCGCCGCCGGTCCAGATAGGCGCGCGAGACCGAGCCGAGGGCCTTCGTCCCCACATCGCGGTGCGGGGTGATGTCGTAGCGGCGCACCGCGTCCAGGTTGGCCTGCTGGAATCCATGCTCCCAGGCGATCCAGTCGTCCCAGGCCTCGTCCAGCGACCTGCCGTACACCTTGGCGAACTGCGACGTGTAGTACTTGCGCGAGCCGGGCCGCACGGCGATCCAGTCGAGGACCGACTCGGGCCCGTACGTCCAGGCCAGGTACGCCAGGAAGCGCGCGCCGTACAGGTAGGCGTTGACCCCGGCCTGGAAGTCGACGCGCGTGCCTTCGGCCTGCAGCCCGATCGAGTCGTAGAAATGGCTGTCGTCGAGCACCTTCGCGCGGAACACCATCTCGTCGAAAGGCCCCTGGGCGCGGCCGATGCCGCCGGCCATCCAGGTCTCCAGGAACACCGCGCCGCCCTCGTGATACCAGCGCGGGGACAGGCGCCGCGGCTCGGTCAGGTAGGCGTACAGGATCGATTCCGGGTGCTCCGGGACCTGCGCCACCTTGCCGCCGAAGAGCCCGCGCCAGAAGCGGTCGCTGCCGCTGGCGCCGTCCTGCATGACGATGTGGGCCAGCTCGTGGTTCATGGTGTGGTTGATGCGCTCGTTGCTGGGCGACGTCTCGTAGACGCGGTTGGTCGGCGCGATCTGGACCCAGAGCGAGTTGCGCGGAGCCGACCACGCCGCGGCATTGCTGTAGTCCATCGCGTCGTCCAGGAACACCGTCACCGGCTCGCTGGGCGTGTAGTCGAATTCCTCCCGATAGAAGCCCATGGCGTTCTCGAAGCAGCGGACGACATGGGGGGCGAGGAAGGACTGGGTGAACTCGTTGTAGATCAGCCGCAGATCGCGCGTGTTCAGGGTGGTGTGCTGGCCGCGCGCGGGTGGTGGCGCCGACAGCAGCGCCAGGACCATGAACGGCGACAGCCATCGCGATGGACGGTGGTGCATGCGCCCGCCCCCTTCCCGTGAAGGCAACGGAGGGGCGCCGCCCGTCGGCGGCGGCGCCCCCCGCTTCCCTCAATCCCCCCGTTGCCAGGTTCGGCTCACCAGCTTCGCGTCCTCATTCCTGGGCGAACACCCGGCCCTCGCCGGCGGCCGCCACCGTGGACTTCCAGCTGGCGGCGTCGGTGGTGGCGAGCAGCCTGCCCCAGGCGGGGACGTCAGCCACCTGCTTGAAGTTCGGCGAGTCGGCGACAGCGACCAGGCGGTTCAGGTCGGTGACGAAGCTGCGGCTGTCGCCGACCACGAACCGCGCGGCCATCAGGCTGCGCAGCGAGACGTCGACCCGGCCGGCGGCCAGGGCGACCTTGGCGGCGGCGTCCAGCCGGCCGTCCTGCAACGCCTGTCTGAAGTCGGCGTTCTCGGCCGCGTAGCCGGCGACCGCGCGCAGGTCGCCCGCGGCGCTGGCGGCGGCGACGCGCCCGCTCGCGTCGGCGGCCAGCCACACCCTGCCGGCCGCGGCGGCCAGATCCGTGCGCCCTTCCGCGACCAGGATCCGGTTGACCATGTCCAGGCGACCGTCGGCGAGCGCGCTGCGCAGTTCCGCATTGCCGCCGGCGGCGTCGAGGAACGTGCGCATGTCCTCGAGCGCGGCCGCGTTCAGTTCAGGGGAACGGCCGAGGCTCAGGTAGACCCGGTTCGCGGCGTCGGCCAGGTTGGTGCGGCCCTCGGCGGCCAGCACCCGCTGGACGATATCCAGCCGGCCCTCGGCGAGCGCCGTCCGCAGCTCGACGTTGACCTTCGCCAGCTCGAGCACCACGCGCATGTCAGCGGTCTGGAACGCGCGGCCCTCGATCGCCACGCGGTTGGCCGCGAGCAGCATGCGGGCGGCCGCGTCCGCCAGCGCGACCTTGCCGTCGGCGGCCAGGGTCCGGTTCACCACGTCGAGCCGCCCGTCGGCCAGCGCCGTCTTCAGTTCCGCGCGTCCCACGGCGTACTCCATGAAGGTGCGCATGGCGTCGAGGGCGGCCGCGTTCCGTTCGGGACTGCGGCCCAGCGCCAGGAAGACGCGGTGGGCGGCGTCGAGCAGGTTGGCCCGGCCGTCGGCCATGAGCGCGCGCTGGACGATGTCCAGGCGCCCCTCCGCCAGGGCGACCCGCAGTTCCATGTTCGTCTTCGAGAGGTCCAGGACCGTCTTCAGGTCGGCCAGGCCCGTCGGGCTGGCGGGCTGCGCCGCGCGGCCTTCGGCCGCGAACACGCGGCCCGCGGCCTCGCTGAGTTGCGTCTTGCCGTCGGCGGCCAGGATGCGGTTGACGATCTCCAGGCGCCCGTCGGCCATGGCCGCCTTGAGTTCGCCGTTGCCGGCGGCCAGGTCGAGGAAGCTGCGCATGTCGTCCAGCGCCGCGGCGTTCAGTTCCGGCGTCCGGCCCAGGGAGACGTAGACCCGGTTGGCCGCGTCGGCCAGGTTGGTCCGGCCCTCCGCCGCGAGGATCCGCTGCACCATGTCCAGGCGCCCTTCGGCCAGCGCGGTCTTCAACTCGACGTTGGTGCGGGCCAATTCGAGGAACACCCGCAGTTCGGCCGCGGCCCAGGTCCGACCGCTCAGCTGGGTGCGGCTGACCGCCAGCAGCACGCGACCGGCCGCGTCCGCCAGGGCGGTCTTGCCGTCGGCGGCCAGGATGCGGTTGACCATGTCCACGCGTCCGTCCGCGAGGGCCGTCCGCAGTTCACCGTTGCCCATGACCTGGTCCAGAAACGACTTCATGTCCGCGATCGCCGCCGCATCGAGCTTCGCATCGCCGCCCTGGGCCAGGTAGACGCGGTTCGCGACGTCCTGGTACTGGGCCTTGTTCTCGGCGAGCAGGATCCGGTTGACGATGTCCATCCGGCCCTCGGCCAGGGCGGTCCGCAGTTCCGGGTTGGCGACGGCCAGGCCCAGGAAGCTGTCGAGATCGGACAGGCTCGCCGGATTCATGAACTGCCCGCTGCGCCCATCGGCGATGTCCAGACGGGCGAGCTGGTCGACGGCCACCTGACGGAACTCGGGGTCCGTCGCCAGCTTGTGGAAGAAGTCGCTCTGCAGGAGGTCCTGGATCTCCGGATCCTGCAGGACGACATCGGAGTCCTGGATCTGGTCCGACCGGTACTGCTTCGCGGCGCCGACGGCGCCGGAGATCTCGTCCTTGGGCGGATAGGGCGAATTCAGGGCCACGACGATCACCACGACGGCGATGATCCCCATGGCTCCCCACACGACCGGCTTCTTGTTCATCGCGACTGACCTCCCCCGGGTTTCAGTGACGCTGCTCGGGATCCGTTGCCGGCATCGGGCGGCGCCGGCGCTTTCTCGCTCCACGCTCCTGCTAGTCAGGTTCGATGACGTGCTCTCGGAGCACCCTTCCGTCGAGGCTCAGGGTCAGGGTCACCGGTCGCCGCCCGGCCTCCCTGCCCCTGAGCGTGAACTCGCAGGCGCCTCTGCCGGCCTGCTTCAGGTCCAGGTGGCCCGCCGCGGTGGCCAGGTCCGGCGCCGCCGGCCCCTGGACCCGCACTTCCCCGACGGCGAGTCCCGGGTCGTGGGCCACTTCGAGCCGGGCCGTGCCGACCGGGTCGAGCTCGACGCGCGCGGTGACGCGGTCGGCGGCGAACGCGAAGCGCAGACGCCCGCGCAGCCCCTCCTCGTCGACGACGATGGTCTTCTCGTGGCGGATACCGGCGCCGGCGGAGCCGTAGAGATCGCGCTGCGCGCGTTCGGCGATGTCTTCAATTCGCGGCGCCAGGACGCCGAACAGGACCATGCCCGCGGCGATCCCGGCGGCGAAGGAAGCGGCGAAGGCGGGACGCGGCCGGACCCCGAAGACGCCGCGACGCCGCGGCGGCGCGGCCGCGCTCTCTGCCGCGATGACGGAGAGCAGGGAACGGCGCAATTCCGGCGGCGGCGTGTACGGTGCGGAGGCCTCCAGCGCCCTCACCGCGGCGTGAAGTTCGGCGCGGTAGCGACGGAGCTCGTCGTCCTCGTCCAGACGCGCCTTGAGTGTCCGCAGCCCTGCGGCGTCGATCGCCCCGTCGAGTTCGGCATTCAGGAGTTCAAGGTCGCGGTCGCTGATCATCGCACATACCCTTCGGCCAGCAACCGCTCGCGCAGGACCTGGCGCGCCGTGAAGAGGCGCGACTTCACCGTCTTCTCCGGGATCTCGAGGATCGTGGCGATCTCGCGGCAGGGCAGCAGCAGCAGGTGCTTCAGGACGATGACCACGCGCTGGTCGAGGCTCATCCGCTCGAGCGCGCGACGAATGTATTCCTGGCTTTCGGCTTCGTCGTATTGGCTCTCGGGCGTCCGGGGATCGACCGAACAGCCATGGTGCAGGTTCCACCGCCGCCCGCGGCTGTCGAGCAGATTGAGGGACTCGTTGATCGCAATGCGATAGATCCAGCCGAAGAACCTGTGCGCGGGATCGTAGGTCTCGATCTTGAGGAAGGCCTTGAGGAAGACGGTCTGCGTGATGTCGGCGGCGTCATCCGCGTCGGAGACCATCCGGCGCGCGAGATTGTAGACGGGCTTCTCGTATCGCTCGACGAGCATCGCGAACGCCCCCCGGTCGCCTTGACGGACTCTGTCGACCAGCTCTGCATCCTCGTCCGTCATGACATACAGCCACCCCGGGAGAAAGTTGGTCCGCATCTCGCGGATCGCGGCGGCGCGGATCGTCCCGCCCCCCGACGGACGCCGCAGGGCGCACACCGGGGCGCAGGCTGGGAGCGCAAAGCGTCCCTTCAACTCCGTTTGGAGGGTAGGTCACTGGGGCAGGCGCCGGTTGGGCGAGAGCGGTCGCGACGGTGCGCGGGCGAGTTGCAGTCACGGCGGCGGCGACCGGAAACCGGGGCATCGGGCGGGGCCCCGCGGCGCGCTCCACTGGAAGACAGACTAGCAGAGGCGCTATTCGATGTCAAAGATGCGGTCGAAGCCGGCGATCCTGAACAGCTCCCTGACATTGGGGTTGAGATTGCGCAGCCTGACGGTGCCGCCTGTCGGCGCGAGCCGCCGGTGCACCGAGATCAGGATGCCCAATCCCATGCTGGAGATATAAAGAAGATCCTTAAAATCGACGACCACCGAGTCCTTCACGGTCTCGAAGAAGGCGATGGCTTTGTCGGCGTCACCGGCCGTGAAGCGTCCTTCCAGCAGCACCGAGCCGTCGTCACCGCGCCTGATGTCGAACATCTCCCGCCTCCAGCCGCTTGGTCGCCGTCACGCGCATCGTGCGCTGCGAGCATTCGTACCGCACGTCGTCCATGTATGTCCTGACCAGGTACAGGCCCAGGCCGCCGGGGCGGCGCTGTTCGACCGGCGCCGTGACATCGACCGCCGGAGCCTGAGCGGGATCGAAGGGATCGACGTCGAAATCCGTGAACTCGATCGTCAGGAAAGCCCCGGTCATCCGGAGTTCCAGGCGGATGTGGTCGCCCCCGCCGCGATTGTGCCTGACGAAGTTCGTGAACAGCTCCTCGGCGGCCAGTTCGCAGGCGAAGGTCTCGGCCGCGTTGGCGCCGTGGTCGCGGCAGAACGACGTGACCGCGGGCAGCACCCGTGCGAGTTCGCCGAGCGATCGCTGGTAAAGGCACACCGTTCGGCACCTCCCGACGGTTTTGCGCGAGCATAGCACGGATCGAGCTTCGCGGCTTCTCCACGCAGTGGGGAACGGGGTGGATCGTGGGGCCGCCTCCCGGGCGGATCGGGACGCCTGCGCGACGGGCGAGGACTTGACGCGCGTTCGGCCCTGCTGTCGCACCCGGCGTCTGTCGACGCGACGACCTGCGTCGGGAGCGCAGTCGCCGACGCGGGGTCCGCTGCCTCGCCGCTGCCTGCGTTCACGATCCAACCGATCCCCGTCAACCCGTCCGCGCGGCTGTGGTTCTCGCTCGGCGAGCGGGCGGGAAAGGGCGTCCGGCGGCGGCGGCCGGCAGGGCGATCTGCCCAACCGGGATCGCGCTGTCGCACGGCGCGCGGGCCGTGAAGGGGATGCTGCCCTGCACGCTCCCTGGCGCCGGGAAACTGAACGTCCCGTCCAACCGCGAAGGACAGGTGGTTTCCGGGGGCATCAACCTGCGGGACGGACCGGCGCTTGACCCCCGGGTACAGATGAGTTATAAACCGTTTGGTTTTAAACTCGCTGGTTTTCACGGTGGATCCCCTCCGGCGGATCGCGGACCACGAAACGGAGGCTAAGTCGATGTTGCCCTTCAGGTTCGGAATGCGCGTCGATGGCGACGAGTTCTGCGGCCGCCGCCGGGAGCTGGCCCAATTGCGCGCCTACATGGAGTCCGCCGGCCGTGTCTACGTGGTCGGGGAGCGGCGGATCGGCAAGACCTCGCTCATCTTCGAGGCGGCCCGGACCCTCGAGGGCACGCGCATCGTCGACGTCGACCTGCTGGCGGTGCGCAGCCTGGCCGACGTCACGCAGCGGCTGGCCGCGGCCGTGGTCCGCGCCGAGACGGGGCAGGCGCGGCTGCTGGGGCTGCTCAAGGGGCTGGCGCAGCTGCGCCCGACCTTGGGCGTGGACCCGTCGACCGGCGCGCCGACGGTCGGCTTTGCACCGGGCGCCGGCGGCCGGCCCGAGTCGCTGGACTCCGTGTTCGCGCTCATCGGCGAGTGGCCCGCGGCGGTGGTCGTGCTGGACGAGTTCCAGGACATCCTGGCCCTGCCCGACCATGCCGCCGTGCTCGCCCAGCTGCGCGGCCTGGTCCAGAAGCAGCCGCGCGCGTCGTTCGTCTACTGCGGCAGCCTGCGGCACCGCATGGAGGACATCTTCACGCGCGACGACTCGCCGTTCTTCAAGGCGGCGATGCGCCTGCAGGTCGGCGCCATCGAACGCGCCGAGTTCCGCGACTTCCTGGCCGCGAAGTTCGCCGGCGCCGGGCGCACGGTGGCGCCCGGACTGCTGGACGACATCTGCGATCTCTGCCACGACAACCCCGGCGACGTGCAGCGCTTCTGCACCGCGCTGTGGCAGGTCACGACCGACGGCCAGGTCCTGACCGCGAGCGAACTGCCCGCCGCCTGGGAGATGGTCTTCGCCATGCACGCGCAGGAGTACGAGGTGATCCTGCGCAGCCTCAGCGCGCAGCAGGTGCAGGCGTTGCGCGGGCTGGCGGCGCTCGGGGGCCGCTCGCGCCTGACGCGCGAGCTGCTTGCCGCCACCGGCATCGCGCTGCTGCCCTCGCTGGCCAAGGCGCTCAGCGCCATGGCCGGCCGCGGCGTTGTCATCAAGGAAGGGACCGAATTCCGCATCGCGGACCCGTTCCTGTCGCGCTGGCTGGGACTGAGGCTGCCGTGAACGCGCCCGCACGGAGCCGGCCGCGCATCGCGTTGCTGAACCTGATGCCCGACGCGGCGCTCGAAGCCACCGAGCGGCAGTTCGCGCGCCTGCTCGGCGCGCGCGCCGATGGCGGTGACCAGGGCGCGCCCCAGATGATCCTGACCACGCTCGCCGCCGTGCCGCGCGGACCTCGGGCAGCCGAACATGTCGCCCGCAACTACGGCTCCTTCGCCGATGCCTGCGCCCGCGGCCTCGACGGACTGGTCATCACCGGCGCCAACGTGACGGGCGAGGACCTCACCGGCGAGCCGTTCTGGGAACCGCTGCTGGAGGCGGCCGACCGGGGGTTGCGTCGCGCGCGCTCGACGCTGCTGTCGTGCCTGGCCACGCACGTCGTGCTGCACGGGCGGTTCGGCCAGCCGCGTCGCCGCCTACCGGCCAAGTGCTGGGGCGTCTTCGCGCACGACGTCGCGCCCGATGTCCCGGGTCCCGCCGGCGCCCTGGTCCGCGGCCTGGGCGCGGCCGTGCCGGTGCCGCACTCGCGCTGGAACGAGGTCACGGCCGCCCAGTTCGCGGCCGCCGGCCTGCGCGTGCTGGTCGCCTCGCGGGAAGCCGGCGCGCACCTGGCCGCCAGCGACGACGGCCGCCTGGTCTGCCTGCAGGGCCACCCCGAGTACGACGCCGTCTCGCTGCTCAAGGAGTTCAAGCGTGATGCCCTGCTCTTCGCGGGTGGCGCTCTGCCGGCCTTCCCGCCGCTGCCGGCCGGCTACTTGCCGCCGCCGGCGCGGTCGATTCTCGAAGCCTGGCGCGACCAGGGGTTCGCCGCCGCGGCGGCCGGCCGGCCATGGCCGGAGTTCCCGGAAGCGGAGGTGGCCCCGCTGGTGCCCGACCCCTGGCGGGCGGGTGCGGAAGTGGTGTTCCGGAACTGGGTGGCGGGGTTGGGCCCGGTTTCGGCGCCCGGTCCGCGCGAATGGAGTTCATCGCCTGTCGATTTGCCTGAAAATCCATTTTCATGATATAATATAGTGCGCCTTTGCCCGGCCCGTTCGCGGATCCGTTCCGTCCACGTGCGGCCGCCGGCCACCCGGGGGTTCGCCCCTCCCTCGAAACTGCCCGAGGAGCCCATCCATGTTGCAGCGTTCGTCGGCCGCGCTCGCGGTCATCGCCCTGGTCGCCCTGGGCGGCCTCTTCGTGCAGGACCTGGTCCAGGCCGACGCCGGCTGGGAGCAGAGGCAGCAGGCCAGGCTGGAGAACCAGCTGCGCCACGCCGCGCCCGGCTCGGACAAGGCCTTCAAAGCGCAGATGAGGCTCGACCGCCTCAGCGCCTGGCGCGAGCAGCGGCCGCAGGCCGGCTTCCCCGACGAGTTCGCGCGCGCCCTGCAGGAGATCAAGGTGCCGGCCGACCGCACCGCGCCCGAGTACGAGCAGGGCTACCAGACGCGCGAGCTGACGAAGGCGCTGCCGTTCGCGCGCGCCGACAAGTCGATCGTCTGGACCAGCCGCGGCCCCGGCAACGTGGCCGGCCGCGCGCGGGAGATCCTGATCGACCCGGGCGACGCCTCGAACAACACCTGGTACGTGGCCAGCGTGGGCGGCGGCGTCTGGAAGACGACAGACGCCGGCGTCTCGTGGCGGCAGCTCAGCGACGAGATCCCCAACCTGGCGGTCTCGGCGCTGGTCCAGGCGCCCTCGAACCCGAACATCATGTACGCCGGCACCGGCGAGAGCTTCTACAGCGTGGACGTCATCAACGGCAACGGCATCCTGAAGTCGACCGACCGCGGCGAGACCTGGACGCCGCTGGCCTTCACCGTGGACGACTACCGCTTCAACAACATCTCGCGCATCCTGGTCTCGCCGACCGACGCCAACCTGGTGCTGGCCTCGACTACGGTCGGGCGCTACAAGGGCCTGTACGAGCCCACCTCGAACATCTTCCGCTCCACCGACGGCGGCGCCACCTGGACCGTGGTGCACACGGAGACCGGCACCGGCGCCTTCGGCGACCCGCGCATCCTGCAGCTGGTGGCCGACCCGAACAACTTCAACATCCAGTACGCCTGCGTCTACGGCGGCGGCATCCGCAAGTCGACCAACGGCGGTCTGACCTGGACCACCATCAACAGCGGCATCACGAACCTGGCCGGCCGCTTCGAGCTGGCTGTCTCGACGATCAACACCAACTACCTCTACGCTTCTTCGCAGGGCACGAGCCACGCGGAGCTGTGGGTGTCGTGGAACGGCGGGACCACCTGGAACGAGACCTTCGAGAGCGGCACCGAGCCCAACTGGCTGGGCGGGCAGGGCTGGTACGACAACACCATCGTGTGCGACCCGACCGACGCGCGCATCGTCTACGTGGGCGGGCCGGAACTGTGGAAGATCACGCTGGCCTCGGTGGGCTCCACCTCCCGCGTGACCACCCGGCTGGCCAGCTACTCGTGGCCGCACCCGGATCACCACATGCTGCGCATCGTGCCGCTGCAGGGCGGCGGCTGGTACCTGCTGAACGTCAACGACGGCGGCGTCGCCCGCACGGCCGGCGGCGCCACGGGCTACACCATGCCCATCACCGGCATGGTCACCACGCAGTTCTACGGCGTGGACAAGGCGCCGGGCCGCAGCGCCTACTTCGGCGGCACGCAGGACAACGGCACCTGGCAGTCGGGCGACGACCCGGACGAACTGGCGGCCTACGACCACCGCATCGGCGGCGACGGCTACGAGACCTCGTGGCACTTCGACGATCCGCTCAAGCTGATCGGCGGCTACCAGTACAACGGCCTGCAGCGTTCGCTGGACGGCGGCGATACCTGGACCTCGGCCACCAGCGGCATGACCAACAACTCCAGCTCGACGGCGCCGTTCATCACCAAGATCGCCAAGAGCCAGAAGCGCCCGGACACGATCTTCGCGGTGGGCGTCTCGGGCGTGTGGAAGTCGACGGATTTCGGCGGCTCGTGGACGCTGACGCCGATCGCGCCGGCGGACCTCGGCGCGCTCAGCTCGTTCCTGACCGTGCGCGTCTCGAACGCGAACCCCGACATCGTCTGGGCCGGCAGCCGCATGGACGACACCGGGCGGCTGAACGTGTCGACGAACAACGGCGCCACGTTCACCCCGACCTCGCTGTACCCGTTGGCGGTGATGGGCCTGTCGTCGGGCCTGGCCACGCACCCGACCGATCCGAACACCGCCTACGCGATGTTCTCGTTCGCGCGGCGCCCGAAGATCCTGCGCACGACGGACCTCGGCGCCACCTGGACCGACATCACCGGCTACAACGGCACGGCCGACTTCAGCTCGAACGGCTTCCCCGACGTGGCCGTCTACGACCTGGTGGTCTGGCCGAACGACACCAACCGGCTGTGGGCGGCGACCGAGATCGGCATCGTCGAGTCGCTGGACGGCGGCGGCAGCTGGGCGCTGGCCAACCACAACCTGCCGGCGGTCGGCGTCTGGCGCCTGGTCGCCGTCGAGGACGAGATCATCGCCGGCACGCACGGCCGCGGCATCTGGTCGATGACCGACCCGGCCCTGGAGACCGGGCAGGTCTACAAGCCGCTGTTCGACTTCATGGTGCAGCCGCCCACCGGCGGGCTGAACCTGCAGTTCAACCTGCGCTCGGTCTACGACTCCACGCAGGTCTGGGTGGACGGCGCCAAGGTGCAGGTGATCGGGCCGAACACGCGGCGGCAGACGCTGGCGCTGACGCAGCCCGTGCTGACGGCGGGCCTGAAGACGGCCTTCGCGCGCTCGTTCAAGAACGGCGTGGCGTACGAGTCGGTGACGCGCACCGTCGATGCGCTGGCCCTGGCGGCGCCGGCGTTCAACTACGCCAACTCGCTGAACTCGGGCGCCGACTTCCAGATGACGCAGTTCTCGGTCCAGACGCCGGGAGGCTTCACCGACCCCGCGCTGCACACGACGCACAATTACACCAACGGCTCGGCGCCGGTGGCGCTGCTCAAGACGCCGATCCGCATCGCGGACAACACGACGCTCTCGTACAACCAGATCGCGATCGTCGAGCCGGGCGACCCGGGCACCGTCTTCGGCGACGCCGCCTTCTGGGACTACGTCGTGGTCGAGGGCAGCCGCGACGGCACCACCTGGCTGCCGGTGGCCCCGGGCATCGACGCGCAGTCGGACCCGGCCTGGGAGAGCAGCTTCTACTCGGGCAGCCCGGCGCCGTCGGAAGCGCTGTTCCGCCCGCAGGTGACGCTGCTGAACGACACCTTCGCCAAGGGCGAGACGATCCTGCTGCGCTTCCGCCTGTTCGCCGATTCGGCCGTGACCGGCTGGGGCTGGGCCATCGACGACATCAGCATCCAGTCGACGACCGGCGCCTCGCCGGCCGAGGTGCCGACGGCCGTGTCGCTGGCGCAGAACCACCCGAACCCGTTCAACCCGTCGACGACGATCGCCTTCTCGCTGGTGCGCGACGGTCGCGTCGAACTGAAGGTCTACGACGCGCGCGGCGCCCTGGTGCGCACGCTGGTCGACGGCCAGGTGACCGCCGGCGAGCAGCGGGTGGCCTGGGACGGCCGGGACGACGGCGGCCGGCAGGTGGCGGCCGGCGTCTACCTGTACCGGCTGCGGGCGGACGGGCAGGAGCTGCACAGGAAGATGACCCTCGTGAAATAGGTCCCAGCGCGGGACCAGGCGCCAGGCGGTGGGGGGCCCGAGCCGCGGCGGGGGGCCCGCCCGGCCACCCCCCGGCGGGGGGGGGTCGTGGGTTTCTGGGGGGGCGGGGCGGGGGGTGGGGCGGCCAATTCGGGCCACCCGCGACCGCTTCGCCCCGCGGCGGCGCCGCTGCCACAACAGGGCCGGGACGCCGA
>CAYNPY010000005.1:18199-19837 GCA_964399195.1 uncultured Fibrobacteraceae bacterium
CGGCCGCCGGCGTTCGGGGATTGCCTTGGACTTGCGCCGGCGCAAGCGGCGGCTGCAATCGGCCGCGCGCGGTGCTATCGTGCGCGCGATCTTGCGCCCGTCCCGCACCCGAAAGGAAGCCGTCCGTGAAGCCCGTCGCCGTTTCCATCGCCCTGCTGGTCTGCAGCAACGTCTTCATGACCTTCGCCTGGTACGCGCACCTCAAGGAACTGAACCACAAGCCGTGGCTCATCGCCGTGTTCGTCAGTTGGGGGATCGCGCTGCTGGAATACTGCTTCCAGGTGCCGGCCAACCGCATCGGGCACACGGTGCTGAGCGTGGGGCATCTGAAGATCATCCAGGAAGTGGTCACGCTGACGGTGTTCGTGCCGTTCTCCGTCTGGTACCTGCGCGAGCCGCTCAAGCTGGACTACCTGTGGGCGGGGCTGTGCCTGGTGGGGGCGGCGTTCTTCGTGTTCCGGGGGAAGCTGGTGGGGGCGTAGGCCAACCCTGCTTGCGCCGCGCGCCGGGCAGGGCGCATACTGCCGTGGTGCGAAGGGCAGCAGTGGTGGCGGCCGGCGCGGAGGTAGCGGTGAAGGTCGGTTGGCTCGATCGCCGGCGCGGATGGCTGGGCGGCCTGGCGCTGGCCGCGTACATGGCCGGCGGGCTGGGCCCGGCCGGCGGCGCGCTGGCGGCATTCCTGCATGAAGGGCGTCCCGCCCGCGGCGCCTGCGGTTGCGGCGAGGGCGCGACCTGCTGCGGCGCCGCCTGCTGCGCGCCGGCGGCCGTGACGGCGTCCGGCGGCCTGCCCGACTGCTGCGCCGACGCCTCCGAGCCGGAGCCGGCCGGGGCGCCGGCTCTGGTGGCCGGCTGCAACTGCGGCCATCGCGACCACCAATCGTCCCGCGCGCAAGCTTTGGATTCCCACCTGCCGATCCTCGCGCTTACGAGCCTCTGCCCGCCGCCGGTTGCCGATCTGGCGCCCGGAAGTCCGATCCAGGTTGCCGCCTGGCGACTCGAACCGCTCGACCGGGTGCCCAAGTCCTCCCCTCCCATCGCCTGAGCCTCGACCAACCGGGACAGTTGATGAACCCGCGCGTGGGAGCGCGCCGCGGCAGCACCGCCGGCGTGCGCGCGCCTCCGCGCGCCCAGACACGGGAGGAAGTCTCGTCATGACCAGATTGATCCCATGCCGGCGTGCTGGGCCGGCGCTCGCGATGGCCACGCTGGCCGCCGCCGCGATCGCAGCGGGCGCCGCCCGCGCCGCGCCGGCGCCCGAGCGCGTCGCCACAACCGACACAGTCACGGTGGTTGCAGAACGCGTGGCCCCGGGCGCGCAGACCGTCGTCGTGACTCCGGGGCAGGACGTCGCCGACGTGCTGCAGGCGACGCCGTTCGTCATCGTGCAGCGCGGCGCGCCCGGCGCCGGCGATCTCTACGCCGACGGCTTCCGCCGCCACGATCTGACCTTCACCGTCGACGGCGAGCGCTGCGAGACAGCCTGTCCCAACCGCATGGACACGCGACTGGGACAGGTCGACCTGCTCGAGATCGAGTCGGTCGACCTGGCCCGGGGGGGGGGCCCGGGGGCCGGGGGGGGGGGGGGGGCCCGGGGCCGGGAGGGGTGGGGTGCCCGCCGCGCCCGGGGGGGGGGCGGGG
>CAYNPY010000005.1:19847-59003 GCA_964399195.1 uncultured Fibrobacteraceae bacterium
GCCTGGACACGCGAGTGGGACTGGTCGACCGGCTCGAGTGCGTGTGGGTCGCCCGCGCCCGCGACGGCGCCGCGCTGCAGTCGGGGCTGGGCGGCACCGTCGCGATGAAGCGTTCGCTTCCCGGCGACGCCTGGCTGGGGCGCCTGCGCGTGGAGGCGCGCGCCGACCATGACGACGCCGTCGACGGCTCGTTCTCGCTGGAAGCCCGCGGCCTGCGGCTGGGCGCCCGCTGGCGCCAGGTCGAGGCGTACACAGACGCCGACGGCCGCACCTTCGCCGATCTGTACGGGCTGGCACGGACGCCGGCCACCGCCGTGCGCGAGGTGCGGGTCCAGTCGCGGCTGCCGGAGGGCGATTTGCGCGCGGGACACGAGCGCTCGCGGGATCTCCTGTTCCCGTACCTGTTGATGGATGAGCGCGAAAACGACCGCTGGGAGGCTTCCGGCTCCTGGCGCGGGCACCGCTTCTACGTAAATCGGACCGAGCACCTGATGGACAACGCGCTGCGAAGCAGCTTGGCATCCTCGTACATGGTCACCGATGCCGAGAACACGATGTTCGGCGCCGTCGGCGACCGCTACGAGATCTACGGGCGCAACTGGGAAGCCCGCAACGACATCACGCCCGCGGCCAACCCGGCGATGGCCACCAACAGCCACATGCTGCCGGACGTCTGGCGCTGGGGCGCGACGCTGCGCCACTCCCTGGGCACGGCCGGCAACCCCTGGCTCGTCGCCCGGGTGGGCTTGGCCCGCACCAAGGCGCACGACGACGCGCAACTGGCGGCCTTCACGCGCGTGCATGCGGACGCGGAACTGGAGAAGTGGTCGGTTCCGTTCGGGATCACGCTTTCGCGGGCGCGCGTCGTGTCCGGCGCGGCCGTGACCGCGGCCCTCGAACTGGCGGTCGACGCCCCCGGCATCGAGCAGCAGTTCATCGTCGTGGACAAGCCCGGTGCGATGACCGACTGGGTCGGCAATCCCACGCTGGACGATCCCGTGCGCGCCACCCTGCGCGTGGGCGCCACGTGCGGCACCGTGCGCGCCGAGCTGTTCGGCACCCGCGTGGCGGACTACCCGGTGCTGGCGCGCGCCATGGTCGGCGCGGTCGCGATCCAGACCTACGCACCGGTCGATGCGCTGCTGGCGGGCGCCTCGCTGCGCGCAGAGTGGGACCTGGCCGCGGCCGGGCTGAGCTGGAACTGGGGCGAGCAGGTCGATTCCAACGCGCCGCTGGCCGAGATCCAGCCGCTGACCTTTGATCTGGAGTTGCGTACCCCGGAATGGCGGGGAGCCACGGCGCGCGCCTGGTACCGCCACGCGACGGCCCAGCACCGTGTCGACGCCTCGCAGGGCGAGACGGCCACCGACGCCTGGAACCGTCTGGACCTGGCGGCGGCCTGGCGGTCGGGCGATGTGCGTTACGAGCTGGCGCTGGACAACGCGACCAACGTCCTCTACACGCAGCACCTGTCCTACCAGCGCAACCCGTTCGCCGCGGGCCTGCGCGTGTGGGAGCCGGGGCGGACGCTGCGGCTGAGCGCGGTGTTCGCGTTCTGAGCGCAGCGGGCGGAGGCGGCGCGCGCGGACTCGATCTGTGCGCGCGCCACTTGCGCCGGCGCAAGTGCGCTTGCGCCGGCGCGCGCCGATGGGCCACCGCCCTTGCGGCCGCGCCTTGCCCGCGCGCGTGCCCGGTGGTAGCTTCGCGCCGATCGCGCGCCGCCGTTCACCACCCGCAACCGCCACGGTGTGCCCCTGCATGGAAGCCCTGCGCCGCTACCTGTCGTTCATCAAGTTCGAGCACACGATCTTCGCGCTGCCGTTCGCGCTGATCTCCCTGCTCGTGGCCAGCGACGGGCGGCCGCGCCCGCAGACGCTGCTGTGGGTGCTGGCGGCCATGGTCGGCGCGCGCAGCGCGGCGATGGCCTTCAACCGCCTGGCCGACCGCGCCTTCGACGCCGCCAATCCGCGCACCGCGGACCGCCACCTGCCAGCCGGCACCGTGTCGGTGGCTGGCGCCGCCCTGTTCACGCTGGCCGGCGCGGCCCTGCTGGTGGTCGCGGCCTGGCGCCTGAACCCGCTATGCCTGAAGCTGAGCCCGGTGGCCCTGCTGGTGACCCTCGGCTACTCGTACACCAAGCGCTTCACCGCGCTCTCGCACCTGGTCCTGGGGCTCGGGCTGGGCATCGCGCCGGTGGGGGCGTGGCTGGCGGTGACGGGCGGGTTCGCCGCGTTCCCGCTGTGGCTGGCCGCCGCGGTCATGTTCTGGGTGGCGGGCTTCGACACCATCTACGCCTGCCAGGACGTGGAGTACGACCGTCAGGCGGGCCTGCATTCGCTGGCGGCGCGCCTGGGCACGCGGCGCGCGCTGGCGCTGTCGCGCGTCTTCCATGTGCTGGCCATCGCCTGCATGGCCGCGGCCTTCCGGCGCGCCGAGCCGCTGGGCGCGCTCTCGCTGGTGGGGGTCGGCGTCATGGCGGCGCTGCTCGCCTGGGAGCAGTCGCTGGTGCGGGGCGGCGACCTGCGGCGGCTGGACCGCGCGTTCTTCGAGATCAACTCGTGGGTGGGCATGGCGCTGCTGGCGGTGGTGGTGGCGGACCTCTACGTGGCCTGAGCCGCATTCCGCCTCACCGCGCCGGATACCCCACCGTCTGCGCCAGCACCACCCGCTGCGAGGCCGGCAGCCCGAGCAGTTCCGCCACCGCCGCGCGGTCGACCAGGGCCCTGACCACCGTCGTCAGCCCCGACGAAGCCGCGTAGAGGTAGACGTTCTGCACCACGATGCCGGCGTGGACGCCGTCGTAGCGGAAGGCGTCGGCCTCGGCCACGTTGCCGGGCATCTTCGCCGCGTCCGCCACGTAGACGAGGTTCACCGGCGCCGTGGCGACGAACGGTTGCGTGCCGGTCGCCGCGCGGTGGTCGCCGGCCTTCACGCCCACCAGCGCGTGGGCGACGGCGTCATGGCGGAAGACGCCGCCCTCCGTGAAGACGAAGACTTCGAGGTTCTGCCAGTTGCGCGCCGTGGCGGCCGTGCGCTTGCCCTCAGCCGGCCGGTTGACGCCGTTGGCCGCCCACAGCAGGTCCGACAGGACCTGCAGCGGCAGCGCACCCGGCGCGAACTCGCGCCCGGACTGGCGGCGCGCCAGCGCGTCGAGCAGCGGCAGGCCGCCGCTTTGCGCGGGCGCGGGCAGCGCGACGGACACGCCCGGTTCACAGGTCAGCGCCTCGGTTGTCGCCCCGACCGCCGGTCCGGCCCCGACCGCCAGGGCCAGCAGCAGCAGGTAAGCGGTTCGGCGCGGAGCGGCGGCGTTCGACATGCCGGAGATCCTCCCGTGACGAAGTGACAGGATGCGATCGAAGCTGCAGGATACCGACTCCCGCCTCAGCGGTACAGTTCGATCCGAGCCACCGCGACGTCGGCCGCGAAGGCCTTCTTGCCCGCGACGATGCCCAGGCGCTGGAGCCGGGACACGTCGAGCGCGGTCCCCAGGGACTCGGGCCGGAAGTCCGCGAAGGGAATCTCGATCTCCGTCCAACCCGGGCCGCAGCGCAGCTCCGCGCCGTAGTACTGCCAGGGGAGCCGGCAATCGGCGGTGCGCAGGTGGACGTAGTAGCCGTCCGCGGCGCCTCGCGCGATCAGCCGCAGGCCCGTCCAGCCCCGCGCGTCGAGCGCGCCGCCGCGCTCCGCCAGCGGCAAAGCGACCTGGATGAAGCCGCCGTTGTTGGCGAGCGAGACCTCGCCGCTCAGGCGCAGGCAACGGCGCCCGTCGAGCACCTCGATCGCGCTGTCGGCTCGCGACAGCCCGCCCATCACCTGGTCGGTGAAGCGCTGCCACACCGTCGCTAGGCTGGAGACCCCGTCGTCGCGGCCGAAGTCGTCGATCAGGAACGCGGCCTCACCGGCGAGACCTGCGGCGGGCGTGTCACGATCCACGGCGGCTCCCTCCGGCGGACTCGCCTGCGAGGCGTTGAGGGCGATGAGCACGGCGACCAGGAGCGTCCAGGGGCACGTCCTGCGAGGGCCGATGGCGCGCGCGCGGTTCATGGATCTCGGACCTCCACGGTCCGGCGACAGGGCGTCCGCGGGGACTGTCGCCGCCGCCGCTCTACGGCAGCCGGTAGCAGATCACCTCGAGCGGTTCCGCGTCCGCCGAGGGATCCTCGGCCTCGTCGCCGTCCCGCCCCAGTCCGGCCATCGCCGACTCGCGCGCCTGATCGAAGTTGCGCACCACCAGGAACGTCTTCCCGTCCAGGAACAGCACGACGTCCTGCCGGTTGTCGAAATCCGGCACCCGCAGCGAGAGCTCCTCGACGAACTTCCCGTCCGGCGTCACCACGTCGTAACGCGCGGCCACCCCGGCCGGCAACTGCTCGCGCGACTGCAGGCAGTTCGTCACGAACAGGCGTCCGTCGGCCGCCACGTTGATGCGTTCGATGGCCGGGTCGGTGTCCAGGGCCTTGCTCTCGATCGGCTGCCGGCGCCCGTTGACGATGACGACCATGCCGTCGGTGAGCTCCGCCTTGTCCTCGGCCGTGCGCTTGCGCGGCGTGAATGGCCGCCGGAAGGTCGAGCGGATCGCGCCGTCCAGGCCGCGCGCGTTGATCACCCAGGCTTCGCGCTCGGGCGCGCTGTAGACGATGCCGTCCTTCGAGACGTTCCAGGTGTTCAGCTCGGAGAATTCGGCTGCCTCGTCGAAGACGCGGCGCTGCAGGTCGTTCTCGCGGGAGCGCTCGAACAGCTTGACTTCGTCCTTGCCGGCCAGATCCATGACCGACATGATCGAGACCTGCGTGCTCTTGCCGGTCTCCTGGTTGAACGTGCCTCGCCCGCGGACGCCGACCAGCTTGCCGCCGCCCACGCGCAGCTCGCGCATGAAGTTGAAGCCACCCTCGACCGCCTCGCCTCCCACCTTGATCTCGCCGCCGGGCGTGCCGTCCGGCTTCAGCGTCGTGACGCGGCTGGGAAAGCCCTGCACCACGGCCAGCCGGCCGTCCGGCAGGAAGAACAGCCCGTGGGGGTTGTTGAACTCGCCCGGGCCGTCGCCCTGGCGGCCCAGCGTCCGGACCAGCGAACCGTCGGGCGCCACGACCAGCACCTGCGCCATCTGGCGGTCCACCAGGTAGACGTTGCCGTCGGGGCCCAGCATACCGCCGGTGACCATGCCCAGGAGCACGTCTTCGTCGTCATCGCCGCCCAGGCGCCAGACCTCCTTCAGATCGACGGCCCGCTGCGCGGGCGCCGCGGCGGGCAGGTTGACGGTGGCTGGAGCGGCTTGCGCGGCTATCCCGGCAAGGGCCAGTTGGGCCGGGAGGACGATGACGGCGGCCAGGCGCAGTGCGATCACGGGAACACCTCGGTGTGTCGGGAGGGGATGCGGGTCGGGGGCAAAGCGAACCAACCTCCCTTTTACGGCGGGAGGATCGTCGGGGTTCCCGGCGGGGCCCGGCGGCCGGGCGCGCCGCCCGGTCAAGGCAGGCGGCCGTGCGTGCCGTCGCAGTAAGGCGCGTTACCGGTGTGCTTGCACTGGCAGAGGGCCTTCCTGGCCGGCTCAGCCAGCTCGAAGATCGTCGGGCGGAACTCCGAGCCGGCGTGCGAGCCGTCGCAGAAAGGTTGTTTGGCCGACTGGCCGCAGGTGCAGTAGGCGTAGCGGCCGGCGGCCAGCTCCAGCACGGCGGGCTGGCGGGCGGCGATCTTCGGGTCGCTCATGTCGGAGTCTCCTTGTTGGCCGCACCGAAAAGGCGCGGCGCGGCGGTCATCGAGCACGCGGCGTGACGCGTGCAGAAGGTAGCGACGCCGCCGTCAGGCCGCCCGCCCGGCGGGATTTGCGCCGGCGCAAGTCGCGGTCTCCGGCACATCCACCGCGGGGCGCGCGGCGGCTCAGGAACCGCGCTTCGCCCCCTCCAGGAACGCGACCACGCGCGGCCGCTCCAGCGCCAGCAGGGCCAGGGCCACGAGGGCGAACGGCACCACGGCCGTGGAGCGCGCCGTGAGGATCGCCAGGATCACGCCGAACACCGCGACGGACTCGCGAAGGGCCCAGCTCATGATCAGCGAGGCCTGGTACGCCGGCAGGAGCTTCAGCAGTTCGCGTTCGCTCGGCGCCAGCTTCGGCGTCGCGGCCGTCTCGGCGGCCGTGGGCGCGGCGCCGGAGCCGGAAATCGTCCCGCGCGCCAGCTTGCCCGGCGCCAGCAGCGTGCGCGGCAGCACGAGTGAACCGGCCGCCGCCAGCAGCGCCAGCCCCGTCAGCGCCGCGGTCGCCAGCCGCGCGTCCGGCCGCGGGCCCGCCGCCGCGTCGCCGGCGGCGGGCCGCGTGACCACGAAGGCGATCAGGGCCACGTAGATCACCGTGGCGGCCAGGAAGGCCCCCCAGATCAGGTTGAGGGTCCGCGCGCGCGGCGCGACCGCCTGCAGCAACTCGCGCGAGAGCATGGCCACCTCCCCGCCGGCCGCCGGGCGCCGGCTAGCCCTCCAGCTTCACGCCCAGCAGCGTCGCCAGCTCGGTCACGATCCGGTCGAACCGCGCCAGAGCCGCGGTGATGGCGTCGGGCTTCGTCAGGTCGACGCCCGCTTTCTTCAACAGGTCCAGCGGCGGCTCGGCGCAGCCGCTCGACAGCATGTCCAGGTAGCCGTCCACGGCGGGCTGGCCCTTGGCCTTCACGTTCTCGGCGATGGCGATACCGCAGCTGAGGCCCGTCGCGTAGCTGTACACGTAGTACTTGTAATAGAAGTGGGGGATGTAGGCCCACTCCATGCCGTCGTTCGGGCCCAGCGTGAAGCCGGGGCCGTAGTAGCGCTTGATCAGGCCGGCGTAGGTCTCGTCCAGCAGCGCGGCGGTGACCGGCGTGCCCTGCTCGACGAAGCCATGGACGAGGCGCTCGAACTCGCTGAACAGCGTCTGGCGGTAGATCGTCGAGCGGATGGTCTCCAGTTCGGCGGCCAGGATGCCGATGCGCGCCGCCTGCGAATCCGCCTTCTTCACCAGGTAGTCCGACAGCAGCGCCTCGTTGCAGGTCGAAGCGATCTCGGCCAGGAACATCACGTAGCGGTGGTCGTGGTACGGCTGGTTCTCCATCGAGAGGTGGCTGTGCAGCGCGTGGCCGTACTCGTGCGCCAGCGTCGACAGATCGTCCAGCGTGTCCTGGTAGTTCATCTTCACGTACGGGTGGCGGCCGTAGACCGAGGCCGAGAAGGCGCCGCTGTCCTTGTCGTTGCTCGGGTAGACGTCGATCCAGCCGTTGCGCGGATCCAGGCCGTGCTCCAGCATCCGCACGTACTCCTTGCCCAGGGGCGCCAGCGCCGCCGGCAGGATCTCGCAGGCCTGGGCGTAGGGCACGTCCATCTCGGCGTCGGCTGTCAGGGGCACATTGAGGTCGTAGAGCCGGATGTCGTCCAGGCCCAGCACCTGCCGGCGCAGCTCGACGTAGCGGTGCAGCGGCCTGAGGTTCGCGTTCACGGCCGCGATCAGGTTGTCGTGCACGGCCACCGGCAGGTTGTCCTTGTCCAGGTAGGCCTCCAGCGCCGTGCCGTAGCCGCGGGCGCGGGCGAACGTCACGTCCAGCTCGAACTGGCCGGCCAGCGTGGCGGCGAACGCGTGCTGGAACTGGCGCAGCGTCTCGTAGAACGCCGTCACGGCCTCCTCGCGCACGCGCCGGTCGGTCGAGGCGCGGAACACCGGGTAGTTCGACAGCGTCAGCTGCACTTCCTTGCCCTCGGCGTCATGCACCTTGGGCCAGGCGATGTCCGACAGCAAGGCGCCGAAGGCGTCCTCGTAGCCGCTGGGCACCTCGTTGAGGTCGATCTCCAGCCAGAGGTTGTCGCCGGCCAGCTGCAGCGCCTTCTCGGCCTCGGGCGGCAGCACGCGCGACTTCCGCCGGCGCAGGTTCTCCAGGTAGTTGCGGTACTCCGACGGGCCGTCCGCGGCAGCGTACGCCTTCTTCATCGCCGCGTCGTCCAGCGCCAGCAGCTCGCCGCGCAGGAACCCGGACGCCGCGTTCAGCTCCTCCAGCAGGGAGAGGCTCAGCTGCTTGCGCGCCTGCAGTTCCTGGTTCGTCTGCTCGCTGTCCAGCGCCAGGTTCGCGTACTGGGCGATGCGGCTGGTGCGGTCGTGCAGGTCGAAGTAGAGCTTCAGGCAGCCGGCCATCGCGGCGGGCTTGCCCAGCGTGCCGGCGTAGGCCTGCAGCGCCGGCAGCTGGGCGCGCACCGCCTTCAGTTCGGCCTCCCACGCCGCGCCGTCGGCGAACAGGTTGCCCAGGTTCCACTTGTAGACGTCGGGCACCTGGGCGCGGGTGGCGTTCGCGTCGGGCTTGTACGGCGGCAGGTCGGCGGCGGACGCGGCGGTGACGGTCAGCATGGCGGCGCACACCAGCAGGTTGCGGAACCGGCGGGACATGGACGGGCCTCCTCGACGGGGACGGCGGGGGATGCGTTCATGGAACCCATTCTCGGCCCCGGCGGCCCGTCGCGCCAGCGCGAAATGGCCGAGGGCCGGGTCCCCTGCGGGAGCCCGGCCCTCCGGATTCGCGACCTCAAGGATCGCGGCAGAGTCTAGAAGCTGATCGCCGCGCTCACGCCCCAGACCAGCGAGTCGGCGTCGCCGCCTGCGTCCTCGACGCTGTCGCTGGCGTCATCCATCAGCGTGCTCCAGGTGACGCTGGGGGTGACCGTGGCCAGCGGCGTCGGATGCCAGGGCACCGCCATCGTGAAGGCCAGGTCGGTCAGCGAGCTGGCCGTGGTGCCGGCCTCCAGGGCCTTGCTCACGGCCGTCGGAAAGTAGCCCGCCAGGTAGCGGTCCGAGCCGGCACCCGCGCGGGCCGCCACCTCGACGCCCGCCGACGGCGACAACGGCAGGCCGTGGCTCACGCCGGCCTCCCAGTACCAGCCGTCGATCTGGTCGACGTCACGGTAAACCGTCAGGGTCGGCGACAGCAGCACGCCGGCGCTGGCGCTGGCGTAGGCCTCGGCGGTGTTCCGCTCGCTGGCGTCCGGCAGCGCGTAGTAGACGAACCCGAAGTCCAGCGATGCCACGGGCAGACCCACGCCGTAGCTGACCGTGAAATCGTACTTGTTGAAGCCGGTGGCGCCGTCGGCGCCGTCGGCATCGACGTTGCCCCAGACGCTCAGCCCGAACCCGCCGAGGGACGCGGACAGCTCCGGCTGCACGACGGCGGCATCCTGCAGGGTCATGCCGCGCCAAAGATAGCGGCCGAACCAGCCCACCTCGGCGCTCAGGTCCACCGGACCCATGGCGGCGGCGACCGTCGGGACCAGCAGCGCGAGGCAAAGGGTCAATGTGATGATCGACTTCATGTTTCCAGCTCCCGGTTGAAACGCCGGCAGGGGGCGACGCGGCCGCGACCGGCGGCGACCGACCCCACGGACGCGACGGGTATCGGCAGCGGTGGCCCGGAACTGTAGCCCGGATGCCGTCGACCTCGGAACGGCGCTCAAGGCCCCGTCCCGCCTGCCGATCACGACCGGGCCACGACCCACCCGCAGCGGAGGCGCCGACGTGATCAAGGATATCGCTCTGCCCGGACCCGAAGTGCCCGTCATCGACGAATCGCGCCTGCTGGAGGAGTTCGGCGGCGACCGCGAGATCCTGGCCGAACTGCGCGACCTGTTCCTGTCGCAGGCGCCGCCGCTGTTCGCAGCCATCCTCGGCGCGATGGACCGCGCGGCCGTCGGAGAGCTGGTGAAGGACGCGCACAGCCTCAAGGGCGCCTGCGCCACCTACGGCGCGCCCCGACTGACGATGGTCTGCAAGGAGATCGAGCTGGCCGGCAAGGCCAACGACCTGGAGACGGCCCTGGCCTGGCGGGCGGCCTTCGAGGCGGAGTTCGCGGCGCTCCGCGAGGGTATCACGCGGGTCGCGCAGGGCTAGCGCGCCGGCCGCGCAGCCGAAGCGAGACGGGACGGTGACCGCGGACCGCGACGGTTCCGGTCACCGTTCTTCATTTCCGTCCCGATGTTCCGTGGCGTCCTCCACCAGTTCGCGCGCCATCCCTTCCAGCTCCGCGTCCGACAGCTCGGGCTCGCCGGGCAGGCCGTTGAAGCGCGGCGCGCGCAGCGCGCCGGTGATCTTGCGCGCCAGGATGTGGTAGATGTGCGTCTCCCAGTTGACGATGCCCGCGCGCATGTGCAGGTGCCGCAGGTAGGTCAGGAACTTGAGCCGCTCGCGGGGCGTGTAGCCGATTGCGGCCATCGCGTGGGCCAGGTGGGCGTACATGTGGTCCAGCTCGCGCTGGGTGGGCAGCCGCGTGCCGCGGTGCGGGTGGTTCGGCCGCGTGCCCGGGCCATGGCCGCGCGGGGCCAGGCCGCGCCCGCGCGCGCCCAGCGCGTCGGGCGCCCCGGCGCGCTGCATCGCCTGCCGGATCTCCCAGCCGTAGAGCATCACCGCCTGCGCCAGGTTCAGCGACGGCTGCTCGGGCGCCGTGTCCACCGTTGACAGGTGGCGGCAGATGTCGATCTCGTCGTTGGTCAGGCCCGTGCGCTCGGTCCCGAACATGATGGCCACACGGCCCTCGCGCGAATGCGCGGCGATGTGGTCGGCCAGCTCGGCCGGCGTCAGCAGCGCGCGCTTGCGCAGCTGCCGCTCGCGCGCGGTGGTGCCGGTCACCACCAGGACGTCTTCCACGGCCGACATGAGATCGTCGACGATTAAAGCCTGATCGAGGATGTCCTCGGCTCCGTGCGCCAGGGCGCGCGCGCTGCGGCCCCGGGGGTTCAGCGGCGAGATGAGGCGCAGCTGCCGCAGCCCCATCGTCTTCATGGCCCGGCAGGCGGCGCCGATGTTCATCGGCTCGGTCGGCCGGCTCAGCACCACGACCACGTTGGCCAGGGAAGGGGCGGCGGCGGCGGGCTCCATGGCTCAGGCGCCGCCGCCGTCGAGGCCGGCGTCTTCGAGCCACAGCAGGGATTCGATGTGCGCGCTCTGCGGGAACATGTCCAGCACGCGCAGGCTGCGCGGCCGGTAGCCGCCGTCGACCAGCGCGGCCGCGTCGCGCGCCTGCGTGGCCGGATCGCAGCTCATGTAGAAGATGTGCGAGGGGCGGCGCCCCAGCAGGCCGGCGCAGACCTCCTTGCCCAGCCCCGCGCGCGGCGGGTCCACGACGCACACCTGACCGCGCCAGGGCTCGTCGCCCAGAGGCCCGCCCGGCCGCAGCAGTTCCTCGAGCGCGCCCTGGTGCACGACGGCGCGGCCGCGCGCGGCCTCGTCGCGGGCGATGTTGTTCTCCGCGTCGCGGCAGGCGCCCGGGTCCAGCTCGGCCAGCGCGATGCGCTCGAAGCGGTCCCCCAGCGCCAGCGTGAACAGGCCGACGCCTCCGTACAGGTCCAGCAGGCGCGGCAGCCGCGCCGGCGGCGGCGCCGCCTGGTCCAGCCAGCCGCGGACGACGGTCACCGCCGCCGCGGCGATCTCGTGGTTGCCCTGGAAGAAGACGCCGGCCCCCGCGCGGTAGGAGTGCCCCGCCACCTTGTGCACCAGGTAGTCGCGGCCCCACACCGGCCGGTTGTTGAACAGCAGGCCCTGCAGGCCCGGCGGAGCCTCGCCGGCGTCGAACCCGGCCGCGATCTTCTTGAGGATCTTCAGCCGGCCGGGCACTCCGAACAGCGAAGCCAGCCAGCCGCCGCGCCCGTCCAGGCGCAGCACCACCTGCTCGACCGGCGGCAGGAAGCGCAGCCAGGGCAGGATCACCTCGGCGAACGGCGGCGCCATGATCGGGCACGCCTCGATGCGCACCACCTCGTGCGAGCCGCGGCGATGCAGCCCGTAGAAACCGGTCGGGTGGGCGTGCAGGCGCAGGCTGGCTCGCCACTGCAGGGCGGCCCCATCGACCGGTTCGCCCAGGAAGGGCCCCACGTCGAGGCGCCCCTGCCTCTGGAAGCACTCCCGCACGATGGCCGCCTTGGCCGCGCGCTGGGCGGCCGGGCCGAGGTGCTGCAGGTCGCAGCCGCCGCAATCGGCGAAGTGGGGGCAGGGCGGCGCGCAGCGGTCGGGCCCGGGTTCCAGGATCTCCAGCGCCTCGGCCCGCCGGTAGCCGCGGCGCTGCTCGACGATCGCCGCCCGGACCACGTCGCCCGGCGCCGTGCGGGGCACGAAGCAGGCGCCGTCCGCGTCGCGGGCCAGGCCGTCGCCGCCGGCCACCAGCTTCTCGATGCGCAGCTCGCGCGGCG
Organism: uncultured Fibrobacteraceae bacterium; assembly: GCA_964399195.1. Taxonomy (GTDB): domain Bacteria; phylum Krumholzibacteriota; class Krumholzibacteriia; order LZORAL124-64-63; family LZORAL124-64-63; genus CAINDZ01. The sequence goes on from CAYNPY010000005.1 coordinate 32,019, forward strand.
GATCCTGCGCGGGGGCGGGATCTTTCGCGGAGGGGCGGTGTTGGGGTTGGGACTTGTGCGATTTCATCGTGCGGCTAAACTAGCACCGCCCCCCGGTTGTGCCATGGAAATTGTGTCCGGCGCTGCGGGGGCGCGCCCGAGGCGACAAAAAGCCCAAAAACCAACCACAAGGTCATCCTGGAGCCTGGTTTTGGGGCCCCGGACAGGCCAGACACAATTTCGGCGGCACAACGTATGGGTCGGGTTCGGCGTCGGTGGGAGTTGATCTTGGCGGTGGCCCTCCTGGCCCCCGCCTCCGCCTGCGCTCCCAAGCGCCTGGCGCCCGACACCGAGCCCCTGGCGCCCCGAACGGCCCGCCAGGCCACGCTTTCCGGCGCGTTCGACGACTCCCTGCGCATCGCGGGCGACCCGGCCCTGGCCGGCATGGACAGCGTGCCGGCGGCCTGGCTGGCGCTGCTGGAGGAGGCTGCCGAGCCCGCCGGCCCTCCGGCACCCGCGGCGGCCGACTCCACAGCGACAGGGGACTGGCCCGGCGAACAGGCGGCGGCCCTGGCGAGCACCCAGGTCGGCAAGCCGTACGGGTGGGGTGGAACCGGGCCGGAGCGCTTCGACTGCAGCGGCCTGGCGCTGTACGTCTACCGCCAGCTGGGCGTCGCGCTGCCGCGGGTCAGTTCCGACCAGGCGTCGGTCGGCGTCCACGTCGAGCGCCAGGAACTGAAACCCGGGGATCTGGTCTTCTTCTCGCTGCGCAGCGCCATCGACCACGTCGGCATCTTCCTGGGCAACAACCGGTTCGTCCACGCCCCGCGGCGCCGGGAGCCCGTCCGGGTCGACACCCTCGACGACGCCTGGTGGAACCGCGCCTACCGCGGGGCGCGCCGGGTGTTCGGCGGCGAACCCTAGTCCGTTCCCACCTCCTTGTGGCCGTTCCGCACGGCGGCCGGCCGGTCCGCGCTCTCCGTCCGCGGCAGATGCCCGCCGGTGGCATGCATGTTGCCTTTCCCCCGCTGCCGGTGCGCTCCACGGATGGCCCCCGGAAGCCTCGAAACGGGGCGCAGGGCCCCGCGGGAGAGGGGATGGCCGAGCGGGCCCCGCCCTTGTGTCCGCGGCGCCAGGCCACCGGTCGACCAGAAAACTGTCGCCGCCTGCGGCGGAATCGTCCTGACGCGGCGGAAACGGGGCCCGGCCCCGCACGGAGGTAGACGATGGCGATGGCTTCGACGACCGCACCGATCGCGCAGGCCGGCAAGTTCCTCTCGTTCGTCCTGGACGGCGACGAGTACGGGCTGGAGATCCTGAAAGTCCAGGAGATCAACGGCCTGATGGGCATCACCCGCGTGCCGCGGGCGCCTGACTGCGTGCGCGGCGTGATCAACCTGCGCGGGCGGTCGATCCCGATCGTCGATCTCCGCAGGATCTTCGGGCTGCCGGCGGTGGCCGACACCGAGAAGACCTGCGTCATCGTCGTCCAGGCCGCGCCGGCCGGCCGCGAGCTCACGATGGGCATCGTCGTCGACGAGGTCGCCGAGGTGCTCAGCCTCGGTGAGGGCCAGATCGAGACGCCGCCGGCCCGCGGCGGCAGAACGTGGGCGGCCGATCTCGTCACCGGCCTGGGCAGACTCGAGAACAAGACCGTCATACTGCTGGACATCGATCATGCGCTGAGCGGCCTGGAGATGGCCGACATCATGACGGACCCACGCGCGTCTTACGATCGTTGAGGCCAGGAGGAAGAAACGTGAGCCAACGCGAAGCCATTCTGGCGCGGATCGAGACGGTGCCTTCGCTGCCGTCGGTGGTCATCAAGCTGCGCCAGTACCTGAACGAGCCCGAGGTGAACTTCGACACCCTGGCGCGCATGATCGAACACGATCCGGGCCTGACGGCGAACGTGCTGCAGCTGTCGAACTCGGCCTACTTCGGGTGGTCGAAGTCGATCCGGACGGTCAAGGAGGCCATCGTCCGGCTGGGCACGAACCGCATCTTCCAGATGGTGCTCTGCATGTCGGTGGCGCCGCTGGTGCGCAAGCCGATCAAGGGCTACGACCTGGACTCGGCCGGGCTGTGGCGGCACTCGACCGCCACGGCCATCTGCGCCGAACTGGCGGCGGCGGAACTGGAGCTGGCCTGCCGCGGCGAGGCCTTCACCGCCGGCCTGCTGCACGACATGGGCAAGATCGTGCTGGGCACGTTCGTGGACGTCGACGACGAGCCCATCAAGGAGATCATGCGCGCCGACAACCTGGCGTTCGACGAGGCCGAGCGGATGGTGCTGGGCATCGACCACGCCGAGGTCGCTTCGGCGCTGCTGCTGGCCTGGAACCTGCCTGACGATGTCGCCGAGGCGGTGCGCTGGCACCACCAGCCCTCGTACGCGGGGGAGAACCGGCGTGAACTGGCCGACCTGATCCACGTGGCGGACCTCCTCTGCCTGGACCTCGGGTACGGCGGCGGCGCGGACGGTCAGGGCCACCGGGCGGACCTTGCGGCGAGCGAGCGTCTGGGCCTGGGCGCGGGCGTGGCGCAGAAGGTAGGCGAGCAGGTCGTCAGCGCGGTGAACGAATTGGATGCGCTGTTTCAGGCGGTCAGGGAAGGCGAGGGTCAGGTCGTCCCGCATCCGGTCCGTTGACGCCCCGGCCGGCGGCCGGGTCGGAGTCGGCCGGACCTTGCGTGCGCTGCAGGTCGGCATCGGCCTCGCGGCGCCGCCATTGCCGCTGCAGCCAATCCGCGCCGCCCGAGGTGGAGCAGATGATCGCCACGATGCCCAGGGCCAGCACGGCCAGGACGGTGAGCGCCAGCGGGATGAAGTGCAGGGGCATCGGCGGCTCCGCGGAAGCGGCCCCGCCGACAGGCCGGCGGGCCGTGTCCCCACGATAACCGCGGCCGGTCACGGCCGCCGCCCGTCCGCGGGCGCCGTCAGGGGACGAACGCCCCCAGAACCTGGGCCATGTCCTCGGCCGTGAACGGCTTGGCGAGCAGGAACATCGCGCCGCCCTCGGTCGCCAGGTCGACCATCTCCTGGGTGCTCTCGGAAGCCACGAAGCCGAACGGGATCTCGAAGCCCTCGGCATTCAGCGCGCTCAGCAGCTCGATCCCGTTCATCTCCGGCATGTGCCAGTCCGAAAGGATCAGGTCGGGCTTCTGTTCCCGCACCTGGTCGAGAGCCTCGCGGCCGTTCTCGGCCTCGATGATCTCATGGCCCTCGTAGCCCGCCTGGCGGATCGTGCGCGAGACGATGCGCCTCATCGCGCGCGAATCGTCCACCACGAGGATCTTCATCGTGCAGCCTCCTGCTCGTCCTGGGGTCATCCCCGTCGCCGCGGGGCGGACACGTTCCGGCACAACGGGTTCATCGGCTCGGGTCGCGACGGATTGAGGATTATCCGCCGGCGACGGCGGCGCTCAGACCGCCGGGCCGATGACGCGGCGGACGGCGGCGTCGGCGGCCTCGCGCACGGCCTCTTCCAGGCCCATGGCTTCCGACAACCGCAGCAGGTCGATGCCCCGGGCGGCCAGGGTGGGGTGGGGCGAACGGATGGAGCAGCAGTCGCGGTAGGGCCGGATGGAGGCGTCGAACAGCCCGATGCGGCGGCTCCAGCCGGTGATCTCGTGCTTGTCCAGCCCCACCAGGGGGCGCAGGATCGGCAGGCTCACGTCCGGGCTGATGGCGGCCAGGTTGTGCAGGGTCTGGCTGGCGACCTGCCCCAGGCTGTCGCCGGTGACCAGCGCCAGGCACTTGTGGCGCCGGGCCAGGCGCGCCGCCGTCCGCACCATGAAGCGGCGGAACATCACCATGTCGTGGCTGTCGTCGATGGCGCCGATGGCCCGCATCTCGTAGGGCACGACCGGCACCAGGTACAGGTTCAGCGGCAGCGGCGACCACCGCGCCAGCAGCGCGACCAGGTCCTCGATCTTGCCGGTGTCGGCCTCCTCCGGTGAGCGGCCGCTGTGGAAGTGGACGAAGTCGCAGCGGCTGCCCCGGCGCATCAGCATCCAGGCCGCGACCGGCGAGTCGATGCCGCCGGACAGCAGCACCAGGCTGCGGCCGCTCGAGCCGGCCGGCAGGCCGCCGAAGGCCTGCTCCTTCAGCGCGAACACCAGCACGGTCTCGCGCAACACGAGGACGTCGATCGTGAAGTCGGCGTCGACCATGCGGCCGGGCACCCCGCTGCGCCGATGCACCGCGGCGCCGGCGACGGCGCCGATCTGCAGGCTGTTCAGCCCGAACGTGCGGTCGCTGCGCCGCGCGTGGACCCGGAAGTTGCGCGCGCGGCCCAGGCCTTCGTCGGCCAGCCGACACGCGGCCTCGCACACCGCGGTCAGGCGCGGCTCGCGGCCGGCGGCCGCATCCTCGGCCAGCTCGGCGTCGAGCGGGCCGCGGGCCAGTTCGATCGCCGGCGACACCCACTGCAGGCCGAACACGCGGTGCAGTCGCGCGGCGGCCTCGGCGGTGCGCGAGTCGTCGTGCAGGCGCACCAGCAGACGGCTCTCGACGTGGTGGACGGTGACGCCGCCCAGTCCCTTGAGCGCCGCCTGCATGTTGTTGAGCAGTTTGCGCAGGAACAGCTTCCGGTTGCGCCCCTTGAGCGCGATCTCGGAATACGTGCAGGCGATGACGGACGTCGGCGGCGACATGGTTCTCCCGCAGTTCTCCCGCTTGCTTCCCGCCCGGGCGGCTGTATCGTGGGCGGCTGTCGGAACCCCGGCCCAGAATGGACCCGCCGGCGCCGCCCCGCAAGGCACGGCCCGCCGGCCCACGGAAGGACGATCCCATGCTCGAAGCCGCCGGCGTCAGCCTGGACCTGGCCGGAACCGAGGCGTTCCTCGGCCGCGACCGCCTCGAAAAGCTGGCCCCGCGCGTCGCCGAGGCCGCGCGCGGCCTGGCCGAAGGCACCTGCGCCGGCCGCGAGTTCCTGGGCTGGCTCGAACTGCCGTCGCGCATCGGCGAGCCCGAACTGGCCGCCTGCGAGGCGGCCGCCGCGCGCGCGCGCGCCGACGCGCAGGTCGTGGTCGTGGTCGGCATCGGCGGCTCGTACCTGGGCGCGCGCGCCGTGCTCGATGCGCTGCCGCCGGCGCCCGGCGTCGGCCTGCCGCTGCTGTACGCGGGCACGGGGCTCTGCTCGGCGGCGTTGGACCGCGTGCTCCGTGCGCTGGAGGGCCGCGACTTCCGGGTGTGCGTGATCTCCAAGTCGGGGACCACCGTCGAGCCCGCCGTGGCGTTCCGGGTGCTGCGCGGCCTGCTGCGGCAGCGGTACGGCGACCAGGGCGCCGCCGCGCGCATCACCGCAGTGACCGACGCCCGCCGCGGCGCGCTGCGCCAGCTGGCCGGCGCCGAGGGCTGGGAGACGTTCGTCGTGCCCGACGACGTGGGCGGCCGCTTCTCGGTGCTGACCCCGGTGGGCCTGGTGCCGCTGGCGATGGCCGGCGTGGACGTGCGCGGGCTGGTCGCCGGCGCGCGCGCCATGCAGGAGGCCTGCGCCGGCGAGGGCCTGTTCGACAACCCGGCCCACCTCTACGCGGCGGCGCGCTACGCGCTGTGCGAGCAGGGCTTCACCACCGAGGTGCTCAGCTCGTTCCACAGCGGCCTGCAGACGCTGCAGGAGTGGTGGAAGCAGCTCTTCGGCGAGAGCGAGGGCAAGGAGGGCCGGGGCATCTACCCGGCCTCCGCGGTGTTCACGACCGACCTGCACAGCCTGGGCCAGTACCTGCAGGAGGGCCGCCGCAACCTGCAGGAGACCTTCCTGTGCGCCCGCCGCGCCGTGCCGGGCCTGGTCGTCCCGGCCGACCCCGGGGCCGACGCCGACGGCCTCGGCTACCTGGCCGGCCGCCCCTTCGACGAGATCAACTGGATCGCCTACGAGGCCACCCGCCAGGCCCACATCCAGGGCGGGGTGCCCTGCCAGGCCATCGCCGTGGATCAGGTCACCCCGCGCACGGTCGGCGCCCTGATCTACATGTTCGAGAAGGCGATCGGCGTCGGGGGGCTGCTGCTGGGCCTCAATCCGTTCGACCAGCCCGGGGTGGAGGCGTACAAGCGGGAGATGTTCCGGCGCCTCGGCCGCCCGGCCTGACCCCGGGTTTGCCCGGACCGGAATGGTGGGCTATTTTCGACCGGTCCCGCCGCCGGCCCCGTCGGGCGCGGCGCGGACCCCGACCCCGCTTTCGAACCGAGGAGAGTCCCCGTGAAGAAGCTCCCGTTCATCTCGCCGCTGTTCGTGCTCGTGCTGGCCGCCGCCCTGACCGGCTGCGGCGACAAGGCGGGCGGCAACGCCCAGGCCACGGTCGGCAGCCAGCCCGCCGCGACCGCTTCCGAGAACCAGGCCGCGGCCCAGCCCGCCGCGATGCCCGGCACCTGGCAGGGAACCGTGGCCGAGACGATGGACTCGGGCGGCTACACCTACGTGCTGCTGGACACCGGCGCGCAGAAGATCTGGTGCGCCACCACGCAGAGCCCGGTGGCGGTCGGCGACAAGGTCACCGTTCCTCAAGGTCAGATGATGGTCGACTTCCGCAGCGCGACGCTCGACCGCGTGTTTCCGGAAATCTACTTCACCACCGCCATCTGGAAGCAGGGCAGCGAGCCGACCGGTGATGCGGCCCAGGGCGGCATGCCGGCCGGCCACCCCGGCATGGGCGGCGATCCCCACGCCGGCGCCGGCGCCGATCCGCACGGCGGCGCGGGCGGCGCCATGGGCATGGGCGGCGGCCCCGCCGGCGGCGGCAAGTTGTCGCTGGACGACCAGCACGTGACCGGCATCCAGAAGGCGGCCGGCGGCTACCAGGTGGGCGAGATCCACGCCAAGAGCGCCGAGCTGAACGGCAAGGCGGTCAAGGTGCGCGCCCGCGTCGTCAAGTTCTCGCCGAACATCATGGGCACCAACTGGGTGCACATCCAGGACGGCTCGGGCGAGGGCGCGACGGTGGACCTGACCGTGACCACCAACGAGATCGTCGCCGTCGGCGACGTGATCGTGGCCGAGGGCGTGCTGGCGGTGAACAAGGACTTCGGGGCGGGCTACGTCTACGCGGCCATCATCGAGAAGGCGACGGTGACGAAGGAGTAGCGGCCCGATTGCCGCACGGTCCCGACCTCGCTGCACAACGGGAGGATCCCGGGCTGTCCACGCCCCTCGGGGGCTGCGGATGGCCGGGTAACCTCCCGTTGTGCGGCGAGGTCGCGTCGCGGGGGTCCGGGCCGCTGCTCCTTCGGCACAGGCGCCTTGCCGGGGAAGAGGCGGAAACGGGCGTGACGAGTCGGGGGGGCGTGGGGTAGAGTGCGGGCATGAGTGACGCCGACAAACTCGCCTATCTGGACAACGTGCCGTCCAAGCGGCGGCCGTCGCGGCGCGTCGTGCTGGCGATCGCCGGCGCGGTCGTGGTCGTGGCCGTGCTGGCGGTGCTGTCGACCTTCCGCAACCCGGTCGTCGGTCGCGCGAACGTGCTGGGCCTGTGCCTCGAGGTGAAGGCCGAGAACGTGGCCCGCGACGACAAGGGGGCGCCCCTGGCGCGCGTGCTGGTGGCCACGCCCGACAGCACCGACGTGGAGCTCCTGCTGCCGCCCCCGGTGCCGCGCCCCGGCGACTTCCTGCCCCTGATCGTGGACCAGTACAAACGCGGCAACAAGGACTACGCGGTGGATTCCGCCCGCTGGTCCGCGGAAGGCCCGCTGTAGGGGCAGTCACACGGAGAGGTCCGGCGCGCTGTCCTCGCCCCTTCGGGGCTGTGGATTGCGCGCCGGACCTCTCCGTGTGACTGCCCCTGCAACGGGCCCTTCGCGGACCCGGGACCGACGGAGGATCAGGCCAGGGCGGCGGTCGACAGGCCGGTGAAGAAGCGCCGGGCGTTGCCGCCGAGGGTGCGGGTGCGGTAGCCGCCTTCCTGGATGACCAGCGTCGGCAGCCGCAGTTCACCGATGCTGCGGCCGTTCTGCTCGAAATCGCGCCCGGTCAAGAGCCAGGTGCCGGTCGGATCGCCCCGCGCGGGGTCCAGGCCGAGGGCCACGACGAGGAACGTCGGCGCGAAATCGCGGATGATCCCCAGGGCGCCGGCCAGCTCGGCCCGGTAGAGCGGGCCGTCCACGATTTCCGGGAGCGGCAGGTTGAGGTTGAATCCCTCGCCCGGCCCCTCGCCGCGCTCGTCGGCGAAGCCGGTGAAGTACGGGTAGGCGAAGTCCGGCGCGCCGTGCAGGGAGACGGTCAGCACGTCGGCCCGGCGGTAGAAGATGTCCTGCTGGCCGTTGCCGTGGTGGTAATCGATGTCCAGAACGGCAACCCGGCCGTGGCGGCTGAGGTGGTGCGCCGCGATCGCCGCGTTGTTCAGATAGCAGAATCCCCCGAAGGACCGCCGTTCGGCGTGGTGCCCCGGCGGGCGTATCAACGCGTAGGCGAGGCGGCGGCCGTCCAGGATCGCGTCGGCGGCCGACAGCGCGCAATCGGCGCCGCGCCGGGCGGCCGGATAGACGCTGCGGCTGATGGGCGTGAAGGTGTCGATGCAATAGTACCCGGCCAGGACCGACAGCTCGCGCGGTGGGCGCGAACGGTTGCGGATGGGAAACACGTACGGATAGACCGAGCGGCCATCCGGGGCGTTGGCGCTGGCGTGCTCCAGATAGCTGACGAAATCCCGGTCGTGCACGGCGTGGATGTGGTCCAGGGGGTACTCGCGGACCGCAAGGGTCTCGGTCAGCCCGGCCGCCGCGAGCTCTTCCACGATCGCGCGGATGCGCACCGGCGACTCGACGTAGCCGCGCTCCTTCACATGATGGATCTCGTGTTTGTCGTTGACGGTCATCGCGATGCGTTCGCGCGTGCCGACGACCGCGACCGCGCTCGGCGCCAGCTTGCGCGCATAACGCGGTTCGCGAAGCCGAACCGGGTCGCGGACCGAGTCGACGACGCGGTCGACGTACTGCGGAGGACACACCTGGCCGTACTTGCGCTCCAGCACGGCCCGCACGACACGGCGGACGTAGCCGGCGCCCGGAGGACGGCCGCCGCCAAGGCCGTCGAACATCAGATGCGGCAGGTTGTCCGCGCTCGTGGCGTCCGGGACCGGCAGTTCATAATCGGTGCCGACGATCGGAACGGCGCCGAAGCGTTCGTAGAAGCGCAGGCGCGCGGCGTTCTGCTTCCTGACCGCTTCGTCGCGGCAGCGCTCCGGATCGTCGGGCAGGCATTCGAAGAACAGACCGTGGACCCCGAGCCCCGCAGCCTCCTCCCGCAGCCTGCCGTACAGGGCGGCGCCGATGCCGCGCCCGGACGACTTCGAGCGGGCGGCGATGTAGTCGAGATAGGCGAATCTGATGACCGGCTCGTGCAGGAGGATGGCGAAGCCGAGCACCTGCCGGCGGCCGTTCTCGGCGACGTAGAGGATCGTCCGGAACCGCCGCTCGAACGGATTCCGCAACCTTGCGCCGAGCTCGTCGACGTCCTCGAGCGGGGCGCCCGAGAAGTGCTCGAGGAAGATCCGGCGTACCCCGGCGATGGCCGCCCGGTTGGAGGGCAGCAGGTCGTCGTGGATGCGCCTGATGCTGAACATGACGTCGAGATCTCCCCCGCCGGCCGCGGTGCCCAGGCACGTCGCGGCGTGGTTGTCCGTCCGCTGTCAGGAGACCCACGCGGCGATCTTGCGCGTCGCGTCGATCGTCTCGGAGCACCATTGTCCGACGAAGTCGGGCGGCAACGGCTGATCGAGCGGAATCGTCTCGCTGGCGGTCAGCGCCTGATTGCCGTCGAAATTCACGTAGGCGAGGCGCGCCGTCAATTCGCCGGCAGGGCGCTCGAACTCCTCGCCCGGCAGGATGGCGACGCCGCGTTCGGCCAGCAGGCGCGCGCACAGCTCGCGCCCGTCGCGGATGCCGCGCCGCGCGAGTCCCTCGGCCAGCGGGGAGAAGTCGAGGAACAGGTAGAATGCGCCCGCCGGCAGGTGCACCCGCACGCCGGCTGCCGTCAGGATCGCCACGCATTCGCGGCCGAGGGCCGCGAGGATGCGTCGCGCGTGCCACAGGTACCTCTCTATCCGGACGCCCCCGGCGAAGGCTCGGACGGCCGCGTGTTGCACCGGCGCGCAGACCGAGGTGTACGTCTCGCTGGCGACGACGCTCATCGCCTCCAGCAGCCAGTCGAGCGATTCCGGGAAGGTCAGGGTGCCCAGCCGCCAGCCGCCGGCGCCGCACCACTTCGAGAGGCCGGAGCTGATGATGGTCCCTTCGGGGTAGAAACGGGCGACCGAGACGTGCGTGCCGGCATGGTGCAGCTGTCCGTAGATCTCGTCCGACAGCAGGATCATCTCGTGCGCGCGCGCCACCGCCGCCAGCTCCTCCAGCTCGGCGACCGAGTAGGTGTCGCCGTCGGGGTTGCCCGGGTAGTTGAGGATCAGCAGGCGCGGGCGGTAGGGATCGCGTTCGCCCTGGATGAACGCGCGCAGCCGGTCGGCGGTCATGCGCCAGCGCTCCTCCCAGGTCGTGTGGATCAGGCGGACGTTGCGACCGATGATCTTCGCCTGCGGCCCGTAGGACACCCAACAGGGCGTCGGCAGCAGGATGTCGCCGTAGTACACGAGCTGCAGCAGGAACATCAGCTCCTTGGAGCCCGGCCCGATCAGGACGCCCTCGGCGCGGGCGCCGATGCCGTCCTTGCGCCGATGGAAATCGGCGACCGCGTGGCGCAGTTCGGGCAGGCCCTTGACCGGCAGGTAGGCCTTCTCGTGGGCATGGCCGCGCAGGGCGTCGACGACTGAAGCCGGGATCGGGAACGGCGACTGGCCCAGGCCCATCCGGTGGACCTTGCGCCCGGCCGCCGCCAGCGCCGCGCACTCGTCATTGATCCTGAGCGTCGCCGAAGTCTCCAGGCCGCGGACATTCAGGTTCAAGCTGTGATGTCCGCGGCTCATCTGCCGTGGCTCCTTCCCGGTCGTGGGTCATTTCTGCCAATCTAGCCCCATTGCCGCAGGCCGCCTCCCAATTCCGGCGCTGCCGGCAGCAGGCACACAAGCACGAACCCGCGAAATCCGCAGCCCCGAAGGGGCGAGGACATCGCGGGTTCGTGCTTGTGTGCCTACTGCCGAGGAACGCCTCAGCTGTGCTTCTTCAGGTACGACGCCACGCCGTCAGCCGTGGGCTTCATGGCCTCGTCGCCCTTCTTCCAGTTCGCCGGGCAGACCTCGCCGTGCTGCTCGAGGTGCTGCAGCGCGTCGAGCAGGCGGATCATCTCGTCCACGTTGCGGCCCAGGCCCAGGGCGTTGACCGTGCTGTGCTGGATGACGCCGTTCTTGTCGATCAGGAACGTGCCGCGCAGGGCCATGCCGCCCTCCAGCAGCAGGCCGTAGTCCTGGCTGATCGTCTTCTGGAAGTCGGCCACCAGCGGGAACTGGATGTTGCCGATGCCGCCGTTCTCGGGCTTCGTGTTCTTCCACGCCCAGTGGCTGAAGTGGCTGTCGGTGCTGACGCCGATGACCTCGCAGTTCCGCTTCTTGAACTCGGCGAGCGCCTTGTCGAAGGCGATGATCTCGGACGGGCACACGAAGGTGAAGTCCAGCGGGTAGAAGAACATCACGACGTACTTGCCGCGGTAGTCCGACAGCTTGAACTCCTTGTTGAAGCTGTTGTCGGGCATGACGGCGGTCGCGGTGAAGTCAGGGGCCTCGCTGGCCACCAGCGGCACGGGGATGAAATCGAAGTCCATGTCGTCCATCTTCCTTCTCCTTTTGGTCGTCTCTTGCTCGGTCGTCCTGCGGTTGACGGCGCCCGGTGGCGCCCGGTGAACTTCGTGGGGCCCCCGCGGGGGCCGATGCGTCAGGTTTGCGTGGCGGCCGTTGCCGGGCTGCCCCGTTCGGCGGCGCAGGCCGCGCAGAGGCCCGTGTACTCGAACCGGCGTCCTTCGGCCACGAACCCCGCCGGCAGTTCGGGCGCGTCCGCCAGGCGGGCGGCCGGGACGTCGGCCACGGCGCCGCAGCCGCGGCAGCGGGCGTGGTCGTGGGCGGCGACCATGCCGTCCCAGCGGGTTTCCGCGCCCTGACCGGTCAGGCGGGCGACCAGGCCCTCGGCGGCCAGCACATCCAGGTTCCGGTACACCGTGCCCAGGCTCAGGCGGGGCAGGCGCGGGCGCAGCCGCGCGAACAACTCGGCCGCCGTCGGATGGTCGTGCGCAGCCCGGAGCTCCGCCAGGATCTCCGCGCGTTGCGCGGTCAGGCGGCGGGGGTGATCGACCATATGCGCTGCAAACCTCCAGCCGGGATGCGGGAGCGGGCTCGACCGCCTCGGCGGGCGCCACTGATCGCTTCCTATTTAGTAGGAATGATTACTGTTGTCAAGCATCAACAACCGGGTGGGCTGCCACTCCCCGGGGGACGATCTGCGGCCCCGGGACCGGGGCAAAGCAAGAGCCCCGGGCCGAAGCCCGGGGCCCAGCGTGCCGGCGTCCCGGCACCCGAGACTTACCAGCTGATCACCGTGCCGAGCGAGATGCCCGACGGGTTCTGGATCTCGCCGTCCGTGTCAGGCATGCCCCAGACCGTCTGGCCGAAGCCGCTGTCGCCGCCGGCCAGCGGGACGTTGGTCATGTCGCCGTTGCTCATCGTCACGAACTGGGCGTACACCGTCACGTTGGGCGTGAAGATGCGGTCCACGCCGAAGGCCAGCATCGTGGCCGTGGCATCGCCCTCGTCGACGTCGTTGGTCAAGCCGTCGTCTTCGGCGTCGGTCCAGGTGTTCAGCATGAACATCTGGCCCTTGACCGCCCACTTCTGGTTCGGCTTGAACGCCGCGCCGAAGCCCAGCGTCTGCGTCTTCCAGTCCTCCAGGTCATCGCCGACGAATTCCTCGTAGGTCGCCGACTGGAACATGCCGACCAGGTCGAACTGCTCGGCCATGTACTTGCCGGCCAGGCGGATGGCCTTCGGGCCGTCGCCGTACTCGTTGCCGTTGACATCACCGTAGCCGGAGGACCAGGCCTCGTAGGCGCCGCCGAGCATGAACTGCTCGGTCTGGTAGGCGGCCATGGCGCTCATAGCGGTCTTGGCCTCCCAATCGGCCTTCTCCGCGTCGAAGATGTTCACCTGGTCGAACTGGTAGCCCGCGAAGATCGAGAAGCCGTCCCAGTCGGGGGAGACGTAGGCGACCATCTCGGTCAGGCGGCTGTCCCAGAAGTCGGTCATCGCGCGGTGGTCACCCAGCTGGTCGGTGAACAGCTCGACCTTGCGGCCGAGGGTCTTGAACGGCGTGTCGTGGCGCCCGAACAAGATCTTGCCGGCCGTCGCGTGCTTCATGCCGACGAACGTGTTGCGGGTGCCGATCCGGGTGCCGTCCTCGTCGTTGCCGACGACGTCCAGCAGCGACTCGAACTGCCAGAAGGCCGTGAATTCCTCGTTCATCGGGGTCTTGCCCTTGAACCCGAAGCGCGAAGTATTGGTGGTCAGGCCGATCTGGCTGTCCTCGCCGTTGTTCAGCGAGTTCAGCGAGGCGTGACCGACGCCGTAGAACGACCACTCGGTGTCACCGGCGAAGGCGGCGCCGGCCGTGAGCAGCGTCAGGGCCGACAGGGTAAGCAGCAGCTTCTTGAACAATTTGGACCTCCTTGTTTCCACTGGGGATCTTCCGGGCAGCGAGGCCCCGGAAATCGACCAACCCCTGCCCGCGGCAGGGACCGTCGAATATCGTCCGCGCCGGCACCAATGCCGGCAGGGACAATGTCTCGGCCACCCCGTGGTGGCAACTCTCCGTAGTTTCAGCCGAGCGGCGCCCGCCCAGGTGCGATTTCAGGCCCTTACGCGCAGATCGATCCGCCGGCTCCTGCGGTTTACCGCCGGGAGCAGGGATCGCCTTCGCAACGAGCTTTCGTCTGCATCCGCCTCGCGCCGGTCCGACGGCGTCCCTTGCTTGCGAGGGACCTCGGCCGCCAGACCATTGGAGTCCAGGCACCGGCTGCGACCGCGCCGAGGGCGAATGATCGGTGCCGACCCGAGCCCTGTCAACGAATTATGAGGACATAATGAAAGCACGCGTTCATTTTGTCAATGCGGACGGTTCGGGCGGAAGTGCCTGACTCGCGCGGAGATGTCTTGATCCTGAAGCGGCCGACAGCGCCGACGGGCCGAAGAAAGCGCCCGGGACCGCAAGGGTCCCGGGCGCCTGCGTCTGCTCCGGCGGTCGCCGAGGCGGCCGCCGGCTCATCCGTTGCCGCTAGAAGCTCACCGTGCCGCCGACGCGGATCAGCAGCTGCTCCTGGTTGCCCAGCGACAGCAGGTTGTTCAGCTCGCCCATGTGGAGCTGGCCCTCGAGGCGCACGTTGTCGCCCGGGGAGAAGGCCAGGCCGCCGCTGTAGTAGAAGTTCATCCCGCGCTCGCTCTCGGACACCTCGTCGCCGTCGAAGGTCTCCGTCTCCTTGCCCTGCGACCAGAAGGCGTTGGCGCCGGCCATCAGTTCCCAGCGCTTGGTCAGCGCGGTCTTGCACGCGACCCGGGTGCCCGGGACGACCGTGCTCGTGGTCTTGTCCTCGAAGTCCGCGACTTCCTCGGTGTAGGTGAGGTAGTGGACGAAGAACTCGGCCGTGACGTCAGTCATGTCGTTGTCCACGAGGAAGCGGCCGGCGTTCGCCGTCAGGCCCATCAGGCTGATGTCCCACTCGTCATCCTCGAACTCCTGCCAGGAGCCGCTGCCCATGACGAAGCCGGCCTGGTAGATCCAGCCGTTGTCGCGGGCGATGCGGGCCGTCAGGTCGAAGTTCATCATGCTGGACTCGTCCTCGGCTTCGGTGTCGCCCCAGGTCGAGCTCTCGTTGTGGACGCTCGCCGCCAGGTCGAAGCCGTCGCCGTTGCCCCAGGTCGCCTGGACGCCGAACGCATTGGACTTGTTGTTGAACTCGTCGTCCGGATCCTCCGCCTTGAAGCCCGCGTCGGCGTAGAGCACGCCCAGCGAGAAGGCGCCGCCGCCGCTGAGGGCGCGAGCCAGCGCGAGGTTGATCATCTGGCCCTGCGTGTAGGCGTTGTAGCCGGAGATGTTGTCGAACATGTAGCCGGGGCTCAGGAACGGCCTCTCGAGCGTGCCGCCCCAGAGGAAGTTCGAGTTCTGGCCGCCGAGGTCGAACTGGCGCACCCGGAAGAGCAGGTGGTTGTTGTCGTTGTACTTCCAGTGCAGCGTGCCCTGGCCGCTGCCGCTGCCGAGCTTGTCCGGCCCCATGTACTCCATGTCGCCGACGGTGAGTTCGACGAAGTTCTCGTGGTTGACGATCCAGTGCGTCCACGAATTGAACTGCGCGGTGGTCTCCATGAGCGTCGAGCCGCTCATGGCGGAATGCGACGTCTCACCGGGCAGGCCGGCAACGGCCTGGCCGCCGACACCGACGATCAGCAAGGCCAGAAAGACACGAACGGCGACTGACTTCATGATTTGGACCCTCCTGGTTTTGTCACGGTCGTTAGGTAGCATCGCGTTGGCCGACACTGACGCGGTCCCGGCGGACCCTCCGCGTCCTCTCGGGAACCCGTTTGGCGGCGGAAGCCTAGCAACGGCTTTTCGGGCTCGCAAGCAAATGATTTCAAAAGTGCGGACCCCTGTGGTCCGTTTTTGACCACTCCCGGCAGCCGATCCAGGACCATCACGCAGGCCGCTGTGAGCCTTGCCGCCGCGGCGCCGGTGCCTGTCGCAGCCCGCTTCAGCAGCCGCACCGACACAGCATGCAGGGTGTGCGCCGGCGCCGATCGCCGTTGGTTTTTCGGCGCGGGCAGGGCTAAAATGGCCGCGTCGCGACCGGGCACTCCACGCAGCAAGCCGCCACCCGTTCCGCACCCGGTCGGAGGAGTCGAACCGATGCGCGCCGTCCGTCCGTGCCCGGCAGGGAAGATTCCCGGCCGATTCCGCCCGGCCCTGTGGCCGACGATCCTGCTGGCCCTGGCCGCAACGGCGACGCCCGCGGCGGCGACCTCCGGCGAGACGGCGCGCCCGGTCACGCCGTTCGAAGCCTCCGGCGGCCGTCGCACGCCCCGTTACGAGGAGACGGTCGTCTGGCTGCGGGACCTGGCGTCGTCGTCCCCGCTGCTCGACTACGGGACCTTCGGCACCAGCCCGGAGGGTCGGGCGCTGCCCGTGGTGGTGGCCGACCTGCGCGGCCGCTTCACGCCCGCAGCCCTGGCCGACCGCGGCCCGGGCCACGTCGTGGCGCTGGTCCAGGCCTGCATCCACGCCGGCGAGTCCTGCGGCAAGGACGCGGGGATGCTGCTGCTGCGCGACCTGGCCGCCGACCGCGCACTCGCCGAGCGGCTCCTGCGCAACGTGACCTTGGTCTTCATCCCCATCCTCAACGTGGACGGGCACGAGCGGTTCTCTCCCTACGGCCGCATCAACCAGAACGGCCCCGAGGAGATGGGCTGGCGCGTCAACGCCGCGAACCTGAACCTCAACCGCGATCACCTGAAGGCGGACACGGTCGAGATGCGGGCCTGGCTGGCGCTGTTCCGCGCCTGGCTGCCGGACTTCTTCGTCGACATCCACTCCACCGACGGCGCGGACTACCAGTACGCGATCACCCACAGCCTGGAGACGCACGGCAACCTGGAGGCGGGCGTCACCGCCTGGACCCGGCGCTACGAACAGGACATGCAGGCGGCCATGGCCGCGCAGGGCTGGCCCGTGTTCCCCTACGTGACCCTGAAGGACTGGGGCAACCCGACCAGCGGCCTGGTCACCTGGGCGGCCACCCCGCGTTTCAGCCAGGGCTACGCCGCTCTGCAGAACCGGCCCGGGCTGCTGGTCGAGGCCCACATGCTGAAGGACTACGCCACGCGCGTGGAGGGCGTGGGGCGCCTGCTCCGCCACACCCTGAATTGGCTGGGTGACGAGGCAGCCGCCCTGCGGGCCGCGGTGACCGCGGCCGACGCCTTCACCGCCGGGCCGGAATTCCGCGCGCGGTCGCTGGCCCTCGATTTCGCGTTGACCGACAGCTCGCGCACGGTCGAGTTCCTGGGCGTGGGGGCCAGCGAGCAGACCAGTCCCGTGACCGGCGGCCGCTGGTTCCGCTTCGACGGCGGGCCGCGCACGATCGCGATGACCCTGCAGGACCATCTGCTCCCCTCGGTCACGGCCGACCTGCCGGAGGCCTACCTGGTTCCGGCGGCCTGGGCGGAGGCCGTCGAGCGGCTCGAGGCCCACGGCCTGGTCTCCGGACGGCTGCGCGAGGCGGTGACCGTGCCGGTCCGCTCGTGGCGACTGCTGGATCCCAAGTGGCGCGAGCGCCCGTACGAAGGGCGGCACCCGGTGACGTTCACCGCCGAGCCGCTGCATGAGACGCGGACCTTTCCGGCCGGCACCGTCGTGGTGGACCTGAACCGGCGCGACGCCCGCGTGGCGGCGCACCTGCTGGAGCCGGGCGGGCCGGACGCGTTGGTGCGCTGGGGGCTGTTCGACGCCGCCTTCGAACGCGTGGAGTACGTCGAGGCGTACGTCATCGAGGAGATGATCCCGCGCCTGCTGGCGGAGAATCCCGGGTGGGCGGACGAACTGGCCGCCCGCAAGGCGGCCTCTCCCGAGTTCGCGGCCGATCCCTGGGCGATCCGGATGTGGTTCTACGAGCGCACCCCGTGGTGGGACTCCCGGGCCGCGGTCTACCCCGTGGGCTGTCTCGACGATCGCGCCCTCGTCGACGCCCTGCCCGCCGGAGCGGGCCGCTGACCCGCAGCCGGCCGCGCGGGCAACCTGCTGCGGGAGCAGTGTGTTATGATGGAAGGCCCGAATTTTTGCCCCGTGCGGCCGCCATCGCGTGCCCGGGGTCAAAAATGCTGTTCCATGCGCCATTCTCCCATGCTAGAATCGGTCAATTCCCGGCCACGTCCTGCGGATCGCGCCAGCTCGCCATGGCGTGGATGGGGGGGATTCGAGTTTGCGCCCGGAGGCCGTTGACAACGGCCGCTCTCAGACACCTGCAAGGGGGACCATCCATGAAGTCTTGCAAAATGCTGCTCGCCGCCGTGCTGATCGTCGCCATGGCGTCGGTCGCCTTCGCCATGGACAAGGAAGAGGCCCTGCACGGCCCGACGGCCTACGTGCCGCCGTCGGAACTCTCCGCCATGGGTTCCTGCGCCACCCCCATCGTGATCTCCAGCCTGCCCTACTCGGTGACCGGCCAGACGAACTGCGGCCTGGGCAACAACTACTCGACGACCTGTCTGGGCAGCTACGACGGCGGCGAGGAGATCATCTACCGCCTGGACATCGCCGTGACGACGACGGTCGACATCGTGATGAATCCCGGCGCGACGACGTGGTCGGGCATCCTGCTGGACGACAACTGCCCGCCCGACGCCACCTGCATCGGCACCGCCACCGGCTCGAGCGCCGCGCCGCGCTCGATCCTGGGCAAGACGCTGACGCCCGGCTCGTACTACATCATGGTCGACACCTGGCCGAGCCCGAACTGCATCCCCTCGTTCTCGCTGGACGTCACCACCGCCACGCCGCCGCCGCCGCCGGCCGTCAACGACGTGTGCACGGGCGCCATCGATATCCAGACGCAGGGCCTGTCGTCCTGGACGGTCAACCTGACCAACGCCGGCACCTACTACAACGACTACAATCTGGTGACGCCGGGGAGCTGCACCGGCTACACCACGCCCGGCCCGGACGCGATCTACAAGATCGACCTGGCCGCCGGCGAGACGCTGACCGTCGACGAGAACGGCACCTGCGACGTGGCGCTGTGGATCGCGACGGACTGCGCGAACCTGATCGGCACCTGCGTGGCCGGCGCCGACGCGACCACCACGGGCTCGGAGATCGTGAACTTCACGGCCACCACCGCGGGGACCTACTACGTGGTCGTCGACGCCTACGCGAGCGCCGGCTGCCCGGTCACCGTCACGGTGAACGCGCCGGTGTCGACCGAGGGCGAGACCTTCGGCACGCTGAAGGCGATGTTCCGGTAGTCCGCCTCACGGACGGCTGAAGCACGAGGGCCCGGGGGAGACCCCGGGCCCTTCGTTTTCGCTCGCCGCGCCGCCGCAGCCGGCCCGTGTCCGGTCGCGGGTCAGCCGTGCGTCAGCTTGCGGTACTTGATCCGGTGCGGCTGGTCGGCGTCCACGCCCAGGCGCTTGCGCCGGTCCTCCTCGTACTCGGAGTAGCTGCCCTCGTACCAGACCACGTTGCTGTCGCCCTCGAACGCGAGGGTGTGCGTGCAGATGCGGTCCAGGAACCAGCGGTCGTGGCTGACCACGACCAGGCAGCCGCCGAAGTCCACCAGGGCGTCCTCCAGGGCGCGCAGGGTGTCGACGTCCAGGTCGTTGGTGGGCTCGTCCAGCAGGATCAGGTTGGCGCCGCTCTTGAGCAGGCGCGCCAGGTGCACGCGGTTGCGCTCGCCGCCGCTGAGGGTGCCCACCTTGCGCTGCTGGTCGGAGCCCTTGAAGTTGAACCCGCTGCAATAGGCGCGGCTGTTGACCTTCACGCCGCCCAGATCCAGCTCCTCGGCGCCGCCGGTGATGTTCTCCCAGACGGTCTTTTCCGCGTCCAGGTCGTCGCGCGACTGGTCGACGTAGGCCAGACGCACCGTCTCGCCGATGGTGAGCGTGCCGCCGTCGGGCTTCTCCTGTCCGGTGATCAGGCGCATCAGCGTCGTCTTGCCGGCCCCGTTGGGACCCACCACCCCGACGATGCCGCCGCGCGGCAGGTGGAAGTTCAAGTCGTCGAACAGCACCGTGTCGCCGTAGCCCTTCTTGAGGTGCTCGGCCGCCACCACGACGTTGCCCAGACGCTCGCCGGCCGGGATGCGGATCTGGGCGGCGGTGGCGCGCATCTGGCGCTCCTGGCTGACCAGCTCCTCGTACTGGGAGACGCGGGCCTTGTTCTTCTTCTGGCGGGCCTTGGGCGAGGCGCTGACCCATTCCAGTTCCCGTTCGATCGTCTTGAGCCGCTTGCTGTCGGCCTTCTCCTCCTCGAGCAGCTTCGTCTTCTTCTGGTCCAGCCAGGACGAGTAGTTGCCCTCCCAGGGGATGCCGTAGCCGTTGTCCAGCTCCAGGATCCAGCCCGTGACGTTGTCCAGGAAGTAGCGGTCGTGCGTGACCAGCACCACGGTGCCGTGGTACTCGCGCAGGTGCCGCTCCAGCCAGGCCACCGACTCGGCGTCGAGGTGGTTGGTCGGCTCGTCCAGCAGCAGCAGGTCCGGCTTCTGCAGGAGCAGGCGGCACAGGGCCACGCGGCGGATCTCGCCGCCGGACAGCTTCGTGACGTCGGCGTCGCCCGGGGGGCAGCGCAGCGCGTCCATGGCGATCTCGAGCTGCCGGTCCAGCTCCCAGCCGTTCGCGTGGTCGATCTCGTCCTGGAGGCGGCCCATCTCCTCCATCAGCCTGGTCATCTTGTCGTCGTCCATCGGCTCGCACATGGCCATGCTGATCTCGTTGAAGCGGTCCAGCTTGGCCTTCATGTCCGCCACGGCTTCCTCGACGTTGCCGCGCACGTCCTTCGACTTGTCCAGCTGCGGCTCCTGGGCCAGGTAGCCCACCTTCACCGAGGGGTCGGGAAAGGCCTCGCCGATGAAGTCCTGGTCCACGCCGGCCATGATCTTCAACAAGGTACTCTTGCCGGCGCCGTTCAGGCCGATGACGCCGATCTTGGCGCCGGGATAGAAGGACAGCCAGATGCCCTTGAGGATCTCGCGGTTGGGCGGGACCACCTTCTTGAGGTTCTTCATCGTGAAAATGTACTGCTGCGCCATGTCATCCTTTCCGGGGCGGGACCGCGCGCCGGCGCGGCGAAGTCGGGGTTCTCGAGCCTCATCAGCGAGGATATAGTCGGTGCCGCGGTGGGGAACGGCAACCCGAATCAGAGGCGCCCGTAGTGGGTATTCCCGTCGGCGGGATCGTGGACGACGGCGCAGGAAGCCGGCGAATGACGGGAGGCTCGCGAAGTGGGATCGGCCCGGAACTGGCTCATCGGCTGCGGCATCGGCTGCGGCCTGGTTCTCGTCCTCGTGCTCGGGCTGGGCGCCGCCGGGTTCTTCGGGGTGCGCAGTCTCGTCAAGCGCGCCGAGGGCCTCGACGCCGCGCGCGACTCGCTGACCGCGCGCTTCGGGGACGCCGAGGCGTGGGCGCCCGCGGCGGACGGCAGCCTGGATCCCGCGCGCGTCGAGGCGTTCCTCGAGGCGCGCCGCCTGATGGCGCCGGAACGCGAGCAGCTCTCGCGCACCCTGGCGACGCTGGACGGCCAGGGCGGGGTCACGGCGAAGATCTCCGCCGGCGTCAACCTGGTGCCGCAGCTGCTGTCCCTGATCGGGGCGCGCGACCGCGCGCTGCTGCAGGCAGGCGTGGGACCGGGCGAGTACCGCTTCCTCTATGCGGTCGCGTTCTACGGGCTGCTCGGCAAGGATCCGGCCGACGGCCCGGGCTTCGTCGTGTCCAGCCGGAACGGTGACCGGGACGGCGGCGATTGGACGTTCGGCTCGCGGCAGGGCGGCGACGGCGACCGCGAGGAGATCCGCCGGCGCCGCGGCATCGACGTGCGCGAGACGTTCAACGCGGCCCTGGGCGAGAACCTGCGCCGACAGCTGGCGGCGCTGGACGCCGCCGGACCGGGCGCGGCGGATTCGGCCTGGCGCGAGCAGTTGGCGGCCGAGGTCGCCGCGCTGGAGGCGGAACCGCGCCGGCTGGCCTGGGAGCAGGGCCTGCCGGCCGGGCTGCTCGCCGCGCTGGAGCCGCGGCGCGCCGAACTGGAGGCGAGCTACGACGCCCTGACCGGGGCGCTGGAACTGGGACTGAACGAACGGGACTGAGTCCCCGGGGCGCGGGCGGTTGCGGGCGGGTGTCGGCGGCGGACGTCAGCCCGCCGCGCGGCACCAGAACGCGCGCATGTCCCGCGGCTGCCCCGGCAGCAGAGGGAAGTCCAGCGGCGGCCTGAGGTCGTCCACGGCGGCGAAGCGCTGGCGCAGCGCGTCGCGGTAGCGCTCGTGGTCGCCGCCGCGGTGGTTGTTGGCGAACAGCGCCACGCCGCCGGGCGCCAGCAGTTCCGCCACCGCGTCGGCCAGCGCCTCCCATTCGCGGGCGACCGCGAACGGCCCGCCGCCCTTCACCGACGAGAACACCGGCGGGTCGCAGACCACCAGGTCGAGCGGCCGCCAGGCCGCGCCCTTCTCGCGCCGCGCGCGCGCCTGCCGCGCCAGCCAGCTACGCGCATCCTCCTGGACGAACTTGCCGCGCCCGCCAACCTCCAGGCTGTTCAGTGCCAGGTTCGCCGCGCCGTCGCGCAGGCAGCCGCGCGCGGTGTCGACCGAGAACGCCACCTCGGCGCCGTGCGCCAGCGCGACCACCGAGAACGAGCAGGTGAACGCGAACAGGTTCGCCAGGCGCCGCCCCGTCGCCGCCAGGGCCACGCGCCGGCGCGCGTCGCGCTGGTCCAGGAAGAGCCCCGGGTGCGGCGGTCCCGCCAGGTCCACGCCGTAGCGCAGGCCGTGCTCCTGCACCACCAGCGGCGCGGGCGGCGGCTCGCCCAGGATCCGTGTGAAGGCCGGCAGCGATTCCTGGTGCGGATTCTGGCGATGACCGCGCACGATGCTGCCGCGGATCCCGCGGCCGGCCGCGACCCGCTCCAGCAACGGCGTCAGGCGCGCGACGGCCTCCTCGGGCCCGAGCGCCGAGTCCCAGCACACCGCGCGCAGCCAGGGGCCGTAGACGTCGATCGCGGCGTCGAGCCCCGCGATCTCGCCCCGGTGCACGGCGCGCCAGCAGTCGGCCACGCCGGCGGGCCAGGCGCCGCGCCGGTCGCGGCAGAGCGCTTCGTCGCGGGCCAGCTCCGCCGCGCCGCGCGCCAGCGCGAACGACGGCGGCAGCGGCGCGCGCACGGGCTGGGCCACGTCCGGCCAGGCCACTTCCGCGCAGTGCAGATACACGCGCCCGGCCCGGGCGCCGCCGTACTGGTCGTCGCCCAGCACGGGGACGCCGCTGAGCGCCGCGTGCCGCCGCACCTGGTGCCGGCGGCCGCGCGCGATGACCGCAGTGTAGCGGGCCAGGCCGCCCGGCTCCGGCTGCGGCTCCTGCCGGAACTCCGTGCGCGCCGGCTTGCCGTCCAGCGCGTCGTCGCGGGTCCATTGGGACGGCAGGCCGGCGGCGCGCGCGTCGACGGTCGACAGGAAGACGTACGTCTTGCGCGCCAGCCCGGACTCGTGCACGCGCTGCGCCAGCGCCGAAGCCTCGCGGGTCCGAGCCAGCCACAGCACGCCGCTGGTGCCGGCGTCGAGCCGCGAGACGACGAAGGCTTCCTCGCCCAGATGGAGGGCCAGCCACTCGACGGCGCCCAGCTCGCCGGCGTGGCCGCCGTGCGTGGCCAGCCCCGTCGGCTTGTCGACGGCCAGCCAGTCGGCATCGCGGTGCAGGATCACGGCGCGCCAGCGCCGAAGGCGGCGGCAAGCAGGGAGTTCAGCTCGTCCGCGAGCGCCCGGCCGCGGTCGCGCCCGTAGAACAGGTGCAGCCTCTCCTGCACGGCCGGCTTGTCCAGCCCCGCGGCCTTCGCCGCCTCGAATGCGGCCTGCGCCGCGGCAGGGCGCGGCCCCCAGCGGAACAGTTCGCGGCCGCCCTGGTCCAGCGCGACCAGGATCGGGATGCTGCGCGTGCCGCGCGTCAGGTAGCGATCCATGACCTCGGGGTGGTCGTCGCGCGTGAGCACGCGCAGCCGCACCAGGGGACTGCGGCGCGCCGCCACCATCAGGCAGGGCAGGCACTGGGCCGAATCGCCGCACCACGGCTCGCTGATGACGAGCCACGTCTGCGGCACCGTCAGCGTCGCCAGGCGGGCCGCCAGTTCCGGCGGCGGCTGCCACGTCCGCTCCAGCCGCAGCGTGCGGTGCAGGTTCAGGCGCGTGAAGGCGATGCGCTCGGACTGCTCGGGGTCCAGCGCGGCCGGATCGGCCGCGGCGCGCTCCTGCAGCAGGCGGCGCCAGCCCTCCTCGTCCAGGCCGTCGCGCGCGATGGTCTCCAGCAGCTTATCCATGTCGTCCTTTCGGCGCCGCCCGCCCGGGGCCTCGCGACGGAGGCTAGCAGCCCGGATTTTGGCAGTAAACAGCTACCGGGCGTTCCCCTATATTGAACCGACGCCAGGGCGGCGAAACCCTGTTTGGACGGACGCATGACCAGGCCCACCGGATTCCCGGCCCCCTTCCGACTAGGCCCGTGGCTGGTGCAGGCGGAACTCAACCGCATCACCGGGCCCGACGGCGCGCACCAGATCGAGCCGCGCGTCATGCGCGTGCTGCTGGTCCTGGTGGAGGCCGCCGGCTCCGTCGTCACGCGGCAGCGGCTGCTCGACGAGGTGTGGGCCGACGCCGTGGTGGGCGAGGAGATCCTCACGCGCGCGATCAGCGAACTGCGCCGCGTTCTGGGCGACGACGCGAAGCGTCCTGCCTACATCGAGACGATCCGCCAGCACGGCTATCGCCTTCTCGCGCCGATCGCGCCGGCGGCCGCCGCGCCGGCCCCGATCACCTCGTCGCCATCCGCCCCGTCGCCCGCCTCCACCTCGGCGCTGTCCCCGGCCCCGCCGCCGGCGCGCCCGGGGATTCGGCCCGCCCGGATCTGGCTGCCGGCGGCGGCCCTGGCGGTCGCGGCGGCGCTGGTCGGCTGGCTGTGGCCGCGCCACCAGACGCCGCCGCCCGTCACCGAACCGCTGCCTCTGACCAGCTATCCGGGCCGCGAACTGCATCCGGCGCTCTCCCCCGACGGCACGCGCGTGGCCTTCGCCTGGTCCGGTCCGGGCGGCGACGCTCCGGGCATCTACGTCAAGCTGCGCAGCTCCGAGACTGCGCTGCGCCTGACGTCCGAGCCCGGCTGGCCGGCCTGGCCGGCCTGGCTGCCCGACGGCCAGAGCCTCGCCTTTGCGCAAAGCGCGGACACCGCCAGCTTCATTTGCCTGGTCAGTTCGCTGGGCGGTCCGGTCAGGCGCCTGCGCGCGGTACCGTCGCTGGTGGACGGCCTGGCCGTCGATGCGGCCGGCGAACGGCTGGCATGGTCGGCCAGGGGCCGCGGCGACGGGGCGTACCGCGTGTCGGGCCTGGCGCTGTCCGCGCCGGAGGCGCCCTGGGAGCCGGTGCCGGCCACCGGATCGCTCGGCGACGTGCAGCCCCGGTTCTCGCCGGACGGGCGCTGGCTGGCCTGGGTGGCTCTCGAGCCCGGCGGGGCCGGCACGATCCACCGCGTCGAGCTGGCGACCGGCGAACCCGAACGGGTCGTCCAGGCGCGGGGTCCGATCGCCGGGCTGGCCTGGACGCCGGCCGGTGACCGCCTGGTCTACGCCGCCGCGCCGGCGGGCACCTTCTCGCTGTGGGAGGTGAGCGCCAATGGCGGCCGCCCGCGCCCGCTGCCGGCCGCGACCGAGTTCTGCCTTCATCCGACGGTGGCGGCGACGACGGGCGACCTGGCCTGGGAGCAGGTCCGTCTGGACCAGGACATCTGGGGACTGCGCGTGGCCGGGCGCGATCCGCTGCGCCTGGAGACGGTGCCGCTGGTGGTGTCCACGCGCTGGGAGGCCGACGCCGATCTGGACCCGGTCACCGGGCGCGTGGTTTTCGTTTCGAACCGTTCGGGGCGCCCCGCGCTGTGGACGGCCGGTCCGGATGGCGCCGGCGCGGCGCCCCTGGCAGAGATCGACGGGACCGCCGTCTCGGCGCCCCGCTGGTCCCCCGACGGCACGCGCGTGGCGTTCCGCGCCGTCAGCGCCGTCGACGCTGCGGTGATGGTGGTCGCCCTGGCCGGCGGTCGGCCGCGGGCCGTGCCCCTGGATGCCCCTGACGCCCTGCCGACCGGCTGGACGCCGGGCGGACGCGCGCTCCTGGTGGCGGCTGACCTGGGCGACGGCTGGCAGGTGCACCGCATCGACCCGGTGGACGGTTCGCGGCAGGCCCTGACCCGGGACGGGGGGCTGGCGGCAGCCGAGTCTGCCGACGGCCGCACGCTCTTCCACACGCGGCCCGGGCGCGCGGGCCTGTGGCGCCTGGCCCTGACCCCGGGAGCCGCGCCGGAACTCCTGATCCCCGGCCTGCCCGCCGGCGAGCGCGGAGCCTGGCGCCTGGCCGGCGACGGCATCCATTGGGTGCTGCGCACGCGCGGGGCGGCGGTCCTGATGCGCTACGATCTGGCTGCGGGCATCTCACGCCCGCTGGCCGAGCTGCCGGGCTACGGCGGCGGCTCGTTGGCCGTGTCGGCCGACGGTTCGCTGGTCCTCTTCCCGCACGTCGGAGAGGCCGGAGGCGACCTGATGCTGCAGGCCGGCTTCTCTGGGCAATCTCCATAACATCAAACAAATCATACAGATAGACTCGCAGGAGATGATCCTCGGCCAAACCTCGGCCATCCCTCAGGCGCGGCCTCCGGACATCGGCTTTCGTGACCCCCGCGAGCGCTGGCGGCACCCCGTCGGCACGAGCGAATCGGAAGGCCGGTCTCCCGCGCGCCTGGACGTTCCCTGCGACGGGATCCGACATCACCTGGTCACCATCCGGATCCCGGGGTGGACAGGCACCGGCAAGGGCGGACGGAAGTCGGGTAACATGCCCCCCCGGCGGACATTCTCCCAGGTCGGCGGCGGAGCCGGCCTTCCGAGTGCGATCCCGTGAGTCCGGCGCCCGGCCCCGAGCCGGCCGCCGGACCCGCCGAACGGCAGGTCGACAGGTCGCCCAGATCCCCCTCGGTCGCTTGGGCAGGCCGTTCGGCCGGGAATCGCCGACAGGGTCCGGAGCGCAAGCTGCGGGCCCTGTTTTGATTCCGGTTGGTGCGGCGCCCGCCCGGGGGTGGCAGCCGGGCGGGAACTCATCCTATATTGGTCGTGTTTCAGCGCGGGTCGCACATGCCCAGCGGCATCCATCCGGGCGCGCCCCGGGCGCCCGTTCCGGCCAGGGACCCCCGCGGTCCGACACCGAAAGGACGAATCATGAAGAAGACCTACCTGCTGATCCTGACTGCGCTGGCCCTGACGGCCATCGTGGCGACGGCTTCGGTTGCCGGCCCGGGTTGCAAGGGCGCGAAGGACGC
>CAYNPY010000005.1:59103-76619 GCA_964399195.1 uncultured Fibrobacteraceae bacterium
GCCACGGCCCAGCACGCCGCCGCCACGGGCGCCTGCGCCCAGAAGGCCGCCGCCGGCGCCGGCTGCGCCGCCTCCGCCGACTTCCTCAAGGCGGCCTCCATGCACGCCTGCTGCCAGAAGGCCGCGGCCGAGGCCAAGGCCTGTTGCGGGCATTCCGCGGCCGAGATCCACGCCAGCTTCGCCGCCTTCCAGGCCGCGAAGTCGACCCTGGCGGACATGCACGAGTGCTGCGCCAAGGCCGTCGGCGAGAGCAAGGGCTGCTGCGGCAAGGACGCCGCCGCGCTCAAGGCCGACTTCAACACCAAGGCCGGCAAGGCCCTGACCACGGCCTGCGCGGTCGAGGCCGGCATGCACGAGTGCTGCGCCAAGTCCGTCAGCGAGGGCAAGGGCTGCTGCGGCAAGGACGCCGCCGCGCTGAAGGCCGCCTTCGAGGAAAAGACGGCCGAAGTGCACAAGAAGCTGGCCGCCAGCTGAGTTTTTCGGCATAATGAGGAGCGACGTCCTCGACGTCGCATGGATCGACTGGACCCCGATCCATCTCTGGGGTGAACAGGCGCGGGAACCGTCACGGTTCCCGCGCTTAATTTTCCGGTCCCGTCGCCTGATTCCCTGTCCCCGGCGGCTCCCGGCTGCGTATCCGCAGATGTCGGAACCTCGTCAGGACGGGCCCGGACGCGAGGTGGATCCTGTTGTCGTTGACCCAGAACGTGCGCGATGCGCGCCAGCGCCTGCTGCTGGAGCTGGCGCGGCGCGGCAGCGAGGAGTCCTTCCGGCGCCTCTACGCCGAACTCTACGACCCCGTGTGCCGGTACATCGGCGCCCGGGTGCGGGGGGCCGAGGACGTGGAGGACCTGGCGGCGGTCGTCTTCGGGCGCGTCGTCTCGGGGCTGGACGGATTCGACCCCCGGCGCGGGCCGGTCTTCGCCTGGGTGCTCGGGATGGCCCGGCACGCGGTGACCGACCACCGGCGGCGGCGGGCGGCGTTCGGCGGCGCGCGCGAGCAGGCGGCGTCGGCGGACGAGCTCGAGGGCGCGCTCGCGGACGAGCGGCCCGACGCGCTGGGAGAGCTGGTCCGGGACGAGGAGGCGCGCGCCGTGCGGGCGTGGATCCGACGCCAGGACGAGACCACGCGCGAGCTGCTGGAGCTGCGCTACGGGCAGGGGCTGGGCTGCGGCGAGATCGCCCGCCTGCTGGGGCTGACCGAGTCCGCGGTCAAGAAACGCTGCGCGCGCGCGGTGCAGCGGATGCGGCAGGAACTTCCGACGCAATCACCTGGAACACGATCGGGAGGCGTGCCATGCGTGACCGGCGAGTGAAGGCAACGATCCGGCGGGCGGTGACGGCGGGGCAGGCCCCGCGGCCGTCGGCCGGCCATCGCGGCCGACTGGAGACCGGGCTGCTGGAGGCCTACC
Organism: uncultured Fibrobacteraceae bacterium; assembly: GCA_964399195.1. Taxonomy (GTDB): domain Bacteria; phylum Krumholzibacteriota; class Krumholzibacteriia; order LZORAL124-64-63; family LZORAL124-64-63; genus CAINDZ01. The sequence goes on from CAYNPY010000005.1 coordinate 60,516, forward strand.
GAGACCGCTACCCGCGTCACCGGAGGTACCTGATGCTGCTGAATCCCTGGAATCGCGCCGCGCGGCTGGCCCTGGCCGGCTTGGCGGCGGCCCTGCTCGGAGTGGGGGCCTGCACGACCTCGACGACGACCGAAGTCGAGATGGGCCAGAAGCTGACGATCACGATGGCCGGCCAGCCCGGCGACAAGACCGGCGTGATGGCCGACGACAGTCTGCGGCAGCTCGAGAGCGAGTTGAACCGCTTCTTCGCCGCCCGTCCGGAGATCGAGGGCGTGAACTTCAACCTGCGCGGCTTCGACGACCGGACCGTGTTCGAGGTCATGGCCTGGGGCCGCGACGTGGATGCCGTGTCGCTCGAAGCCGATCTGCGCGCGCAGGTGGCCGGTCTGTCGGCGGCGACCGTCGATATCCAGCCGCTCAGCGGCAGCGTGCGCGAGAATCTGCTGGAGCACTTCGGGCACGAGGTGCTGGGGCTGGAGATGCAGCTCAACGGCGAGACGGCGGACGAGATCCGCGCCCAGATCATGGCGCAGATGGCCGCCGCCGGCATCGACGGCGAGGCGCAGGTCCAGGTCGAGGAGACGACCGACGGCCGGAAGATCATCACCGTCGACGTCAAGGGCGAGAGAGCGGCGCAATAGGCGCCGCCGCGCGCCGGCGCAACGAGCGGCGCGAATGCCCGCCGCCCCCGGGGACTTGTGCCCCGGGGGCGTTCGCGTCTACCCTGTCGCGGTCACCCCGGCCGACCGACGAAAGGAAGCCCGATGAAGCGGAACGCGCCCGACGGGATCCGCCTGTCCTTCCATGGCGCCGCCGGCACCGTCACCGGCAGCCGCCACCTGCTCGAAGCCGCGGGCCGACGTCTCCTGGTCGACTGCGGCATGTTCCAGGGCCTCAAGGAACTCCGCCTGCGCAACTGGGCCGACCCGGGCTTCGAGCCGGGCTTCCTCGACGACCTGGTGCTGACGCACGCGCACATCGACCACACGGGCTGGACGCCGCGGCTGATGCAGTACGGCTTCAAGGCGCCCATCCACGCCACGCCGCCCACGGCCGAGCTGCTGGAACTGGTGCTGATGGACGCGGCCAGGCTGCAGGAGGAAGACGCGGCGTTCGCGAACAAGAAGGGCTTCAGCAAGCACGAGCCGGCCGAGCCCCTCTACACGGAGATGGACGCTCTGGCGGCGCTCAAGCTGGTGCGCGCGACCCAGTACGGGAAGTGGCGCGTCCTGTCGCCCGAGGTGCGCTTCCGCTACCGCAACGCGGGGCACATCCTGGGCTCGGCCTTCGTCGAGGTGCGCGTGGGCGGAGCGCGGGCGCCGCGGGACGGCGTGAACCCGGGCGAACTGACCATCGTGTTCGGCGGCGACCTGGGCCGCTACGGCGTGCCCCTTCACGTGGACCCCGACCCGCTGCCGCCCTGCGACGTGCTGGTCGTCGAGTCCACCTACGGCAACCGCAAGCACGAGTACAAGCCCGTGCTCGAGCAGATCCGCGCCGAGTTCCGGCGCACCATGCACAAGCGCGGCATCGTGCTGATCCCGGCCTTTGCCGTCGGGCGCACGCAGGCCATCGCGCTGATGCTGCGCGGGCTGATGGAGGAGGGAGATCTGGCCGAGGTGCCCATCCACATCGACAGTCCCATGGCCATCGACGCGACGGCGATCTACTCGCGGCACCTGACCGACGGCAACCTGGACCCCGGCCTGGGCGACGGACGCACGCTGTTCCCCCGCAAGGTGCACCTGCACCGCACGGTGCACGAGTCGAAGATGCTCACGGCGATGGAGGGGCCGCGCGTGATCATCGCCTCCAGCGGCATGATGACCGGCGGCCGCATCCTGCACCACCTGGTGCGGCACCTGCCGAACCCGCGGAACCTGGTGCTCCTGTCCGGCTACCAGGCGCTGGGCACGCGCGGGCGCCAGCTGCAGGACGGCGCCCGGCATCTGCGCATGCACGGGCAGGACGTGGCCGTGGGCGCGCACGTCGGCGCGATCGACGGGTTGTCCAGCCACGCCGACGCCGACGAGATCATGCGCTGGGTGGGAACCTGTCGCCGGCCGCCGCGCCGCGTCTTCGTGGTGCACGGCGAAGGCGACGGCCCCGTCGCGCTCAAGGCGCGGCTGGAGGCGGCGCTGCCGGGCGTCGCGGTCGCCATCCCGGCGCACGGCGACGGCTTCGACCTCGGCTAGCGCGCGCTCTGCGTCGGGGACCCTACTTCTTGTTGATGTCGTTGTAGGCCTCGGTCAGCTCGTAGCGTGAGAGGCCGCGGTTCTTCGCCGGGTCTCCCGAGTAGCCCAGAGCCGCCCAGTCCAGGCGCCCCTGGCCGCCGTGGCAGTCGTTGCACTTGAGCGCGGCTTCCTTCGGCGCCACCATGTGGTTGACCTTCCACCACGACTCGGTCTCGGCAAAGCCGTATTCCCCGCTGTAGGTCAGGCCGACCGAGGCCATGCCTTCCTTGAAGGCGGCGTCCCAATCATCGGTCTTCCAGAATCCGGTCGGGCCGAAGAGCTTCGGCACCAGGATGATGTTCTGCTTCTTGTCGTAGGGCTGCTTGCCGCGCATGACCTTGAAGGGGTAGATCTTCGCGCGCGGGTCCAGGCGGCCGCCCTGCGGCAGGTTCAGGTGCGTGACGGCGTCCGGGCTCATCTTGTCGCCCACGAGGTACTGGCCGCTGACCCCGTCGTACCAGGCGTAGGCCGGCACCACGTTCTTCTCCCACCGGAACGAGCCCTTCTTGCGGTCGAACGTGGGCATTCCCAGCGAGTCAGGCTGCGCCTTCAGGTTCTTGCCCGCCGAGGACCAGTCCCACCACGTCATGGTGGGGTTGGCGCGCGCGATGGCCGGGATGTGGCAGGCCTGGCAGGCGATGCTCTTGCCGTGCCAGTTGAGGATGCGCTTGGCGTGCACGTTCTCGTCGTGGCAGGCCGTGCACTCGAGGTGGTTCCCCGGCGCGCCCGGCGAGGCGAACATCGCGCGTCCGGCGATGTCGTGGTTGGTCGTCGTGTGGCAGTCCTGGCAGGTGAAGTCCTGGCCGTCGGCGCTCATGTGAACGTCCAGCTCGCGCGACGGCTCCAGCAGCGCCGTCTCCATGTCGCCGTGCTTGACGTTGTTGCCGCCGCCGCCGCCGAAGTGGCAGGCGCCGCAGTTGGCGCGCGTGGGCATGCCGACCGTGCGGGCCAGGCTGGCCAGGTCCTGCGGCTCCCAGATCTTGCCTTCCCATTCGCTGGGCTTGTAGGGAGGGTGACCGGCGTCGGTGGGGAACTTCCGGTACAGACCGGTGCGGTCGTGGCACACCAGGCAGTCGACGTTGCCGGGGTCGCTGAAGTCGAAGCTCGCGTCCTTCCAGCCGTAGCCGGCGTGACAACTGGTGCAGCGCGGCCAGTTGGAACTGATGGCCACGCAGTAGTTGTTCACCAGGTTCTTCTTGCCGATCGTCGCCTCGCCCTTGCCGAGCACCGACTGCGCCGAGTCCCACGTCCAGTGGCTGGTCTTCATGAAGGCGCGCGCGACGTCCTCGTGGCAGTCCAGGCACGCCGCGGTCACCGCGGGACCGTCGTTGAAGGGACCGGTCAGGTCGGCGTGGTCGGGCACGGACTTCATCGCCGCCGGCGCGGCGGCCGGGACCAGCAACACCAGCCACAGCACCGCCGTGGCGCGCAGTCGGGAACGCATCGTGACTCCTTCCCTCGGACGAACGCGGGCCGGCGCGCGGCCCGCCGCCACCGGACTTCAGCACAGTACCACGGGAATCATATGCGTTGTTAAGCAGGAAACAAACTGTAACCACCTGCTGCGCGCGGAGAAACGAATTCGAAACGCAAAATCGACCATGATCCCGATTCCCGCCTCAGGCCGGGCGGCACTCCGGCCGATCCTGCGGGCGACGAAAGGAACGGGAATCATGGCCGTCTGCCCACATCTGGAAGACTACGCCGCCCAGTACCGCCTGGCCGAGGCCGCCTACCGCCGGTGCGTTGCCCTGACCGATGCCGTGCTGGCCGAGGGCCCCGGCGACGGCCGCTCGCGCCAGCTGGCCGAGGCGCTGGGCGACTGGCGCGCGCAGGACGGGACGCTGCGCGACCTGCTGCTCGCTCTCGTGAAGGCCGGGCGCGTGCGCGTGCCGCGCCGCCTGCTCGCGGCGGGGCCGCGCCGCCACGGCGACGGCCCGCAGACCCCGATCGTCTGTGCGACCTGCCGGCGGACGGTGCCGCGGCTGAAGTACGCGGAGTGGCGCTTCGCGCACAACGGCACGGCGTCCTTCCGGGGGCGGGAGCTGCCAGTCGTCCGTCCGGCCGTCTGCTGAACGGCCCCCCGGCCCGGGCCGCTGCCGGGCCGGACACAATCTCGACGGCACCGCTCAGGCGCCGAAGAAATTCGTCGGATCGCCGTCGGAAACGTCTTCGCCGTAGGCCACGGCCGACCGGCCGTCGATGACGTAGGTGGCGTGCGTCCCGTACGCGCGGCTGAATTCGACCTTGCGGTCGTCATGGCCGGGCGTGCGCAGAACCAGTTCGGCGAAGCGGTGGTCGGCCACCGAGGTCAGGTCGAAGGTGCAGACCGGGCAGGAGAACGCGACCAGATGGCCCGGCTCGAGCCCCTCTTCCAGGCTGCTGTCGCAGATGTACTTGAAGTTGCCGGGCTGCGGACTCAGCAGGATCATGCCCCGCCGGTCGTGGTGCCGGGCCACCAGGAGGATCTTCACGCTGGGATTCAGCACCGTTCCGCAGTGCGGGCACAGGTACGTGTTCTTCATCTCGACCTCGCAGTGCGCGATCCTGGCCTAGCGGCCGGCCTCGTCCCGTCCGCCGTCGTCCCGTGCGCTCTTCTTTCCCCCGGAAAGAAGCGACCACCCCAGCCAGGCGCCCAGCGCGCCCATCAGCCAGGGGCTGCCGGTGATGCCTCAGGCGCCGCCGCGGCAGGCGGCCCAGCGGTGCAGCAGCCAGCCGCCGAGCGCGCCCAGCACGAGACCCGCGACCCCGCGCAGGCGTGTGGAATCCATGGCCACCTTTCGGGGTTTCCGGTGGAGCGCCGGGTGACCGGGCGATTATCCTCCTTCCCGGGCGCGACGGCAAGCGCCGCGCAGCTCACGATCGCCGGCAGGTCCGGCGCCGGCGGTGACGAACAGGGAGCCAGAACATGACGACGGCAGTCGGATGGCGGTCCGGGGCGGCGCGCCGGGGGCCCGGCGCGGCGGCGCCGGGGCTGGCGGCGGCGCTGGGATTGGCGGCGGCGCTGGGATTGGCGGCGGTCGCCGGCTGCGCGGCGGCCGGGCCGGACGCGCTGGCTCGCGCGCAGGCGCGGGCCGCGGGCGCGGATCGGCTGCTGCCGCGCGCGGCCGAGGACAGCCTGCTGCGGGCCGAGCAGGGCCTGCCGACGGCGGCCCGCGTGGGTCTGTGGGCGCGCCGCTTCCTGGCCGCCGACGGCATCCGCTACGTGTTCGGGCCGGCGCCCGACGGCTACGTGGCCGAGCGCGAGCTGCTGCGCGACCACCGCCAGGACTGCATCAGCCTGCTCTACCGCTGCGGCGAGCTGGCCCGCGCGCGGGATGCCGACGATGCGGTCGCCGTCGCGTTGCGGACCCGCTTCGCCGGCGCCGATCCCGACTCCGTGGTCGACGCCCAGGGGCGCGTCGACTACGACCACCCGTCCCACCTGGACTACAGCCTGGACATGATCCGCAGCGGGCACTGGGGCGCCGACGTCACGGCCCAGGTCGGCGCGGCGCGGCCGGACACCGTCGGCACGTCGCGCTATCCGGCCGGCAGCTTCGCCTTCGTGCGCAAGGCCGACGTGCTCGAGGACGCGCTGCGCGAGGGCGACGTCGCCTGGTTCGTGCTGGATCCGGCCGTGCCGGCGGCCCGCAAGCTGCGCGACGAGCACGGGCTGGTGATCGGGCATGTCGGCCTGGTGATCGTCGAGGACGGCCGGCCGTGGCTGGTGCACGCGGCCGTCAGCGGTCTGTCCGGCTGGTACGAGGGCGGCACCGTGGTGAAGGTGCCGCTGGGCGAGTACCTGGCGCGCGTCGAGCGCTTCGCCGGCGTCATGGTGACGCGGTTCTGAACGCGCGCCGGCGCGCCGCCTTCAGCGCGCGGTCTGCACGAGGTCCGCGTAGTCGGTCAGCACCGGCGAATCCCGCCAGTCGTTGCGCATCTGCAGATAGATGGTCTTGCGCCCGGCCCCGGGGCTCAGCGTGATGGCGAGCGTGTCCTGGTGCGCCACCCAGGGCGCGGCCGCCAGGTCGGGGCTCTCGCTCCAGCGGACCAGCGTGGCCTTGCCCGTCAGGATGCCGCGCACCTCGGCGGTGGTCGTCACGTGGTTCTCCGGCAGGTCGAGGCGGAACGCCGCCGCCGCCAGCGTGTCGGGCGCGACCGTGATGTGCGCCGTATGCGAGAAGCCGAAGTCGCCGGCGAACTCGCCCCAGATCTCCTGCGCGTCCGTCTGCGGCCCCAGCAGCTGCTCGGTGTGGGTGGCGGCACCGGGCAGCCAGCCCGCGCCCGCCAGGGCGGCCTCGCTGGGCGCGAACCGCATCTGCACCACGCCGGCCGCCGGCACCGCCAGCGTCACGGTCCGCGACGCCGCCAGCGTGCCGCCGCCCTGCAGCGTGAACTCGGGCGAGAAGTCGATGCGTGTCCGCGCGCGCGTGAATGCCGAGGTGAACGCGCCGTCGGTGACCCTCACCCGCACGCGCACCGAATCGCCCTGCGCGGCCAGGGGCGCCGTCAGCGCGATGGCCGCAGTGTCGCCGGGGGCGGCGGCCGGATACGCGGTTTCCGTGGCGAAGTCCGGCCCCAGCGCCACCAGCAGGGACGTGCCGCGCGAGACGACGACCTTCATCGTCACGAAGCGCGAGGCGACCGTGGCGGCGCCGTCGTTCAGCAGCACCCGCGGCCCGAGGTCCACGCCCGCGGGCGTGGCGTAGTCGACCGCCGAGGCGTTGCCGCGGGCGTCCAGGGCCTGGACGCGGAACCAGTGCGGCTGGGTCGGCGTCGGGTTGTTGACCAGGAACACGTTGTCCAGGGCCGTGGTGTGCTCGACCAGGGCCAGGCTGGACCAGGGGCCGCCCTGGGCGTCGGCGCGGCTGATCGCGTACTCGACGATGCCCAGTCCCTGCGGCTGCTTCCAGGTCAGGGTGATGGTGCCGGCGCCGGCGGTGGCGACCAGCCGGAGCGGGTCGCCGCCGAGGGTCCCCGCGGGGTCGAACGGGTTGTCCCACACCGGGGGCTCGGGGGCGCGCTCGCAGCCGCCGGGACCCGCCGCCGCGGCGAGGATCAAGGCGGCCGCGGCCAGCCCGAGGCGCAGGCACCGGCCCGACCGGGCCGTGCGTGAGCGGGTTGTCTGCGCGTAGCGTCGACGCATCGGGACGGCTCCCCGGTTCAGGTCAGAAGTCCAGCCGCACGGCGGCGTGGAAGGACGCCGGCCCGGCGGGAGCCGACGACGACGGCAGCGCCGCCGCGGTCGCCGACGGCAGGTCGCCGCCGCCGGCGGCGACCGAGCCGAACGACAGCCACGAGTCGAGCATGCTGGCCACGATCGCGCCGGCGGCCACGGCCAGTCCCAGGTCGCGCAGGTCGGCGGCGTCGGCGGCATCCCGGTACTTGGCATCGGCGGCCGCGCGGCGCGCGGCGATCTGGTCGGCGTCGATCGCCCGCCCGTACGCATCCATGGCCAGCAGGTACTCGTCCTGCGCGCTGCCACGGGCCAGTTCGCCCATCAGCGCTGTCGCCAGCCCGCCGATCTCGGCCGCCGAGTACAGCCAGCCGCGCCCGGTCTTGCCCAGGTAGCGCGGCCCCAGCCCGGCCAGGACCACGTTGCTCAGGACGGCGGTGCGGCGGCTGTAGGGCAGCGCGCGGATCGTGACGTGGCGCCATTCGTCGTCCAGCAGGAAGCGCACGACCGCGCGGAACGGCTGGCGGCCGGGCACGTCGCAGGTGATCTCGTAGGTTCCCGGCGGCAGGGTCAGGGGCTCGGCCAGCGGCAAAATGCCCACCGCGGCGCCGTCGATCCGCACCGCGGCGCCGGCCGGGCCGGAAAGCTCCAGCGTGGCGGCGGCGGCGCGGCCGGCCGGAGCGGCCAGGGCGAAGGACAACAAGGCGGCGCCGACCAGCGGCAGGACAGGCGTGGAGCGGCGGCGCGGACGGCGCATGCGTTCCCCCGGGGACGGCGGACGGGTTCCTGGTCCGGTGTTCGCGGCGCATTATAGGACATGGCGCCGCCCGATGCCCAAGGATTAATGCCAACCCGCGGCCTGCCAGCGGGTTCCCGGCCGCCGGGCTCAGGCCCGGTGGTACGGCAGGCCGCGCAGGATCGTCAGGCCGCGGTAGATTTGCTCTAGCAGCAGGACGCGGGCCATCTCGTGGGTCAGGGTCAGGCTCGACAGCCGCAGGGTGCGGTCGGCGCGGGCGCGGGCCTCGTCGCCCAGGCCGTCGGCGCCGCCGACCAGGAAGGCCAGGCCGCCGTGCGCCCCGAGCAGGCGCGCCAGGTCGGCGGTGGTCAGATCCTCGCCGCGCTCGTCCAGCGCGATGACCGGGCGGGCGGGGTCGCGGGCGCCGAGGCGGCGCACCATGTCGGCGGCCTCGCGGCGGGGATCGGCGTCCTTGAGCTCGATGACCTCCACCGGGGCCAGCGGACGGATGCGCGCCACATAGTCGTCCGCCAGCGCCGCCAGACGGCGATCGCGGCACCTGCCTATGACAATGATTCTCAACAACGCATCATCCTTCCGGTCACGCCGAGGCGATCGCCGCCGCCGGCATTGAAGCGCACCACGGGCGCGCGCGCCAGCGCGGGCTGCGGTCGGCTCGCCGGCGCACCGCCGCGAACCCTCGCGCGCAGTCGCACCGCGATGTTCATTCTCAATGGCGATCATGTTGCGGTCCATCGCGCGGCGCGCCACGGCGTTCGCGGTTCGGCGAGCATCATCGTCGTCTTTAGCCGTTGGCCATTCACTTCTTGACACCCATCGGAGCGACTTATCTAATTTGCCCCCGGGTTGTCGAGGCTTCGACAACCTTGTCCGTGATCGCTGCCGGTGCTGACTCCGGGTTGTCCGTACCGGGACGAGAGCATCGTCCCCTCACCACGAAACACCGGGAAAAAGCCCATGAATCTGACGCCTTTTCTCGGGGTCGCCAGCAGTGTCGAAGGACACTTCGCGACGGTCCTGATCTTCGTGCTGGTCGGCTTCGCGTTCGCCGGCATCGCGCTGGCCGTGGCGAAGCTGCTGCGGCCGAGCAATCCCAGCGCCGCCAAGATGACGACGTACGAGTGCGGCGAGGTCGCGCGCGGCTCGTCGTGGATCCGCTTCAACGTCCGCTTCTACCTCGTCGCGCTGTTCTTCATCGTCTTCGACGTGGAGATGATCTTCCTGCTGCCGTGGGCGGTCGTGTTCCGGCAGCTCTTCCCGATCCCCGGCCTGGGCGCGATCGTGTTCTGGGAAATGATCATCTTCCTGGCGATCCTCTCGGTGGGCCTGGCCTACGTGTGGGCGAAGGGCGACCTGGACTGGGTCAAGAAGCTGGCTGAACGCTCCGGCCCGAACGCCCCCGGCGTCGTGGACGACGAGGAGGTCACCACCCCGTGAGCACGCACCCGACGCCGCCGGCCGGCTACGACGCCGGCCGCGAGCAGATGCTGGACTTCAAGGTCGACCAGCAGCTGCTGGAAGTCGTCGAGACCGACGCCAAGAACTTCATCCTGACCACCGTCGACGAGGTGTTCAACTGGGCCAAGCTGTCGAGCATCTGGCCCGTCACCTTCGGCCTGGCGTGCTGCGCCATCGAGATGATGGCCACCTCTGCCACCCGCTACGACATCGACCGCTTCGGCGCCGGCGCCTTCCGCGCCACGCCGCGCCAGGCGGACCTGATGATCGTCTCGGGCACCGTCACCGCGAAGATGGCCACGCGCCTGAAGCTGATCTACGACCAGATGCCCGAGCCCAAGTGGGTCATCGCCATGGGCAGCTGCGCGATCGGCGGCGGGCCGTACTTCAAGTACGGCTACCACGTCGTCAAGGGCGTGGACTTCATGGTGCCCGTCGATGTCTACGTGCCGGGCTGCCCGCCGCGCCCGGAGGTGCTGCTGGACGGCCTGATGCGCCTGCAGGACAAGATCCGCGGCCGCAAGGGGCGGTTCGTCGCGCCCAAGTGGGTCACCGACTACGCCAAGCTGATCCCGTACCGGAAGTAGAGGTCCGCGCGTGGAACCGAACGCGATCTACGAGCTGCTGGCCGCGCGCCTCGGCGACGGCGCGCTGGCGTTCAACGAGCACCCGCTGGAGCCGTGGGCGGACGTCGCCCCCGCCAGCGTGGTCGACGCCTGCCGCTTCCTGCGCGACGATCCCCGCCTGGACTTCGACCAACTCATGTGCCTGAGCGGCATCGACTGGGACGGCTTCGACGCGGCCGGCAAGGGCAAGTCGGTGGCCATCCTCGGCTACACGGACGAGGGCCGGCCGGAGACCAGCGACCGCGTGGCGACCGGCGACCTGGGCGTGGCCTACCACCTGTACAGCCACGCCCTGCGGCACAAGTTCACGCTGCGCCTGCGCGTGCCGCGCGACGCGGCGACGGTGCCGACGGTGTCGGGCGTGTGGACGACCGCCTCCTGGCACGAGCGCGAGGCGTGGGACCTGCTGGGGATCACCTTCGCCGGCCATCCGGATCCGCGGCGCATGCTGCTGCAGGACGACTGGGTGGGCCACCCGCTGCGCAAGGACTACGTGATGCCCGACCAGTGGAACGGGGTGCCCCTGCAGGGGCAGCCGTACTGCGCGAACCCGTTCCCCGCCCCGACCGGCGGCCCGGACCAGCCCGCGGGCGACAAGCCCGCCGAGGGATGAGCATGGCGAACGACTCCAGCCTGGCGAAGACCGCCGTCTCCAAGAACGGCTGGCACGACCAGGACCACGTGCCCGGCATCAAGAGCGAGCTGCTCGAGCTGAACATGGGTCCGCAGCACCCCGCCACGCACGGCGTGCTGCGGCTGCTGCTGCAGACCGACGGCGAGATCGTCTACAAGGTCACGCCGGTGCTCGGGTACCTGCACCGCTGCGCCGAGAAGATCGCCGAAGGCGTCACCTACAAGCAGTGGGTGGTCTACACCGACCGCTTCGACTACCTGGCCCCGATGTGCTGCAACCACGCCTACGTGACGGCGGTGGAGAAGCTCATGGGCCAGCAGGTGCCCGAGCGCGCCGAGCACATCCGCATCGCGGTGGCTGAGCTGTCGCGCATCGCCAGCCACCTGATCGCCCTGGCCACCTTCGGCCTGGACATGGGCGCCTGGACGCCGCTGCTCTACTGCTTCCGCGAGCGCGAGGAGATCCTCAACCTGCTCGAGCGCATCTCGGGCGGGCGGATGCTCTACAACTACATGATCCACGGCGGCGTGCGCTACTACGTGCCGAACGACAACTGGGTGGCCGACACCTTGGACTTCGACGACCTGTTGGAGTTCAAGAAGCTGCCCGAGTACAACACGCTGCTGACCTACAACAAGATCTTCATCGAGCGCACGGCCGACGTGGGCGTCATCGACGCCAGGACGGCGCTGGACTACGGCTGCACCGGGCCGGTGCTGCGCGGCTCGGGCGTCGACTTCGACTGCCGGCGCGACGACCCGTACAGCCTGTACCACAAGTTCGACTGGCAGGTGCAGGTGGGGCGCGGCGAGATGGGCACCGTCGGCGATTGCTGGGACCGCTACATCGTGCGCGCGCGGGAGATCGAGCAGTCGTGCCGGATCATCAGGCAGGCGCTGCAGCAGCTGCCGGAGGGGCCGTACCAGGCCATCGCCCTGAAGGCGCTGGTCAAGGTGCCGTCCGGCGCCGCCTACACGCGCGTCGAGAGCGCCAAGGGCGAGCTGGGGCACTACCTGATCGCCGACGGCGGCCAGACCGCCTTCCGCAACAAGGTGCGGTCGCCCTCCTTCTGCAACCTGCAGGTCGTCGAGAAGGTGGGCGTGGGGCAGATGGTCTCGGATCTCGTGGCCCTGGTGGGGTCGCTGGACATCGTCCTCGGGGAGATTGACCGCTGATGCAGCTCCTTTACGACTTCTTCACCGGAACGATGGGGCTGGACGCGACCGGCGCCCACGTCTCGGTGGCGTCGCTGATGGCCGTGCTGATGTTCACGGTCATGGCCATCTGCGCCATCTTCTTCACGTGGATGGAGCGCAAGGTCGCGGGCTTCATGCAGAGCCGCTACGGCCCGATGTACACCGGCCGCTTCCACGGCTGGGCGCAGGCGGTGGCCGACATGCTGAAGATCCTCGGCAAGGAGGACATCATCCCCGCCGAGGCCGACAAGGGACTGTTCAAGTTCGCGCCGATCCTGGTGCTGCTGGGCTCGCTGCTGGCCTGGGCGGCGATCCCCTGGGCGCCCGACTTCGTGGCGGCGGACCTGGACCTGGGCCTGTTCTACATCTTCGCCGCCAGCAGCCTGGTCGTGATCGGCATCCTGATGGCGGGCTGGGCCTCGAACAACAAGTGGGCCCTGTACGGCGCGGCGCGCGGCGCGGCGCAGATGGTCAGCTACGAGATCCCGCTGGCGCTGGCGGCGGTGCCCGTCATCATGCGCGCGGGCTCGCTGAACCCGCAGGACATCGTCATCGCGCAGCAGGGCGGGATCTGGCACTGGAACATCAACCCGATCACCAACCCGTTCCTGTTCATCTCCTTCTTCCTGTACTTCATCGCCTCCATCGCCGAGACGAACCGCGGGCCGTTCGACATGCCCGAGACCGAGTCCGAGTTGGTGGCCGGCTACCACACCGAGTACACCGGCATGCGCTTCGCCTTCTTCTTCCTGGCGGAGTACGCGAACCTGTTCCTGGTCTCGATGATCGCCGTGATGCTCTTCCTGGGCGGCTGGTGGGCGCCGCTGCCGGGCATGGGCTGGATCCCGCCGGCGCTGAACTTCATCATCAAGGGCGTGCTGCTGGTCTTCCTGAACATGTGGGTGCGCTGGACGCTGCCGCGCGTGCGCGTCGACCAGCTGATGTACCTGTGCTGGAAGGTGATGATCCCCGCCTCGCTGGTCTGCATCGTGGGCGCGGGATTGTGGATGATGGCCTGGGGCCAGCTGAAGTAGCCGGAATTTCCCGGCGCCGCGGCCCGGCCGCGCCGCCGTTCTGCCGCGAAAGGGCGTGAAGAGAAGATGGTCCAGTACTTCGCGGACATCTACCAGGCGGTGAGCTCGGCCTTCCAGGGCATGGCCATCACCATCAAGCACATCTACAAGAAGCCGGTGACGCTGCAGTACCCGGACGAGCGGCAGGTCATGCCGGAGCGCTTCCGCGGCTTCGTGCACAACGACACGCTCAAGTGCGACGCCTGCAACATCTGCGCGAAGCTGTGCCCGGTCGACTGCATCTACATCGAGACCGAGGGCAAGGGCAAGGACCGCTACATGACGCGGTATGCCATCGACTACAACAAGTGCATCTGGTGCTCGCTCTGCACGGAGAACTGCCACACCGGCTCGATCACGATGAGCCACGACTACGACCACTCGGTCTACGATCGCCGGACGCTGGTCTACGAGTTCATGGACCCGCGCCAGGCGAAGGTGCCCTGCCATCGCCAGACGCGCATCGACCAGGGCTGGTGGGTCGAGCCGAAGGAAGAGGGCGACAAAGGAGACGACGCGTGATCCGTGACCTGGTCTTCGTCGCGCTGGCGCTGCTGGCCGTGGTGCCGGCGATCTGGGTGGTGGCCAGCCGCAACATCGTGCACGCCGGCTTCGCGCTGCTGTTCACGCTGCTGGGCGTGGCCGGCCTCTACGCGTTCCTGGGCGCGGACTTCCTGGCCGTCACCCAGCTGATGGTGTACGTGGGCGGCGTGCTGGTGCTGGTGCTGTTCACCGTCATGATGACGCACGTGCCGTCGGCCGGCAGGCGGCGCCACGGCCTGGACCGCCTGGTGCCGCCGGCGGTGTTCGCGGCGGCCGTCTTCGGCGTGCTCTACAAGGTCGTCACCGGGGTGGAGTGGAAGGCGGCGGCGGCGCCCGCGAAGGCGACCACGACCGAGATCGGCGCGCATCTGATGACCACCTACATCTTCCCGTTCGAGTACGTGTCGATCGTGCTGCTGGCCGCGATGATCGGCGCCGCGATCCTCATCCGCGAGCGGCGCCCGTCGGACGACGACGAGGAGAACCGGGAGGCGCAGGCGTGAACATCGGGCTGCCGCATTTCCTGACCGTCAGCGCCGCGCTGTTCGCGCTGGGCCTGTTCGCCGTCATGGTCCGGCGCAACACCGTCGCCATCCTGATGGGCGTGGAGCTGATGCTCAACGCCGCGAACGTGAACTTCGTGGCGTTCTCGCGCTACGTGCAGCACGGCATCGACGGCCAGATCCTGGCCGCCTTCGTCATCGTGCTGGCGGCCGCCGAGGCGGCCGTGGCCCTGGCCATCGTCCTGGCGCTGTACCGCAACTACGGCTCCGTGCACGCGGACACCGCGCAAAGCCTGAAGCGATAAGGGAGAACGACCGGCGATGAGCGACCAGGCCATCATCACGACGGCGATCTCGATCCTGCTGCTGCCGTTGCTGTCGTACGCGCTCACCTTCTTCTTCGGCCGGAAGCTGCCGCGGAAGGGCGATTTCATCGGCGTCACGCTGATGGGGGTCGCGCTGGTGCAGGCGCTGCGCATCTTCATCGACTTCTGGCGCGCGGGCGACCCGTCGCGGCGCGTCGAATGGGCCTTCACCTGGCTGGACCTGGGCGGCTTCCGGCTGGACGCGGGCGTCCTGGTCGACGGCATGACCGCGGTCATGCTGATGGTCGTCTGCATCGTCAGCTTCCTGGTGCACCTGTACTCGACGGGCTACATGCACGGGGACCGGCGCTACGAGCGATTCTTCGCGTTCCTGGGCTTCTTCACGTTCTCGATGCTCGGCATCGTCCTGGCGAACAACCTCTTCTTCCTCTACGTGTTCTGGGAGCTGGTCGGCCTGTCCAGCTACCTGCTGATCGGCTTCTTCTTCCACAAGCATTCGGCCGCGAACGCCAACAAGAAGGCGTTCCTGACCAACCGCGTCGGCGACTGGGGCTTCTGGCTGGGCATCCTGGCCTTCTTCACTGCCACCGGCACGCTCAACTACCTGGAGCTGTTCGCCCAGGTGCACGCCGGGGCCATCAAGGGCCCGCTGCTGGCCTGGGCGGGCGTGGGCCTGTTCATGGGCTGCGTCGGCAAGTCGGCGCAGATGCCCCTGCACATCTGGCTGCCCGACGCCATGGAGGGCCCGACCCCGGTGTCGGCCCTGATCCACGCGGCGACGATGGTGGCCGCCGGCGTCTACATGGTGGCCCGCCTGGCGCCGCTGTTCGGGCCGGACGCGCTGCTGGTGGTGCTCTACGTGGGCGCGGTGACCGCCTTCATCACGGCGACCATCGCCCTGGTCAAGACGGACATCAAGCGGGTGCTGGCGTTCTCCACGCTCAGCCAGCTGGGCTACATGGTGATGTCGCTGGGCGCCGGCGACTCGGTCAACGCCATGTACCACCTGACCACGCACGCGATGTTCAAGGCGCTGCTCTTCCTCGGCGCCGGCTCGGTCATCCATGCCGTGCACTCGCAGGAGATGCCCGACATGGGCGGCCTGCGGAAGAAGATGCCGATCACCTTCTGGACGTTCCTGATCGCCACCCTGGCCATCAGCGGCGTGCCGCTGCTGTCGGGGTTCTACTCGAAGGACGGTATCCTGGGCTCAGTGCTGGCGTTCGGCATGCTGGAGGGGCACTACCTGCCGTTCATCCTGGGCATCACGGCGGCCGCCCTGACGCCGTTCTACATGTTCCGCATCGTGTTCCTGACCTTCTTTGGTGAGCCGCGGGACCACCACAAGTTCGAGCACGCGCACGAGAGCGGCCGCGCGATGACTATCCCGCTGGTCGCGCTGGCGGTCATGTCGGTGATCGCCGCGGGCATCCCGGGCAACACGGCCGACAAGAGCTGGTTCCGCAAGTTCATGGTGCCCTACGACGTGCCGGCCATCGCGGCGGAGTACCAGGCGGCGCACGACGCGTCGCCGGTCGTGGCGCACCATGAGGCGACGGCCGAGCCGGCGCAGATGGCCTCGGCGCACCTGGAGCC
>CAYNPY010000006.1:0-74854 GCA_964399195.1 uncultured Fibrobacteraceae bacterium
ACCGCGGCGGCACGGTCCGCGTGCGCACGCCGCACCTGGACGTGCGCGCGCCGTACGCGGTCGCGGTCACGCCGCGGCGCGGCGCGCGCCCCTCGCCGGGCGGCGGCTATCCGCCCGCGCCCGCGCGCGACGGCGCCGTGCCCGCCGACCAGCTGCTGGTCGTGGGCCGCCCCGCCGAGGAGCCCGGCCACCCGCTGGAGAACGCCTTCGACCGCGACCCCGGCACGTGGTTCCGCACCGTGCGCGGCCAGTCGGTGCCGTACGGCCCGCACGAGTTCACGCTCTCCCTGGGCACACGCCGCCTGGTCGAGGGCTTCCGCATCCGCCCGCGCAACGACCAGCACTGGCGCTACGGCAACGTGCGGCGCTGCGAGGTCTACGTGGCCGACGTGAACGGCGAGTGGGGCGCGCCCGTCTTCGCCGACACGCTGGCCCTCTCGGATTCGCTGCAGACGGTGCGCTTCCCCGCGCGCGCCGGCCGCCTGCTGCGCTTCCGCATCCTGGGCACCCACGACATGGAGCGCGACCCGATGGTGACCGGCGCGGCGGCCGCCGACAGCGGCGGCGCCTGGTCCGCCGGCGAAGCTGTGCGCATCAGCCCGGTGACGATCGGGGAGTTCGCGGTCCTGGAGCGGGAAGCGGGCGGGCGCGGCGCGGCGGAGCGGGCGCTCGCGGATCTGGCCATCGCCCCCGCCCCGGCCGCAGGCGAATTTCGCCTGGGCGGCCTGGTGCGGCCGCGCGGCTTCGGGGTCAGCGGCAACGGCTCGACCGCCTTTGCCGCGGGCGGAAGGGCCGCGGACCTGCGCTGCGAGGTCGGCCTGCTGGACGGCGCGCCCGCCGGCGCCTCGGCGCGCTTCACGGTCACGGGCGACGGCCGGACGCTCTGGGACAGCGGCGGCATGGGCCCGGGCGAGGTGGCGAAGCCCGCGATCGACATCCGCGGCATCGAGCGGCTCGAGCTGCGCTGGCTCGTGGAGCCGGCCGGCGCGGCGGCGGGCTGGGCGGACGCGCGGGTGACGGGATGGCGGGAGGGGGACGGGGGGCGGTGACCGATGCGGCCACTTGCGCCGGCGCAAGTCGGCCGCCAGCCGGCGGCATGGCACGGCGCCGCCCGCCAAAGGAGGCGCCGGTCGCCCCGGGGCTTCTGAGCGACCCGGGACGGCCGGCGCCGATGACCGCCGAAGATCGGGCCTAGAACCCGCTCACGTTCAGCCGTCCGCCGGTGGCGCACTTGCCCGCCAGCGACGGCGTCGGCACGACGCTGCCGAGGATCGCCGCCTTGATGGTCGCCACCGAGGCGCCCGGGTGCGTGGCGCAGTAGAGCGCGACGCCGCCGGTCACGTGCGGGCAGGCCATCGAGGTGCCGCTGTACGAGGCGTAGCTCGCCGCGCCGGTCTTGCTCGGGATCGTCGAGTAGATCGACGAGCCGGGCGCGCCGAGGTCGACCGTGGTCGCGCCGTAGTTCGAGAAGCTCGACAGGGCGCCGAGGTTCGTGATGGAGGCCACCGCGATCACGTTCGCGTTCGGGTAGCACGACGGGTAACTGGCCGTCACGTCAGTGTTGAGCGTCGAGTTGCCGGCCGCCGCCACGAACACGATGTTCGCCTGGTTGGAGCGCTCGATCGCGTCCTGCAGCGACTGCGAGAAGGCGCCCCCGCCCCACGAGTTGTTCGTCGCCACGATGTTCAGGCCGTGCCGGGCCTTCAGGTCGGTGAAGTAGTCGAGCGCCAGGATGGCGTTCGTCGTCGTGCCGCCGCGCTTGCCGAGGAACTTGCCCGAGATGATCTGCACGTTCCAGCAGACGCCCGCCACGCCGACGCCGTTGCCGCCCCGGGCGCCGATCGTGCCGGCCACGTGCGTGCCGTGGTCGTCGATCGAGCCGTCGTAGATCGTGTTGTTGTTGCCGTCGAAGTCCCAGCCGTGGATGTCGTCGATGTAGCCGTTGCCGTCGTTATCCCTGCCGTCCACGGGGTCGTAGGGGTTGGTCCAGACCTGGGTGGCCAGTTCCGGGTGCGTGAACATGATGCCTTCGTCGATCTCGCCCACGTACACGCTGGTCGAACCGGTGTTGCCCGCGGCCCAGGCCTCCCCGGCCTGGCTGCCGTACGCGTTGGCCGGCGTGGTGGCGTCGCCGTACATGCCCCACAGCGAGCCGTTCGTGTAGTACGTGTCGTTCGACACGGCCTCGTGGTAGTAGCAGTAGTTGGGTTCGGCGTATTCGATGCCGGGCTGCCCCGCCAGGGCGCGCGCCGCCGCGACCGGGTCCAGCGCGGTCGTCACGATGGTCAGGCCCTCGCGGTCGCCGGCGTCCTGCATGGCCCTCGTGTGGATGCGCGACGCCACCTTGCCCTGCACGGCCGCCAGGGCCAGGCCGCGGTCAGCGGCCTTGGCGCCGGCGGCGAACTTCACGATCACCTCGCCCTCCACGTAGGGCACGCGCGGACCGTCATAACCGACCGACTCCACCTCGGTGGATTCGTCGACGGTGGCCGGGACGGTTCCGACCTCCTGGTTGCAGCCGGCGACCAGGGTCAGCGCGACAAGCAGTGCGGAGGCCGCGGCGAGCGCGACAAGGCGCAGGATCCTGCTGAGCATGGGGAGCCCCTTCCAGTAGCATCGTGGGTGGCTTCCGGGTGGACGCCGACAGACCGGTGGCAGATGGCGAGGATCCATCGACCGCTGGCGATTCCACACGATTCCTGGCGAGGAAGCACGAGCTTACCGCAGGGACCGGCCGGGAGGCAAGCGCTGTTTGCGACGGGGCGCCGGCCCCGTCTCAGAACCGGTACCCCACCCCCGCGCTGAGCAGCGAAGGGTGCAGGCGCAGCTCGACCGGGCCGGCCTCCAGGCCGGTCACGTCCGCGGTCAGGCCGTGCAGCTTGAGCTCGACGGAACCGGAAAGGCGCGGCGAGAGAGGGAACTCGGCGCCGGCCAGCAGCGCGGGGCCGGCGGCGGCGGGGATGTCCGTGCTGTTGAGGTCGCCGCTCTTCTCCCAGAAGACCGACAGGGCCAGACCGGCCCCGAGGTACGGCCGCAGGCCGTCGCCGGGCGCGCGCCAGCGGGCCAGCAGCATGATCGGCAGGATTTCCAGCGATCCGAGATTCGGCGCCGGCTCGGCGCCGGCCGTGAATTCGACTTCGCGCGACTGCGGGCAGAGGACCAGCTCGAGCGAGAACGGGCCGCCCAGGTCGCGGCGCAGCGCGGCTTCGAGCCCGAAGGCGCTGTAGACCTCGTAGCCTTCGGGCGTCGAGCCGGCCGAGGTGCCGGACATGTACGCGCGCGTCGCGACGGTCCAGGCCCCGGCATCATCCTGCGCGCCGGCCGGACCCGCCGCGATGACGCAAAGCACCACTGTTGCCAGCACGATCTTCATGACACGCCCCCCCAGCGCGGCGCCAGCTCCACCTCGACGCCCAGGTGGTCGCACACCCGCTGCACGATGAAGTCCACCATCTCGCCCGGCGATTGCGGCCGATGGTAGAAGCCGGGCATGGCCGGCAGCACCAGCGCGCCGCGGCGGCTCAGCTCGGCCAGGTGCTCGAGGTGGTGCGTGGCCAGGGGCGTCTCGCGCGGGACCAGGATCAGCGGGCGCCGCTCCTTGAAGCAGACGTCGGCCGCGCGCAGCAGCAGCGTCTCGGAGGTGCCGGCCACCAGGCGGCCGACGGTGCCCATCGAGCAGGGCGCGATCACCAGCGGGCCGCCCCGCGCCGAGCCGCTGGCCAGCGGCGACGTGAAGTCGTGGCGGTCGAAGACGCGCAGCGAGCCGGGCCCCATCGCGCCCAGGCGGTCCAGCAGACCCGCCACGTCCAGGCCCATCTCGACGGGCGCGGTCTGCCGCACCGCCTCGCTGAAGACCAGGTTCACGTCGCGGCCGGCGTGCAGCAGCACGTCGACCAGCCTGACCCCGTAGACCAGCCCGCTGGCGCCGGTCCAGCCGACGCCGATCGCGGGCAGGGGCTCGCGCGCGCTCACGGCAACCTCCCGCAGACGATGTGCGCGATGCCGAGCGTCTGCCGCTCCACCTCGACGTCGCTGAACCCGTACTCGGCCAGCAGGTCGCGGAACTCGCGCACGGTCAGGAACTGGTCCATGCTGGCGGGCAGGTAGGCGTAGGCGCCGCCGTTGCGCCCCACGACGCGGCCGAGCAGCCGCACCATCGCCGCGATGACCGCGCGCAGCGGCGCCGCCACTCCGCGCAGCTGTCCGCGCGCGCCGCGGTCGTCGCGGAAGAACTCCAGCACCACCAGCTGGCCGCCCGGCCGCAGCACGCGCGCGATCTCGCCCAGGCCGGCGCGCACGTCGGCGAAATTGCGCACGCCGAAGCCGACGGTCACGGCGTCGACGCTGCGGTCGCGCAGGGGCAGCGCCAGCGCGTCGGCGGCCAGCAGCTGCAACTCGCCCGCGCCCTTCTTGCCGCGCGCGCCGCGCAGCATCGCCGGGCAGAAGTCCGCCGCCAGCCAGGCGCGCCCGCGGCCGGCCCGGCGACAGGCCAGCGCCAGGTCGCCGGTGCCGGCGCACAGGTCGAGGATCTCCCAGGCGTCGCCGTCCAGGCGCGCGGCCACGTTCCGGCGCCAGGCGCGGTCGCGGCCGGCGCTCAGGAAGTGGTTCATGAAATCGTAGACGCCGGCGATGCGCGCGAACATCGCCTGCACGGCGCGGCCGTGCTGGTCGGGGTCGCGCACCGTCCAGGCGCCCTGTTCGCGGGCGTGCACCTGGTCGAAGCGGCCGGCGCGCGTCGGTTCGCTCATCGCGCGCCGCCGCTCCGCAGCTGCGCCAGCAGCGCGGCCCACTTCGCGTCGACGTCCGCCTTCACGTCGGCCGACATCGTCACCAGCTCGGGCCACTGCCGCTGGTAGCCGTACTCGCCGGGCAGCTTGGTCGTGGCGTCGATGCCCATCTTGCCGCCGTAACAGGGCAGGTTCGTCGCGTGGTCGAGCTGGTCGACCGGGCCCTCGCTGAAGAAGACGTCGCGCGCCGGGTCCAGGCTGCCGGTCACGCGCCAGAGCACCTCGTTCAGGTCGTGCACGTCCACGTCGGCGTCCACGACGACCACGTTCTTGGTGAACATGATCTGCCCGGTGCCCCACAGCGCCTGGCACACCTTCCGCGCGTGCCCGGGGTACGCCTTGCGGATGGCGACGATGACCAGGTTGTGGAAGCAGGCCGCCACCGGCAGGTGGTAGTCGACGATCTCCGGCAGCGGCACCTTGATCAGCGGCAGGAACAGCCGCTCGGTGGCCTCGCCCAGCCAGCCGTCCTCCATGGGCGGGCGGCCGACGATGGTGGTCAGGTAGAGGGGGTCGCGCCGGCTGGTGACGCAGGTGACGTGGAAGACGGGGAACTCCTCGGCCAGCGAGTACCAGCCCGTGTGGTCGCCGAAGTCGCCTTCGAGGCGGCGCTCGCCCGGCTCGACGTAGCCCTCGATGACGAAGTCCGCCTCGGCCGGCACCTCGAGGTCGCAGGTCAGCGCCTTGACCATCGACACGGGCTGGCCGGTCAGGAAGCCGGCGAACAGCGCCTCGTCGATGTCCGGCGGCAGCGGCGCCGTGGCCGCGTAGGTCAGCACCGGCGGCCCGCCGATCGCCACGCAGACGGGCATGCGCTCGCCGCGCTTCTCGTAGCCGGCGTAATGCGCGGCGCCGGTCTTGTGGATCTGCCAGTGCATGCCGGTGGTGCGGCCGTCGAAGACCTGCATCCGGTACATGCCGATGTTGCGCCGGCCGCTCTCGGGGCTGCGCGTGATCACCAGGGGCGTCGTGATGTAGGGGCCGCCGTCGCGCGGCCAGGTCGTCAGGACCGGCATCAGGTCCAGCAGACCGCGCCGCGCCAGGTCATCGCCCTGCACGACCACTTCCTGACAGGCGCCGCGGCCCACGGATTTCGGCGCCGCCTCGCCCCACTCCTTCAGCTTGCCCAGCAGGCGGATCTTGTCCCACAGCCCTTCGGGCGGGCCCAGGCGCAGCGGCTCCTCCACGCGCGCGGCCACTTCATTCAGCGTCTCGGCGCCCAGCGCCCACGCCATCCGGCGCCGGGAGGCGAACAGGTTGATCACCAGCGGCACCGGGCGGCCGTCCGGGCCCGTGGCCTGCGGGCGCCCGCCGGCGGCCGCGCTCCAGCGCCCCGGCACGGGGTTCTCGAAGAGCAGGGCCGGACTCTCGCCCGCCTTGACGAAACGGTCGGCGATCTCGGTGACCTCCAGGCAGGGGTCCACCGGCTCACGGACGCGGACCAGCTCGCCGCGTTCCTCGCACAGGCGCACGAAGGCGCGGAGGTTCGGCGCGGGCAGGCCGGCGGGGTTGTTCCTGGGCATGGCGGACCTTGTCTGCGGAGGGCCGAAAGGGCGCTCGGAGCCGCCTGATGACGGCGCCTGAAGAACTTAGCAGAGGGGGGCGGGGGCGGCAAGGCGACGGGGCCGGCGGGAGGCAAACGGACGGCCCCGACGCCCCGAAGGGCACACGGAGCCGCCGCCCTTGGACAGCGGGAAGGTCGCCCGCCCTTGCCCGCGTCCGCGGAATCGGGACCATCCAAGTGCGTGAAGACTAACTTCTCCATTGATTCGTGACCAATTTATTGACATAATTGCACAATCAAACGAATTAATGGCGTCAACGCCGCGGTACCCCTGGTGCCCGACACTCCGGAGGACCCCGACCGTATGCAGCTCTCGTCGCGCCAGCTGGAAGCTTTCGTCGCCGTCGCCCATGCGCTCAACTTCACCCGCGCCGCCGAGCGTCTCGGCTTGACGCAATCGGCTCTCTCGCAACGGATCCGCAAGCTGGAGGAAGAACTGGGCGCCGCCCTGCTGGTGCGGGCCCCCGGGGCCGTCCGCCTGACCGAGACCGGCACCCGCATCCTGCGCTATTGCGAGGCCAAGGAGGCCCTCGAAGCCGAGATCAAGGCCGACCTGGCCACCTCGCGCACCGGCGAGCTGGCCGGGGTCATCCGCGTGGCCGGACACCTGTCGGTCATGCGGCCGATCGCGCTGCCGGCCCTGGCGCCGGTGCTGCGCGAGAATCCCCGGGTCCAGTGCGAGCTGATCACGGCCGAACTGAAGAGCCTGCCGGGCATGCTCAAGCGCGGCGAGGCGGATCTGGTCATCCTGGACCAGGAACTGCCCTGGGCGGCGCTGCAGCGGCTCCGCCTGGGCGAAGAGACCTATGTGGCCGTCGAGAGCGCGGACCACGCCACGCGCAAGGAGGTCTGGCTCGACATCAACCCCGACGACCAGGTCACCGAGCGCTTCTTCCAGTTCCAGGGAGACACTCCCGGGTACCGCCGGTCGTTCATGTCCGACGTCTACGGCATCATCGACGGTGCCGCGCTGGGCATGGGGCGGGCGGTCGTGCCCCGGCACATGCTGGCCGGGCGGACCGACGTCCGGATCCTGCCTGAATACCGCCCGCAGAAGGCGGACGTCTGGCTGCACCACTACACGCTGCCGTTCTATTCCCGGCTGCAGCAGGCGGTGGTGACCCAGTTGCGCAAGACCTTCCGGGCGGTCCTGGCCGGCGCCTGACGCCTCCCCATAAGGGAAAGTCCGCTATCAAGTGCGCCGCCCGCCGGGCGATAACCACCCCGTAGCCGTGACGCCCGGCGGTACGCAACGGGGGATGTGTGCGCGTGAGCCTGACCGAGAACTCGATCCTCGCCGAACTCAAGGCCTCGGGAAACCTGCCTTCGCCCACCGGCATCGCCCTGACCATCCTGGAGATGGCGCGCGATCCGCTGGTGTCGACCGACGAACTGGCCAACGTCCTGCAGGGCGACCCGGCCTTGACGGGCCAGGTCCTCAAGTACGCCAACAGCGCCGAGTCGGGCGCGCGCGTGCACGTGATCGCGCTGCGCGACGCCTTGATGCGCCTGGGCCTGGCCCAGGTCCGGCAGCTGTGCCTGAGCTTCTCCATCCTGGCGAACGCGCGCAGCGGACCCTGCGCCGTCTTCGACTACGAGCGCTACTGGACGCGCTCGCTGGCGATGGCCGTCAGCTGCCAGGCCATCGCGCGGCTGGTTCGCACGCTGAACCCGGACGAAGGCTTCACCTGCGGCCTGCTGGCGCACATCGGCCGCCTGGCGATGGCCAGCGTCTACCCGGACGACTACGCGGAGATCCTGGCGCGCTGGAACCGCGGCACGCCGGAGGAACTGGCCGCGCTCGAGAAGGGCGTCACCGGCCTGACGCACACCGACGCGGCCGCCGCCATCCTCGAGGACTGGCGGCTGCCGGCGCACGTCGTGACGGCCGCGCGCTGCCAGGAGGACGGCAGCTGGATCACCGGCGCGCCCGTGCCGCCGGCGCCGGACCACGGCCGGCAGCTCGGGCGCGTGCTGCACGCGGCGGGGCTGGCCGCCGACATCTGCGTCGAGACCGGGCCGCGCCGCCACCTGATGGTGCTCGGCTTCGTGAAGGCCGGCCTCTCGCTCGGCTTCGACGAACTGACCTGGATCTCGATGTACGACGAGATCCTGGCCGAGTGGGAGCGCATGGGCGACGTGCTGGACATCGTCACCTCGCACGTGCCGTCGCTGGAGACCCTGGTGGCGAAGGCCCGCGCCCAGGGCGAGATCATCGACGACCGCGGCCGCGGGCGCGACGCCGGCGCGGGAGCGACGACGATGCCGACGCCGCGGCTGCCCCGCGCGGCGGGCCCGGCCGTCACCGCCGCCACGCTCGCCGCCGACGCCGCGGCGGCGACCCCGACCGCCGCCCCGGCCGTGGACGACGCGGAGGTGCGGGCGGAGACCGCCGCGAATCCCGGCCTCGACATCCTGATCGCCACCGACAGCGCGATCGAGATGAAGGTGCTGACGCGCAAGCTGCAGCAGCTGGGCCACCGCATCACCGGCGCCGCGGACGGCCGCCAGGCGCTCGAACTGGCGCTCAAGACGGCGCCGCAGCTGATCCTCTCGGACTGGATGCTGCCGAAGCTCGACGGCCTGGAGCTGTGCCGCATGCTCCGCTCGTCGCCGCAGACGCAGGGCATCTACTTCATCATCAACACCAGCAACGACACCGGCGAGGAAGTGGTCGCCGGCTTCGAGGCCGGCATCAACGACTACGTGGTCAAGCCGCTGGACCACCGCATCCTGGCCGCCCGCCTGCGCGGGGCGGCGCAGGTGATCCAGCTGCGCGAGCAGAGCCTGCGCGACCGCGAGGAGATGCGCCGCCAGCTCAGCCGCATCAACAAGCTGAACCGCAAGCTCGAGAGCATGGCCATGGAGGACCAGCTGACCGGCCTGCCGAACCGTCGCGCCGGGCTGGAATTCCTGGACGAGACGTGGTCGCGCGCCACGCGCAGCGGCGAGTCGATGGTGGTCATGCTGCTGGACATCGACCACTTCAAGAAGGTCAATGACACGTGGGGCCACGACGCGGGCGACGTCGTGCTGCAGCGGACGGCCGCCGCGATGCGCGGCGCCGTGCGCGAGTACGACAAGGTCAGCCGCTACGGCGGCGAGGAGTTCCTGGTCGTCTGCCCCGTCGCCGACGTGAAGTTCGCCACCGACATCGGCAACCGCATCCGCCTGGCGGTCGAGAAGAACCGCATCGAGACGCCCGTCTTCACCGGGAGCGTGACCATCTCGATCGGCGTCTCGGTCCGCGGCCCGGAGCACCAGTCCACGCGGGACCTGCTGCGCGAGGCCGACGAGGCGCTCTACGCCGCCAAGGAGGCGGGGCGCAACAAGGTCTGCATCCAGGCGCCCGTCGAGAGTTGAGCCGCGCTCAGGTCTTGGCCTCGAACCGCCGCCGCAGCTCCAGGTGGTAGTCGGACAGGGGCCGCATCGCCTGGTCCACGCCCAGCACCGCCATCGCCCGTTCCCAGTCCTCCGGGTGCACGTGCATGATGTAGCGGTAGCCCCCGCGCCCGTCGGCGATGCCGTTGGCGCTCGACACGTTGATGTCCGCGTCGCACAGCTTCTCGTGGATGCCCACCAGCGCGCCCAGTTCGTCGTCGCCCTGGACGATGAACGCGTGATGCGGTCCCTGCAGCACCAGCCCCTCGTGCCGCGCGAAATCGCCGAGCCAGATCGGATTGAGCGGGTAGATCACCAACTGGGTCCGCTCGCGCCCCACCGGGAAGGCGTTGAAGGCGATCAGGTTGACGTCCTCGGCGGCCAGCGCGCGCAGGAAGCGGCAGCCTTGGCCCGGACGGTCCTCGACGGTCGTGTAGTAGTAGTCGACGGCATAGATGCGGGCTGCCATGGCGGGACCTTCCTTCGTTCGCGCAAGGTTGGCCAGGGCCGCGCCGGGGCCGCCGGGGGCGGCGCGCCGGGGCGCTCACGCCGGAACGGGCTTCCGGACGTCCCGATCATAGCAGGTTCCGGCTCGAAAGAGAACCGTCCAACCACGCGCGCGCCGGCGTCACCGCGCGGCGCCGTCAGCGCCCCGGCGCCCCGCGGATCCGGCCGCCGACCGGCGCCACGACCGTGCCGGCGCGTTCGACCGCCGCGGCGGCCACCTGGGACAGTTCCCGTCCCGTGTCCGTGAACGGCGGGTTGGGGCGGCCCAGGTAGACCGGCGCCATCATCGCCACGAAGTCCGGCATGGCCACGAGGTAGGAGGCGGCCGGGTCCAGGGGCCGGCCGCCGACGGTGACCTCGACCGCGCGGGCGGGCGCCCCCTCCGCGCCCGGCGCGATGGCGTACGCCAGGCCCGAGATCTGCAGGATGCCGTGGTCCCCGCTCACCTGCGCGGCGGCGTTCCAGTCGGCCACCGCCGCCAGCTCGGCGCCGCTCAGGCGCACGGTGACCAGCGAGTTGGCGAACGGCAGCACCTCATGGATGTGAAGGGCCGTCACCGGGCCGGCCACCAGGTCGCGCCGGATGCCGCCGGAGTTGATCAGGCCGACGTCGGCGTCGGCCGCCTCGCGCAGCACGTCGGCCAGCCAGTCGCCCAGCGCGCTTTCCCCGCGGCCGCGCCGCAGGTCGGCCGCCAACGTGCCCAGCACGCGGCCGTACTCGGCGCGCACGCGGTCCTCGTAGCCCTGCGCCAGCGCGGCGATCCCGTCCAGTTCGCCGCTCGCAGCCAGCGAGTCGGCCCACAGGCTGACCAGGCGCCCGTCGTAGCCGGCCACCCGGTCGTCCTCCACGCGCAGGTCCAGCCGGCCCAGGTTGGTCAGGGCCGAGCCCGCCTGCACGATCAGGATGCCGGCCACCAGTTCCGGCTGCCGCAGGCGCGTGTGGCTGTGGCCGCCGACGATCACGTCGATGCCGGCGCCGGCCAGCGCGGCGGCCAGTTCGCGGTCGCCGTCGACCCCGTTGTGCGTCAGCACGACCAGCAGGTCGGTGACCGGGTCCAGGGCGGCGGCCTGTTCGCGCAGCAGCGGCGCCTGCGGCGCCATGCGCAGGCCCGCCAGCCGGCCGGGCGCCACCACCTCGGCCATCTCCGCGCAGGAGACGCCCAGGATGCCGACCCGCACGCCGCCGCGCTCGAGCACCACCGGCTCGGCGCGGAAGGCGGGCCGGCCCTGCCCATCGACGATGTCGGCCCCCAGCACCGGGTGCTCGAACCGCGGCAACAGGCGCCGCAGGTCGTCCAAGCCGATGTCGAACTCGTGGTTGCCGACCAGCCCCGCGTCGTAGTCCATCGCATTGAAGAGCCGGGCGATGGCCGCGCCCGGCACGCCGTCCTCGCGCAGGTTGCAGACCGGGTTGCCGGTCATGAAGTCGCCGGCGTCCACCAGCAGGCTGGCCGGAGCGGTGCGGCGCTGCTCGGCCAGATGGTGGGCCAACGCCACGATGCCGCCCACCGGCCGGCCGTCGTCGCGCCAGTCGGCCGGGCGGGCGAACATGCCGGCGTGGGTGTCGTTGGTGTGAAAGATGGTCAGGTTCCAGGGTCCGGACCCCGGCACGGGCGCCGGTCCCTCGACAGCGACGGCCGGCAGGGCCAGGACAAGGGCGGCCGCCGCCAGGAGCCCGGGCAGCCGGCCGGCGCACCGCCGGGCCGGAGCCCGACGGGGAATGTTCAGCGGGCTCGTCGACGACCGTTCCCTGGATCCCATTCAGTGTTCCTCCTGCTGTCGGCTCGCACCGGGAAACCGGCCGGCGCCAGGCCGGCGGGCCCCCAAAGACGGAAATGACGCGCCGCGCCGGTGTTCGTTGCCCTGGCGGCGACCGTCGGGTTATTATTAGCTCCGACATGAACATTCTCAAAGCCCATGGGCCGATATTCCTGCTGATACTGGCAACGGTGTTCGCGGCGTTCGGCCGGCTCACCACCACCCCGCTGTGGGACGGCGCCGACGCCCACGTCATCTGCGACGCCCACGTGTTGTCGGGCGACCCGGGCGCGATGTTCGGGCACCTGGGCTTCTATTTCAGCCAGCCCCTGCTCCAGCTGGCGTTCCTGGCGCAGTACCGCCTGTTCGGCCTGGACACCACGGGCTACCTGGCGGTCAACCTGCTGATCCACGCGCTGACCTCGTTCGTCGTCTACATGCTGGTCCACATGCTGTTCCCGCGGCGGGGCATGGCCGTGCTGGCGGCCCTGCTCTTCGCCCTGGGCGTCGGCAGCTACGGCCGGGTGTACACGACCGTCCATGCCCAGGAGAGCCTGCTGCTGGCGCTGCTGCACCTGCTGGTGCTCTACTTCTTCATCCGCAACGATTTCCGACGCGAAGGGCGGCTGCGCTCGTCCCTGTTCGTGGCGGGTCTGGCGCTGTTCCTGGTCTCGGGGCTGACGCGGGCCTCGTCGTTCTCGCTGCTGTCGTGCCTGGTCGCCTACAAGGCGTTCTTCCACCGGCGCCGCGGGCGGCCGGTGTGGTCGCCCGATCTGTTGATCTTCATCGCCGTCGGCGCGGCCTTCTACGCGGGGCAGGCGCGCTGGGGGTTCGAGCAGGCGACGGTCTTCGGTCCGCAGGCGGAGCAGACGCGCTTCTCGCTGCTGTCGGTCAAGAACCTGTTCCGCTACCTGGTCCTGATGTTCTTCCCGCTGCAGAAGAGCCCGCTGCTGGAGACCGCGCCGTTCTGGGTGGACTGGCTGTTCGCGGCGCGGACCTGGATCCGCTTCGCGCTGACCATCGCCATCGTCTCCTACAGCTTCTTCGGGTTCGTCTTCGGCAGCCGCGCCATCCGCTTCTTCATCGCCTGGACGTACATCACGCTGCTGCCGTTCACGGCCCACACCGAGGCGGGCCGCTGGCTCAACCTGAACCACCTCTACCTGGCGTCGCTGGGCTTCTGCGTGGTCATCGCCGCCGGGGCCGCCGGCTGCAGCTCGTTGCTGGCGCGGGCCGGTCGCCGGCGCTTCCTGCCGTACCTGGTGCCCCTGGTCCTGGCCGCCGCGTCGGTCGGCCTGACGCACCAGCTGGACTCCAAGTACAAGACGCTCGCGCGCTGGCCGGCCTCCGAGCAGTTGCGCGCGCAGGTCGCCGAGGCGTGCTCCACGGCCGCCGCCGACCGGGAACCGGGCGACCCCCTGCCCCGGCGCTGAACGGGGTCCGGCCGGGTTTGGCGGCCGCCCCGCCGCCTCCTATCTTTGGGCGCGACAACCCCGACCGTGGCCGCCGGATCACCCGGCCCGCCCGGCCCCCGTTTCCGCAGGAGGAGCAGTGGTCATGGCCAAGTACAGGATCGGCTGGATGCCCGGCGACGGCGTGGGCGTCGACGTGATGGACGCCACGCGGATCGTGCTGGACGCCCTCGGCTTCGACGCCGAGTACGTCCACGGCGACATCGGCTGGGAGATCTGGTGCCGCGAGGCGAACGCGCTGCCCGACCGCACCCTCGAGATGCTGCGCACGGTGGACGCGGCGCTCTTCGGCGCCATCACCAGCAAGCCGAAGGAAGAAGCCGAGGCCGAGCTGATCCCCGAGCTGCGCGGCAAGGGCCACGTCTACCGCAGCCCGATCGTGCGCCTGCGCCAGGAATTCAACCTGCGGACGAACCTGCGCCCCTGCAAGGCGTACGCGGGCAACCCGCTGAACTTCCGCGACGGGCTGGACATGGTCGTCTTCCGGCAGAACACCGAGGACCTGTACATGGGCGTCGAGTGGCACCCGCTGCCGCAGGAGCTGCGCGACGTCATGATGAAGACGCTGCCCGGCCCCACGAAGCGGCTGGCGGACACGGCCAACGAGGACATCGCCGTCTCGGCGCGCATCTTGACGCGGCTGGGCTGCCAGCAGATCGTGCGCGACGCGTTCGAGTACGCGAAGAACTTCGGCTACAAGACCGTGACCGTGGTCGAGAAGCCGAACGTCGTGCGCGAGACCAGCGGCCTGATGGTGCGCGAGGCGCGCAAGATCGCCAAGGACTACCCCGGCATCGAGCTGTGGGAGACGAACATCGACGCCATGTGCATGTGGCTGATCAAGAATCCCGAGCAGTACGGGGTGATGGTCTCGAGCAACATGTTCGGCGACATCCTCAGCGACCTCTGCGCGCAGCTGGTGGGCGGCCTCGGCTTCGCCTGCAGCGGCAACCTGGGCGACAAGCTCGGCATCTTCGAGCCCAGCCACGGCTCGGCGCCGAAGTACGTGGGCCTGAACAAGGTCAACCCCATCGCGATGATCCTCTCGGCCAAGATGATGCTCGACCACCTGGGCGAGAAGGACATGGCCGCGCGGATGGAGAGCGCGGTGGCCGCGGTGATCAGGGACGGCAAGGCCCGCACCTACGACATGGGCGGCACCACGACGACCACCGGCATGGCCGAGGCGATCGCGGCGCGCTGCTGAGCGCGGTGGAGCAAGGAACGATGGAACGGCCCCCGGGGTGGTCCCCGGGGGCCTTCGCGTCCGGTCGGCGGGACGCCGCCGCCGTCAGAGGCCGGCCAGCGTCATCGATTCAGCCGCCGTCGCCGATGCGCGCGGCCCCAGCACATGCAGCCGGCGGCGGAAGGCCACCAGGAGAGCCGGAATGCGCGCCGCCTCGCGGGGCGCCAGCCACCGGCGCTGCAGGCGCGCCGGTTCCACGCCCAGCCGCCGCAGCGCGAGCGCGCCGTCGTGGATGTGCCGGAACGCCTCAAGGTCGCCGCGCGGGCGCAGGCAATGGCGTCCGAGGCAGCCCAGCACCAGGACGCCGTCCGCCCCGTCCAGGAAGGCGGCGGCCAGGCGCGCGCCGTCGACCTCGGCCTCGCAGCATTCCACCAGACTGCAGCCGTGCCCGGCGGCGGCCGCCGTCTGGCCGCAGCAGCGCGGACAATGGAAGATGGTGATCCGCGGCTCGTGGCCGCGGCCGGCGGTGGTCGAATCGCTGACCATGGGCGTCCTTCCGGGAATTGCCTAGCCTGACGGTGGGAGCGTAACAAACCGATCGGCTGTGGTCAAATTGTTTGTTAAAGTATTGGCAACTATTGTCGCCAACTTATCCCATTGTCCAGCAAGGATTTATCCTGGAGCCGGGCGCGCGTTGCCGATCCGGAGCACCGGCGCTAACATCTGGCCCGTGCCCGCGCCCCGCCCCCACCACCAACCCGAGCCGGCGGCACGACCGTGAGCCCACCGCTCCGCACCCTGACCGACGTCCGCGGCCGCAGCCTGCCGGCCGCGGCGCACGGTCGCGTGGTCTCGCTGGTGCCCAGTCTGACCGAGACCGTCTGCCGGCTCGGGGCCGCGAAGCGGCTGGTGGGCCGCACCATCTACTGTGTCGAGCCGCGGGGGGATTTGGCCGACGTGCCGGCCTGCGGCGGCACCAAGAACCCGGACCTCGCCGCCGTCATCGCGCTCGGACCCGACCTGGTGCTGGCCTGTGCGGAGGAGAACAAGCCCGAGCATCTCGCGCAGCTCGAGGCCGCCGGCATCGCCGTCCACACGGTGATGCCGCGATCGCTCGACGACGTCGCGGCGTTGCTGGCGGCATACGGCGACCTGCTGGGCGCGGAAGCGGCGGCCGCCGCCGCCCGTCAGGAGCTGGCGGAAGCCCGCCGGGCAGCCGGCGACTGGCGCGCGCGACTGGGCGCGCCGCTGCCCGCCGTGTGCCTGGTCTGGCGGAAGCCCTGGCTGGCCGCCGGCGGCGGCAACCACATCACGGCGATGATGGGCGAGGCGGGCCTGGAGAACGTCCTGGCCGCGCGCGAGGGCTACCCCGAAGTGACGCTGGACGAGCTGGCCGCGCTGCGGCCCGCGGTGGCGCTCCTGCCGGACGAGCCCTACCCGTTCACGCACCACGCGGCTTGGTCGCTGACGGCGGCCGGCGTGGTGCCGGCGCGCCGGCGCGCGGTGCTGCTGGACGGCAGGCTGGTGTGCTGGTACGGAACGCGGACCGCCGGCGCGTTGCGCGAGCTGGTCCGCGTGCTCGAGGCGCGTCTGTTCAGCGCGGCTGGTAGTACGGCAGCGCTTCCGCCAGATATTCGTTGAGCTGGCGGATGCGCGTCTCGTCCGAAGGGTGCGTGCTGAGGAACTCGGGCGGCGCCGCGCCGCCGCCGGCGGCCATGCGCTCCCAGAACTTCGGCGCCTGCCGCGGGTCGTAGCCTGCCATCGCCATGAAGATCAGGCCCAGGCGGTCGGCCTCGCTCTCGTGCTGGCGGCTGAACGGCAGCATCACGCCCACCTGGGCGCCCAGCCCGAACGCGCCCATCCACAGCTCGCGCGTCTGTTCTGGTTTGGAGCGCATCGCTTCCGACAGCGCCACCCCGCCCAGCTGCAGGGCCAGCTGCTGGCTCATCCGCTCGCTGCCGTGGCGCGCGATGGCGTGCGCCACCTCGTGGCCCATCACCACGGCGATGCCGGTGTCGTCCTTGCAGACGGGCAGGATCCCGGTGTAGAAGGCGACCTTGCCGCCCGGCATGCACCAGGCATTCTTCTGCTCGCTCTCGATGAGGTTGAACTCCCAGGCGTAGCCCTCCAGTTCGTGCGACATCCCCTGCTGCTGGAAGTAGCGCTCGACCGCGCCCTGGATCTTCGCGCCGACGCGCCGGACCTGCGCCGTGGCCGCGGCGTCCTGGCTGAGCTTGCTCTCCTTCAGCACCTGGTCGTACTGCGAGAAGCTCATGGCGTTCATCTGGCTCTCGGGAATCAGGCTGAGCTGGCGGCGGCCGGTGATGGGCACCGTGGCGCAGGCGGCCAGCAGGCCGCACAGGACGACGGATCCGGCGGCGGTCAGGAGCAGGCGGCGGTTCATGGCTTCACGTACCCCCGGGCTGGCTGGTGGCGGAACCGGGAACTCCCGGCGCCGACAGTCTAGTGCGCGCACCCGGCTGCGTCCAGTGGCGGACCCGCGCTGTCCGCGGTTAGGTTGGGCGCCTGTCGCCGCGGCGCGACGCCCCATCGCAACTTCAGACCCTGGTCCCGGCCGAGGCTCGTCCCATGATTTCTCTCCTTCCCAGCGTGCTCCTGATGGCGGTGGCCGTGTTCCTGCTGAACCTGCCCATGGGCTGGTGGCGTCAGGGCGTCCGCAAGTTCTCCTGGCAGTGGCTCGTGGCGGTCCACGCCATGGTGCCCGTCGTCATCCTTCTGCGGCACCTGCTGCACGTCGGTTTCGCCTGGTGGTCGTTCCTGGTCACCGTTCCCTGCTACTTCGGCGGCCAGTGGACCGGCGCGGTCCTGCGCCGCCGCGCCGCGCTGCAGTCCGGCTCGTCGCCGGTCAACTGAACGGTCCCGGCCAACGTGACGAGCCCGTCGGCCACCGGCGCCGACGGGCCCGTTGTGCGCGGCCGGCAGGGCCGGCTCAGTCCTTCATGATGATGACGTACTTGACGGCCCGGAACGCCTCCTTGTCCAGAATGCGCAGGGCCATCTGCTCGCCATTGGCCTCCAGCGCGTAGCTCTCGGCCGGCTGTGCGCTGACGACCTTCGCCTTCTGCGCGTCGATGGGGATGTAGGTGGCGCGGTCGGTGTCCAGCGCCGTGAACTCGCCGCCGTCGGTGCGGCCGGTCGGGCGCACGGTGCGGCCGATGCCGAGCAGGCCGCCCTTGGACTCGATCAGCCCCTGACGCGACAGTTCCTTCTTCGTGCCCACGACGTAGTAGACGGTGCCCAGCCGCTGTCGCGATTGCTCCAGCGCCGCGGTCTGCTGCTGGATCGTCTGGTCCTGCTGGCGGATGGTCTCCTGGCCGGTCGCCACCTCGGTCTGCAGTCCGGTCACCTGGGTCTGCAGCTCGCCCACACGCGTGGTCAGGGCGGCGATCTCCTTCTCCTTCTCCGCCACGGTCTGCCGCAGGCCCCGGATGAGCTTCTCCAGCCCCGCGATCTTGACGTCGCCCTGCTGCAGCTTCTCCTCGAGCTCCTTGATGCGGTCGTTCGCGCGTTGGACGCCGGCCTTGATCTCGGCGATGCGCGCCATCGTCTGCTCGCCGCGATCCTGCGACAGGCTCTGCTCCTGCGCCAGTTCGGTCTCCAGCGCCTGCGTGCCGTGCTCGCCCAGGTCGATCTCCTTGAGGCTCTCCTGGATCGAGACGACCTCGTCGATCGCCGCGGCGTAGCGCGCGCTGGTGGCCTGCTCCTCGGCCTGCAGCGTCGCGAAGTCGGCGCGGCTCTGCCCCAGCTTCTGGTTCAGGGACAGCACCCAGGCCGCCAGGCCGATGGCGACCACGACCAGGATGCCCACCACGGTCTTACGCATGCTCCACTCTCCTTGCCGGTCCGTTGTTCGGGGCCTGCCCCACAATATGGCGCCGGATCGCCGCAGCCGCCGCCGCCGCGCGCCCGCCGGGCGCCGGCGGCGTGCGCTTCCGCGTCAACCCCCGCCGTCGTCCGCGGGCTCCACGTGGACCGTCACGTCTGAGCCCGGCAGGATGCGGCGCACCAGATCCTCGATCGCCTCGGTCAGCGCGTGCGAACGGCGCACCGTCAGGTCCCCGTCCACCGTCACGTGCATGTCCACGAACCAGCTCCCGCCCGCGCCGCGGATGCGGATGTCGTGGGCGTCGATGACCCCTTCGAGGGCGGCGATTTCGCGCTCGATGGCATCACTCTCGCCGCCGCGCGGCGAGGCGTCCAGCAGCGCCTGCAGCGAGCGCCAGCCCAGACGCAGGCTGACCACCGCGACGATGCCGGCCACCGCGAGGGCCGCCATGCTGTCGCCGTGCTCGAGGAACGACAGCTGCGGCACGGCGCGCGCCAGGAGCACCTGGCCCAGGCCCAGGATCACCACGCAGGAGGACCAGATGTCGGTGCGGAAGTGCAGCGCGTCAGCCTCGAGCGCCTGCGAGCGGTGCTTGCGCGCGGCGGCGGCCAGCCGGCGCGAGCGCGAGACGTCCACCGCGATGGAGACGCCCATCACGCCGAACGCCCACCAGGTCACCTCGACGTGCGTGCCGGGATTCAGCAGCCGCTGCACGGATTCCCAGACGATCCAGACCACGGTCGCCAGCAGCAGCAGGGTCTCGAAGAGGGCCGAGAGGTTCTCGATCTTCCCGTGGCCGTAGGGGTGATTCCGGTCGGCCGGACGATCTGCGACGCGCACCGCCACCCAGGTGGTGAAAGCGGCCACCAGGTCCAGGGCCGAGTGCACCGCTTCGGCCATGATGCCCAGCGAGCCGGTGAGCAGGCCGACGACGCCCTTGAGCGCAGTCAGAGCGACGGCCGCGAAGACCGAGCTGAGCGCGACGGCCGACTTCTCGCGGCTCGCTTCGCGGGCGGCGGCGGCGCTGTCGGCGGCGGTGTTGTCGGCGGCGCGTGCCATGACTTCCTCGGCGGCGGTGAGCGGCGCGGACGCCGGTCAGCGCCAGACGGCCTTGAGCTGCGACCAGGTGGTCGTCTGCGCGGCAACGGCGCCGTCGTAGGTGACGACCAGCCGCGGCGGCGCGGGGTGGGCGCCGCCGCCGACGGAAATCCAGGTCTCGTAGCCGATCTCCGGATAGACCGGGGCCAGCACCAGCCCGGCCTTTGCGGCCCCCGCGGCCACCCACCCCTGCACGGCCGCGGTCACGTCGAACGACAGGTCGGTGTTGGCGGCCGGGGGATAGAGCACGTCCAGCGCCGTCTCCGGCGTGAGCTCGTCGCGGGCGACCAGGACTTCCAGGCCGGTCGGCTCGTACGCAAAGGCGCCCAGGTACGTGAAGCCCTCCGAGTCGTCCGAGTAGCCGGTCTTGCGCACCACCAGCACGGCGCTGTGCACCGGGGCCCCGGCCGGCACCGCGCCCAGGTCGAACTCGAACGAGGCGGCCCACTCGGAGTCGCAGCCCCACGCCTGGCCGCCGATCATCAAGTGCGTCTCACCGCCGGCCACGCCGGCCTTGAAGTGCGTCTCCCGGGGGCAGGCCCCGGCGCCTTCCTCGCGCTCGTCGTGGCCGCAGAGGGAGGGAGGCAGTGTCACCTCGGCGGCGGTGGCGGCCCGCGCGGCACCGGCCAGGCACACGGCGACCATCACGCCGGCGCCCAGACTCTGCAGCTGTCCTCTGGACATGTTCGACACCCCGGCAACGAGGGCACTGGGGACGGAGGGATCCATTGGCGCCATCATCCACCCGGTCGCGACGGGAGTCAAGATCGCGGTCCCTGGCGGCCGGAAATTGGCGAGCAGGCCCGCTTCCGTGCGAAGCGGGCCTGCCCGATCATGCTGCGGGACATGCCGCGTTCGAGCGGCTCGTCGCCGGACCTAGCGGAACATCGCCTTCATGGTGCCGAAGGTCTGCGACTCCTCGCTCACGGCCGAGCTGCACTCGAAGCCCGTGCCCAGCGGATAGACCGACGCGCAGCCGGCGTTCGTCGTGCAGAGGTCGGTGGCGTTGATGCCGCTGAACGTCCAGTTGGCCAGCACGAAGGTGCCGCCGTCGGGGCCGGTCATCGTGTTCCGCTTCGCCCACCCGTCCAGGTGGTACCAGGGCAGCGAGGCGCCGGTGCCGGTCGGGTAGGTGATGTCGCCGAACGTGTCGACCACGATGGGCGAGCCGCCGACCGGGATGTAGAACAGCTCGATGGCGTCGTCGCCGTTGATGGAGACCGCCGCGCCGGCGTTGTAGGTGAAGGGAACGCCGAAATAGGTCTGGAAGGAGGCGCCGGCCTCCGAGCTGACGTAGAGGGAGGTGCCGGCGGCCACGAAGCCGGACGGGAACGTGTACTCGACGCCGTCCGTGCCGCCGCCGTTGCTGGCCGAGCCGATACCGTAGACCGACATGTCCTCGATGTCGTCGCAGGCGTACAGTTCCACGAGCTTCGGCAGGCCGCCCGTCAACGGACCGTCGAAGACGCCGGTGATCAGCAGCTGGGCGTTGGCGACCGTCGCGAGCGACAGGACAGCGAGAACCAGGAGCAGTTTCTTCATGAGTTTTCTCCTTGCGAGCGGGCCGGGCAGGCCCAACTGGGGTACAGACCGCCGCCTCGGGAGCATCTGGTGCGAGGCATTCCTCGGCGTGTTCAGAGGATAACACACTGGAAACCATATGCAAAGTCCCCATTTGATCCATGCAAAAAAACGACGAATTCTGCGGTGATTCCCACGCATCATACCGTGTCCGTGCGCACTGGCCCGCTCCGGCCGGCAACGGTCAATGGCGGGATATCTCTATATATTGCAGTCGATTGCCGGATCTGATCCTTGCGCAGGAGTCACCTGCCCCCCCACCCCCGGCCAACTCGAAACTCACCGTCAGGCGTAGGTGACGGTACTCGTCAATGAGCGGCGACGCCGAGTGCCCGAGTGCGGGCCCGCCTGGCGGTCGGACTGCGGGCGACGGCGTCGGCCGCGCGCACCTCAGTGCCGGCCGGTGCTTCCGTCGCACCATCGCACCGTGGCTCCGTCGCCGATCGCCGGGCGCGCGAGGTCGAAATCAACCAGGCTGCGCCTGGCAATGCATGTCGGGGTCAACGAGCGCGGCTCCTGCGGAAGACCCGGCGCGCCGCCGCGCGAGCGGCCGACCCCCAAAAAAATGGCTTCCAGACGCGGATTTTGGTAACACCTCGCGCTGGAATGCGCTAGATTCCCGCCGTTCGTGGAAGCCCTCCAGCTTCCGACAGCGCTGACTTAAGGAGGAACAAGCGCAATGGCTACCAAGAAGAAGACCAAGGCTGCGGCCAAGAAGGCCCCGGCGAAGAAGGCTCCGGCCGGCAACAAGCCGCCCACGAAGGGCGAGGTCTACCGCGAGATCGCGGCCAAGACCGGCATGACCCGCAAGGATGTCGTGGGCGTGTGCGACGCGCTGACCGAGATCATGACGAAGTCGGTCAAGAAGCACGGCGCGTTCAACTACCTCGGCCTGATGAAGCTGACGCTGGTCAAGAAGCCGGCGATCGCCGGCGGCAAGCTCGTGAAGAACCCCTTCACCGGCGAGATGGTCAAGCAGAAGCCGCGTCCGGCTTCGCGCTCGGTCCGCGTGCGCCCGATGAAGAACCTGAAGGACATGCTGTAGGCTCCGGATTCCCCGGAGCCGGGCGGCCCGGATGGAACCTGCAGGCGAACGACCCCCGCGGCCCGGCCCGGGGGTCGTTCCGTCGGCGGCACGCCGCCGGGCGCTGGCGCGGCGGCAGCTGCGCGACGGGAGGCCACCATGATCTCGCGCCGCACGAAGTATGCGCTCCAGGCGCTCGGCCGGCTGGCGGCAAGCCCCGCCGGCGAGCCCGTGCTCATCGCCGACCTGGCGGCGCACGAGCGCATCCCCCGCAAGTACCTCGAGGCCATCCTGGTCACGCTGCGCAAGGGCGGCGTGCTGCAGAGCCGCGTCGGCCGCGGCGGCGGCTACCAGCTGGCGCTGCCCGCCGCCGAGATCACGCTGGAGCGCGTGGTGCGCCTGCTCGAGGGCGAGTTCGCGCCGCTGCCGTGCCTGACCGATGACGACCCGGTGCGCTGCGAGGAGTGCGACGACCTGGCCACCTGCGGCACGCGCCTGGTCATGGCCGACGTCAAGCTCGCGGTCACCTCGACGCTCGCGGCGTTGACGGTCACCGACCTGGTCGAGCGCTCGCGCGAAGCGGCGGCGCGGCGGCGCGGAGCGGTCGATTTTTCCATCTAGCGGCTGGCCGTGTTTTGTCTATAATATCTGTAGGAATTTTTCCATATCTGCGGAGGTCTCTTAATGGCAAGGATTTACGACAACGCCTCCGCCTCCATCGGCAACACGCCGCTGGTGCGCTTGAACCGCGTCGTCCCCGGCGCCAAGGCCATCCTGCTGGGCAAGGTCGAGGGCCGCAACCCGGCCTTCTCGGTCAAGTGCCGCATCGGGGCGAACATGGTCTGGGACGCCGAGAAGCGCGGCGCCCTGAGGCCGGGCGTCGAGATCATCGAGCCGACCAGCGGCAACACCGGCATCGCGCTGGCCTTCGTGGCCGCCTCGCGCGGCTACCCGATCACGCTGACGATGCCCGAGACGATGAGCCTCGAGCGCCGGCGCGTGCTGGCGGCGCTGGGGGCAACGCTGATCCTGACCCCGGGCGCCGACGGGATGAAGGGCGCCATCGCGAAGGCGGAACAGATCGCCGCCGGGGATCCGGGGCGCTGGTTCCTGCCGCAGCAGTTCCGCAACCCGGCCAACCCCGCGATCCACGAGCAGACGACCGGGCCGGAGATCTGGAACGACACCGACGGCGCCGTCGACGTGCTGGTTTCCGGCGTGGGCACCGGCGGCACCATCACCGGCGTTTCGCGCTACATCAAGCGCACGAAGGGCAAGGCCATCCTGTCGGTCGCGGTGGAGCCGGAGGAATCGCCCGTCATCACGCAGAAGCTCGCCGGCCAGACCCTGCAGCCCGGGCCGCACAAGATCCAGGGCATCGGCGCGGGATTCATCCCGGACACGCTGGACCTCGCCATGGTCGACCGCGTGGAGCGCGTGTCCAGCGCCGAAGCGCTCGAGTCCGCCCGGCGCGTCGCGCGCGAGGAGGGCCTGCTGGTGGGCATCTCGTGCGGCGCGGCGGTGGCCGCGGCGGCGCGGCTGGCCGTCGACGAAGCCTTCGCCGGCAAGACGATCGTCGTCGTGCTGCCGGACCTGGCCGAGCGCTACCTGTCGACGGCGCTGTTCGAGGGGATCTAGCCCGGCTCATGGCGGGCCATGCCCGCCCGGCATGGCCGCCATGCGGATCATTCATTTTCGGCTCGACCGGGCCGCCGATATCATCCTTGCTGCAGGTTCGTCCCTGCCGCCACGCTACCGGCCGACCGTCGGCCCGGCGGGCGCAGCGCACAACAGCGACAAGGAGTTTCCCATGTTCAGGCGTCTGGCATTCGTCATGATCCTGGCCGGCATCGGCGCCGCGGCGGCGCTGGCCGCCCCGCTGCCCGGCAAGGTGCATTCCGCGTCCGCGGACACGCTGGTCGTGGTCGTCGACCTCGAGAACGTCGACTGGGTGAAGGTCGGCAAGCCGGTCCGCCTGATGGACGCGGACAAGGGCGCGCTCGTCGGCAAGAGCACCGTCATCGCCATCGCCGACTCCACCGTCACCGTCGTGGCCCCCAAGGGCAAGGCGAAGAACCTGAAGCCCGGCAGTTCGGTGACCATGGAGAAGCCGAGAGCCGGCATGGCCGGCTGCTAGCGAGGCGGCCGCCGGGACCCCGCGTCGGCCACCCTCCTGGCGGCGCGGCGGTCCCGGACCTGCACGACAGGCTTTCTCCCCAACCGCGAGGGAAGACCCATGACCAGGAGATTCCAGTTGCCGGCGACGCTCGCGCTGCTGGCGGCGCTGGCGTTTGCTCAGGCAGCGGCAGCCCCGGCGCCCGCCGGCGTCGGCCGCGACCAGACACTGGCCGGGCAACCCAAGGCGAACTCCATCGCCGAGCTGGTGGCCCGCTACGATTCGCGTTCGTGCATCGAGTGCCACCAGGACGCCCACGACCAGTGGAACGAGTCCGCGCACGCGCGCTCGATCTTCGGCACCGGGCGCACCGCCCTGACCTTCCGCACGGCCATCAGCAACGGACTGCTGGAGTGGGAAGCCTCGGGCGTCAAGGACGTCAAGGACCTGCGCGTCGAGCACCTGATGGGCTGCGCCAAGTGCCACCTCCCGCAGCTGGCCGACGCCACCGACAAGGTGGCCCGGGAGATCGTCGCCACGATCGACGCCTGGCGCGCGGCGATGGAGGAGGAGGACGAGGCGGCGATGGAGAAGCACGCCGCCACGCTGACCTCGCTCAACATCAACTGCCTGGTCTGCCACAACCGCAACGCCATCACGCACAAGTGGAGCGACGGCTATCCGCGCCGCGAC
This sequence comes from uncultured Fibrobacteraceae bacterium, assembly GCA_964399195.1. Lineage (GTDB taxonomy): Bacteria > Krumholzibacteriota > Krumholzibacteriia > LZORAL124-64-63 > LZORAL124-64-63 > CAINDZ01. Next base: position 25,014 of record CAYNPY010000006.1, read on the forward strand.
ACCGTGTACGGCCTGAGCGGCGAGGGCGAGCACCCGGACGACAAGTTCACCGCGATGAAGCCCAGCCCGGTCATGTCCGAGTCGATCTTCTGCGGGCAGTGCCACGGCCTGGGGCCGAACTTCGACCAGGAGAACCCCACGCAGTGCGCCACCGGCTACGGCAGCTACCTGTTCGCCTACGTTCCGGAGGGCGGCACGCAGACCTGCGTCGAGTGCCACATGCGCGACTCGGGCCTGGGCCACAACATGCAGAGCTACCAGGCGAAGGTCATGTCGGACGCGGCCGTCGAGATGCACGTCGACGCCAAGGCCATCGTCTGGCGCGACGTGTCGACGATGCGCCCGAAGGCGACGGTGAAGGTGGAACTGACCAACCGCGCTGGGCACGGCATCCCGGACGGCTGACCCACCCCCAACCGACTGGTGCTGTCGGTTTCCGCGGTCGACAAGAACGGCAACGACGTCTTCAACGCCGAGCGCGTGTTCATGCCCGTCCCGCAGCGCCTCGGGCGCGGCGATCGCATGGGACGCGGCCCCTACGAGAAGAGCGGCCTGCTGCAGGACAGCAGCCTGCCGCCGCTGCGCACGGTCGCCACGAACTGGGACATCTTCTTCCCCGTGGAGGAGAACGAGGACGGCGACGAGGTCGTCCGCACCTATCCCAGCGACACCCTCGACATCACCGTGAAGCTGTGGTACCTGCCTTACGGCGTGCAGGACGACGATTTCGCGGTGGTCTGGCGCGAGGAGACGCACACGGTGAAGTTCGATCCGGAAGGCCTGTAGGCAGGTCTCCCGCGGCGCGACTGTCGCCGGGGCGATTCTTCCGGGGACCGGCGCCGCGCAGGCGCCGGTCCTCGTTTCAGCGGCCGTCCAGGCGCAGCGTGTCCCAACCCCCGCCCTCGCGCTGGACCACGAAGACCGCGACCGCGCCGCGGTGGCGGGCCAGCAGCGCCGGCGCCCCGTCCGGACCGAGTACGAACAGCGCGGTCGACAGCGCGTCGGCCTCCAGGCCGGTCGGCGCGATGACGGTGACGCTGCCCGCGCGCGCCGACGGCAGGCCGGTGCGCGGGTCCAGGATGTGGCCGCGGCGGCGGCCCGCCACCTCGACGAAGCGCTCGTACTGCCCGGAGGTGGCCACGGCCGCATCCTTGACGGTCACCGCGCCGACGACGGCATCCGGGTCGTCCGGCGCCACGATCGCCACCGGCCGCTCCCCGTGGCCGAACACCATGAGGTTGCCGCCCAGGTCGAGCACGCCCGCGGCGGCGCCGGCGGCGATCATGGCCCGGCGCGCGGCGTCCAGCGCGTGGCCCTTGGCGATGCCCCCCAGGTCCAGCGCCACCCCCGCGCGCGCGAAGGCGATCGTGCCGGCGACGGTGTCGACGCGGACGTGCCGCGCTCCGGTCACGGCGAGCAGTCCGGCCAGTTCGTCGGCGGCGGGCTCGCGCGCCGGCCCGCCGTGCAGGCCCCACGCGCGCAGCAGCGGCAGCACCGTCGGGTCGAAGGCGCCGCCGGAGGCCTCGGCCACCCGCAGGGCTGCCGCCACGACCTGCAGCAGGTCGGCCGGCGCGGCCACCGGCGCGGTCGCGGCCCCCGCGTTCACGCGCGCCAGGTCCGAGTCGTCGCGCCAGGTGCTCATCCGCGCGTCGACCTGCGCGAAGGCCTCCCACGCCGCGTCGAGAGCCGCCAGGGCGGTGGCCGAGTCGGGCGCCGCCGCGCGCACGACGGCGACGGTGCCCATCACGTAGCGGGATTCCTCGCGTTCGGCGGCCGTCGGCGCGGGCGGAGCCGCCGCGGCGCGCGCCGGCGCGGCCGGCGCGGCCAGCGCGGCCAGCGCGCAGATCAACAGCGCCGCCTGCCGGTTCCGCGCGCTCACGAGTGGTGGCGCTTCCGGTGGTGCCGCCGCGCGCGCACGGCGAGCGCGACGCCGGTGGCCAGCACCGCCACGAACAGCAGCGCGGCGACGTCGTACAACCGGGGCATGAGCGGCAGGCCCCAGTGCCCCGAATGCAGGCGCCGGACGGCCAGGCGCAGCCGGTCGCCGCGGGTGGGTTCGACGTGCCAGAGCGAGGTCCAGCGCGCGCCTTCACCCTCGCCGAGCGGGTCGCCGAGCCAGGCGGACTGAGCGGTGGCCACCACCGGCCGGCCGTCGGCGGTCACGGTCAGGGCGAGCGGCGGGTCGTCGGGTCCGGCGCCCGGCGGCAGGTCGCGCCGCTCCCAGACTTCGCCGCCGTCCGCGCTGGCCAGCAGCTCGGTGGCGCCCAGCAGCCACACGGTGCCGAAAGGCGGCGGCGCGAACGCCGCGGCCACCGGCGCGTCGGGCGCCGCGGACAGGGGCAGCTCGTTCCAGCTGGCGCCGCCGTCGCGCGATTCCTCGAGCAGGGCCGGCGACGCGCGCAGCAGCCGCCCGGCAACGGACGGGTCCGCCGCCACGACGCGCGGCGGCAGTGCGCCCCGCCCCAGCCAGCCCGGGTGCTGCAGCGCCAGCCCGGTGGCGACCATCAGCAGCGCGCCGGCCGCCAGGAACAGGCCCAGCTTCTCGTGCGCGCCGCGCAGCCGCCGCTTGTGCCGGCTGCTCACGGCGATCCTCCGTAGCGGGCCTCGGTCAGGACCAGCGCCTTGCGGACGCCGGCGGCCAGGGCGCGGCTCGACAGCGTGGCGCCGCTGATGCCGACGACGTCGCGGTTCAGCCGCAGCGGATCGTCGCCGTCCTTGCCGATGAACTGGCCGAGGAAGCGCGCGCGGCGCACGGCGTCGCCGCGCGACTCGCGGTAGACCATCACCAGCACGGTCTCGACGCGCCGGTCCGCTCCGATGTGCACCAGGAAGGTGATCGGCTTGAAGCGGCCCTTCTCCTCCAGCACCAGGGCCCAGCCCAGCTCGCGGCCGGCGCGCGCGGCGCGGTGGAAGGTGAAGGAGGTTTCGGGCACCTGCAGGCCGAGCCGGCCCGCCAGCGCCGCGCGTTCGTCCGCCGTCGGCTCCCAGTTCTCCTGCCACTGCCGGTCGGCGCCGGCGAAGACGCGGCCCAGCGCCTGCTCGGGCGTGAAGTAGACCTTCACGTGCTCGGGGCCGTCGGGGCTGACCTCCGGTTCGGCGGCGCGCGCCGCGGGGGCGCCGGTCCCGAGGACCAGCGCTCCCCACGCGATCGCCGCGAGCCGGCGCCAGCGTTTGCTTGCGGACATGCCCACCCGCCTAGAAGTAGGACGCGAAGGAGAGGAAGAGCTTGCCCTGGGCCTCGCCCTTCTGGCCGCCCAGCGGCGTCGTCTTGCGCCAGCTGTGGTCGATGCGGAAGACCGTCTCCTCCGTGGGCCGGAAGTTGACGCCGATGGTCACGGCCTCCTCGGCGTCGCCGTCGCGGTCGCTGTCATAGTCGACCCAGTCGCCGCGCGCCACCAGCGTGACCACCGAGCCGGGCAGCAGCCGGTCGTGCAGCAGATGCCAGTTGCCCTGGACATACGCGCCGCGCTGGCTGTCGGCCGTGTCCGGCAGCAGGTCGCGGTCCAGGTCAGCGGTGACCATGACGCCCTCGCCCTGCAACTCGAACGCGCCGAAGGTCACCTTGGCGTCCAGCGCCGAGATGGTCAGGCTGTGGTCGCCGGCATCGTCCCAGGCGCCGCTGTGCGCGGACAGGCCCACGGTCGTGCCCAGGCGGGGGCTGTAGCCCAGGCGGCCGACGAGCGACTTGTTGTCGTTGTTGTCCTGCTTCTTGCTGCCGCGGCCGCCGCGCACGCGCAGCTTGCCGTCGTCGATGATGCCCGCGTCGAAGCCGTTGACGACGTACAGCTCGTAGTCCAGTTCGCCGGCCTCGCCGACGGCGGTGTTGCCGAACAGGCCCATGCCCGACTCGCTGAGCGTCGAGGGGGCCAGCTGCCGCACCACGGTCGGGCGCTCGGTCAGGTCGTTCAGCGGGCTGTCGTGCAGCACGTTGAAGCGGCCGAGCGGGCTGAGCACGACGCCGCCGCGGAAGCTCAGCCCGTCGCGGAGCCGGTAGTCCATGACCGCGTACTCGAGCTTCACCTCGCCGTCGCCGGGGACGTCGCCGCCGTGCTCGAACTCGATCTCGGCCGAGACCGTGACCCGGTCGCTCACGTAGCCGGTCAGGAACGGGATGAAGCGGTACTGGTCGAAGGTGGTGATCCCGTTCTCGGGGATCTCCAGCTCCATGTCGATGTAGCCGCCGACGGACACGCCGCCGCCCGTCCCGCGCAGGTACGGCTTGTCGTAGATGCCGCGGGAGGGAGCCGCCGGTCCTTCGGTCGGCTGCTCCTGGGCCAGGGACGGAATGGACAGGGCCAGAGCCAGCCCCAGCGCAACGACCTGAGTCCTGCGGTGCATGGTCGCTCCTCCTGCCGCCGGCTGGACGGGTCCGGCGGGAGTTGAAAACTGAATGTTGTAAACCACAAAAGTTTTTTGTGGCGACGAAAGTTGCCGGCGAAAACTGGTGCGGGACTCGTCGATCAGCAAGGAAAAAGGTGGGAAAACGCTATTTCAACGCAACCGGAGCCGTCTTGACTTTGGAAATTCGTTTGCGATAATTGCCAAATACACAACCAGCCCCGACACGGGAGACCCCCTGTGGATGTCATGACCCGCAATCACCTGGCCGCCCGCGCCCGCGTGCTCAAGGCGCTGGCCCACCCGGCACGCCTGGCGGCGGTCGACGAACTGGCCAACGGCGAGCGCTGCGTCTGCGAGCTGCAGCAGCTGATCGGCTCGGACATGTCCACCGTCTCGCGGCACCTGGCCATCCTGCGCGAGGCCGGCATCGTGAGCGACGAACGCCGCGGGAATCAGGTCTTCTACGCGCTGCGCGTGCCCTGCATCCTGAACTTCTTCGGCTGCGTCGAGTCGGTGCTGCGGGCCGGCGCCGAAGACTCGGCGCGGGCGCTGAGGTGACCCGATGACGCTCCGCAGGGAACTCAAGCCGTTCATCTGGGCCATCGCGGTCTTCCTCGGACTCTACCACCTCCCGGTGGGCAACGCGCGTTTCGACGCCGCGGTCGGCGAGTCGCTCGCCCTGACGAAGTGGTACGCGCGCGAGCACGTGCTGCTGTGCCTGGTGCCGGCGTTCTTCATCGCCGGCGGGATCTCGGTCTTCGTCAGCCAGGCCTCCGTCATGCGCTACCTGGGCGCCGGCGCGCGCAAGGTCACGGCCTACGGTGTGGCCGCGGTCTCCGGCACGGTGCTGGCGGTCTGCTCCTGCACCGTGCTGCCGCTGTTCGCGGGCATCTACGGCATGGGCGCCGGGCTGGGGCCGGCCACCGCGTTCCTCTACTCGGGTCCGGCGATCAACGCCCTGGCCGTCATCCTGACCGCGCGCGTGCTGGGCGTTGAGATCGGCGTGGCGCGCGCCGTCGGCGCCGTCGTCTTCAGCGTCGTCATCGGCCTGGCCATGCACGCGCTCTTCCGGCGCGCGGAGACCGAGCGGCGCCTGGCGGCCGCCGCGTTGCCGGCCGAGGACGGCGGACGGCCGCTGGCCCAGACGGCGCTGACGTTCGCGGCCATGGTCGCCGTGCTGGTCTTCGCCAACTGGGGCGGCGCCGGCGAGGGCCTCTACGGCCGCGTGCACGCGGTGAAGTGGTGGCTCACGGCCGCCGCGGCCGCCGGACTGGGACTGGCCATGGTCGTCTGGTACGGCCTGCGCTGGTGGAAGATCCTGGTCGTGGCCGGCGCCGCGGTCGTGACGGCGCTCGCGCGCCGCGACGACCCGGTCACCGCGTTCACCGCGGCCACGCTGGCCTTCAGCTGGGCCGTGGCCACCTCGAAGGGCGAACTGGCGGACTGGTTCGCCGCCAGCTGGGGCTTCGCGAAGCAGATCCTGCCGCTGCTGCTCTTCGGCGTCCTGGTGGCGGGGCTGCTGTTGGGGCGTCCCGGCCACGAGGGGCTGATCCCCTCACAGTGGATCGCCGGCGCGGTCGGCGGCAACTCCGTGGGGGCGAACCTGTTCGCGGCGGTCTCCGGCGCCTTCATGTACTTCGCGACGCTCACCGAAGTGCCCATCCTCGAGGGCCTGATCGGCTCGGGCATGGGCAAGGGGCCCGCGTTGACGCTGCTGCTGGCGGGCCCGGCCGTCTCGCTGCCCAGCATCCTGGTGCTGCGGACGATCATGGGCGGCCGGCGCACGGCGGCGTACGTCGCGCTGGTCGTGGTGTTGTCGGCGTTCACGGGCACGATCTTCGGCGCGCTCGGTTGAGACGCGCTCGACCGAGGCGCGCCGGCGGTCGTTGACCGGAATGGGAGAACCGGGATGGAGATCCTGATCCTGGGCACCGGGTGCCCCAAGTGCACGAAACTGGCCGAGGAGGCGCAGGCGGCGGCCGGCGAACTGGGTTTGACGCCCGAGTTCCGCAAGGTGACGCAGGTGGCCGAGATCATGAAGTACGGCGTGATGATGACGCCGGCGCTGGTCGTCGACGGCGTCGTGCGGGTCGTGGGCAAGGTGCCCTCGCGCGAGGAACTCAAGGCAATGTTGTCCTGACCGCGGGGCTTTGCGGCAGGGAACGTCGACGGGGAGGCTGACGGTCATGAGCAGCAACGGCAGCAAGGGCAGGAGAGGCGCGGCAGGTCGCTGGATCCTCGCGTTGGCGATCATCGGCATCGCCGTCGGCGTCTACGTCCTGCGTCCGGCGGCGGGTGAGAGCCGCGGCGTCGCGGTCGACCAGACGGCCGCCGCCGGGCCCACCGCGTCGAAAGCCGCGCCCCAGGCGGCCGCGACCGAAACTGCGGCCGCCGTGCCGCGCCTGCTGGACCTGGGCGCCGACAAATGCGTCCCGTGCAAGATGATGGCGCCGATCCTCGACCAGCTCCGCAAGGACTACGCCGGCAGGATGCGCGTCGACTTCGTCGACGTCTGGAAGACGCCGGAGGCCGGCAAGCCGTACAACCTCAAGCTGATTCCGACGCAGATCTTCTTCGCTCCGGACGGCACCGAACTGTACCGCCACGAGGGATTCATCAGTCGCGAGGACATCCTCGCCAAGTGGAACGAACTGGGTTACGTCCTGTAGCGGCCGCGAGAGAGAGCCTCGATGCAGCAGCTGTTCACCAGCCTCACCGACGCGGTCGCCGGCGCGGCCCATCTCGCCCTGCTGGCGGCTTTCGCCTGGGGAGTGCTGAGCATCATCCTGAGCCCGTGCCACCTGGCGAGCATCCCGCTCATCGTCGGGTTCATCCAGGGCCAGGGGCAACCGACGCAGCGGCGCGCGCTGGCCCTGTCGACATTGTTCGCCGTCGGCATCCTGGTCACGATCGCCCTGCTGGGCGCCGTGACGGCCGGGCTGGGGCGGCTCGCCGGCGACGTCGGGACCGCGGGCAACGTGATCGTGGCGGCCGTCTTCGTGCTGGTGGGACTGGTGCTCCTGGACCTGGTGCCGCTGGCGCTGCCGGCGCCCGCCCGGGTCGGGCTGCAGAAGCGCGGCGCCTTCGCCGCCTTCCTGCTGGGGCTGGTGTTCGGCATCGCGCTGGGCCCCTGCACCTTCGCCTACGTGGCCCCCATGCTCGCGGTCACCTTCAAGGTGGCGACCACGAAGGCCGCCTACGGCGCGGCGCTTCTGCTGGCGTTCGGGCTGGGCCATTGCCTGGTCATCGCGGTGGCCGGCGCGGGCTCGGCCTGGGTCCAGCGGACGCTCGACTGGAACGCCTCGTCGCGGACCGGAATGGTGATCAAGAAGACGTGCGGCGCGCTGGTGGTGCTCGGCGGGCTGTACCTGCTGTACACCGCGCACTAGGAGGATATCCGTGATCTCGCGACGCGGGCTCATCTTGGCGTTCGTGTTGGCGGCCCTGGCGCCGGTCAGCCAGGCCCTGGCGGCGCCCCAGGTGACGCTCTACTACTTCCACCGCAACCTGCGCTGCGTGACCTGCGTGGCGCTGGGCGACGTCACCGCCTGGGTGGCCGAGGTCGCGTTCAAGGAGCGGGTCGCCGACGGGACGCTGCGGTTCCGCGTCGTCAACTACGAGACTCCCGGCAACGAGCACTTCGCCGACGAGTTCCGGCTGGAGGCGCCGTCGGCCGTTCTCGCGGCCGTCGCCGGGGATTCGGTCGTGTCCTGGAAGAACCTCGAGCGCATCTGGGACCTGGCGGAGGACCACAAGGGTCTCGAGGCCTACCTCAAGGGCGAGATCACGGCATTCCTGGCGGCCCGGGCAACGCCGGCGGTTCGCTGACCCCGCGCGGTCCGGGCGAGCAGTGTCGACCTGCCCCGCTCATGACGTGAGCAGGTGGGCCGTCACGACCTCGCCGGCCCGATGTGCGACGGCGCCGGCCGGCAGCTCGATCAGGATGTCCGCCTCCGTCAGCCCGGTCAGCATGTGCGAGCCCTGCCGGGACCCCGGCACCCCCCACAGCCCGTCGCCGCGGATCTCCAGCCGGCCGCGCAGGAACAGCGCGCGCTCGGCCGACTTGCGCACGGGCGCGGCCAGGCGGACCGGCAGGGCGTCCGGCGTCGGCTCCGCGCCCTGCAGGCGCAGCAGGGCGGGCGCCACGAACAGCCGGCACGCCACCAGCGCCGAGACGGGATTGCCGGGCAGGCCGAAGACCGGCGTCCCGTCCGGGGCCAGTCCGAAGTGGTTCGGCTTGCCGGGCTGCATCGCCACGCGGTGGAACCGCTCGCGAAGGCCCAGGTCGGTCCGCGCGCCTTCGACGTGGTCATGGTCGCCGACCGAGGCGCCGCCGACGGTGACCACCAGGTCGGCGTTCGCGATGGCCGCCGCCAGCGCTCGCCGCAGCGCCGCGCGCGAGTCCTTCACGCGGCGACGGCGCACGCTCGCCGCGCCGGCGGCCGCGAGGGCCGCGGCCAGCGCCGGTCCGTTCGCGTCGTGGATGCGCCCCGGCTGCAGCGGGTCGCCGGGGCCCACCAGTTCGTCGCCCATGGTGATCAACGCCACCCGGGGACGGCGGGCCACCGCGACGGCGCCGCGGCCGAACGAGGCGAGCAGGCCGACGACGGCGGGGGTGACGCGCTGGCCGGCCCTGAGCACGATCTCTCCGCGCCGGAACTCCTCCCCCGCGCGGCGGATGTGGGCGCCGGCGGAAACGGCGCCGGAGCACCTGACACGGCCTTCGGCGAGCGTGGCGTGCTCGACCATCACGACCGCGTCGGCGCCGCGCGGCAGGCGGCCGCCGGTGAAGACCTTGACCGCCGCACCGGCGCGCAGCGCGGGGACGCGCGTGGTTCCGGCCGGAATCGCTCCGGTCAGACGCAGATCCGCAGCGGCGCCGGCGCCTGCGGCGGCCAGGTCCTCGGCGCGCACCGCGTAGCCGTCCATCACCGACTGGTCGAAGCGCGGCGAGGCGTGCGGCGCGCGCACGTCCGCCGCCAGGAACCGGCCGGCGGCCCGTTCCAGGGCGACTTGCTCGCGCCCGAGCGGCTTCAAGGCCGCCAGCATCAGGGCCCGGGCCTCGGCGAACGGGATCATGGCGCGCCGCCCGTCGCGCGCCGCAGCGCCACCGGGTCACCCGGGCGCACCTCCCCGCCCGCGATGACGCGGCAGAAGATCCCCTCGCGCGGCATGATGCAGTCCCCGGTCGCCACGCCGATGGCGCACGCCTGGTGGCAGTCCTTGCCGATCTGCGTGACCTCGAGCACGGCGTCGTCGCCCACCAGGAGCCGGTCGCCGACGCTCGCCGACATCAGGTCGACGCCGCGGACGACCAGGTTCTCGGCGAAGGCGCCGGCGATCAGGTCGGGCAGCACCGCGCGCATGCGGTCGATGCTCTCGCCCGCCAGCAGCGAGACCTGCCGGTGCCAGGGGCCGGCGTGGGCGTCGCCGACCAGGCCGTGGCCCGCCTCCAGGCGCGCCGCCGGGACCGCGGTCTTGACCGTGCCCTTCTCGCGGCTGATGCAGACGGCTTCCAGACGGCCCTTTTCGGCGTCGGCAGCTGCGGGCGCGCAGTCGCGCGGGTCTCCGCGCAGCTTCGCCGAGGCGTGCGGCACCGCCGCCCACACTGCCTCGAGGTTCTCCAAGGCCGCGCGCGGGCTGCCCGGCAGGTTGATCACCAGCGTGCCGCGCCGCGCCCCGGCCACGGCGCGGCTGAGCAGAGCGTGCGGCGTCAGGCGAAGGCTGGCGGCGCGCATGGCCTCGGCGAAGCCGGGCAGTTCCAGGTCCAGCACCGCGCGCGTTGCCTCGGGCGTGACGTCGCGCGGCGAGACGCCGGTGCCGCCGCAGGTCAGCACCACTTCGCAGGCGCCGCCGTCGCAGTGCCGCGTCAGCCAATTGACGATGGCTTCGCGGTCGTCGGGAATGACGTCGCAGGTCGTGACCGCGACGTCGCGGTCGCGAAGCCAGGCGGCGAGCGCGGGCCCGCTCAGGTCCTGCCGCAGGCCCGCGCTGCAGCGGTCGCTGAGCACGAGCACGGCCACGCGCAGGCCCGCTCCGTGGCCGGCGTCCGGCTGCCGCCGCGCGCTCACGGCGCCTCCGCGGGCGCTTCCCAGGTCCCCCCGCGGCCCCCGCTCTTGTGCAGCAGGCGCACGGCCTCGATCACGATCCCCTTGTCCCGGCCCTTGCACATGTCGTAGACGGCCAGCGCCGCCACCGCGGCTCCGGTCATGGCCTCCATCTCGACGCCGGTGCGCTCGCAGGCGACGACCTCGCAGGCGACCTCGACCACGCCGGCGGCGGCGTCGACGCGCAGGTCGACCGCCGCGTGGTGGATCGCCAGCGGGTGCGCCAGCGGGATCAGGTCCGGCACGCGCTTGACCGCCGCGATGCCGGCCAGGCGCGCCACGCCGAGCACGTCGCCCTTGGCCAGGTCGCCGTCGGCCACGCGGGCGGCCAACTCCGGCCCCAGGCGCACGCGCGCCGCGGCGCGGGCGCGCCGAACGGTGGGCGGCTTGCCCGAAACATCGACCATCCAGGCCTCGCCGCCGGGTCCGAAGTGGTTGGACATCGCATCTCCCTGCCGCCCGGCGCGGCCGCGCGCGGCTTGTGCGCTCGGCAGAACCACGGCCGGACGCGCCCTACTATAGTGCAGTGGCCCGCGAGTGTCGCCGCCAACGGGCGGCCGGACGCGATGGTTGCATATATCCGGTTATCCAGTTATAGTGACCCGACCCCGGAGGTCGCGATGAGGGACATCGCCCGATTCCACAAGCTGCTGTCGGACGAGGCCCGGCTGCGCATCCTCTGGCTGCTGCTGAACCGCCGCGAGCTGTGCGTGTGCGACATCACGGCGGCGCTCGGCATCACGCAGTCGAAGGCCTCGCGCCACCTGGCGGCCCTGCGGGTCGCCGGTCTGGTCCGGGACCGCCGCGAGGGCACGTGGATGCACTACTCGCTGCGCAGGCCCGCCGAGCCCGGCGCGCGGGCCGCGCTGGCGGCCCTCAAGGGCCAGCTCGCGCGCGACCCGGAGGCCGACGCGCTGCTCGCGCGGCTGGCCGCCGGCCGCCCTCGTGACCGGGGTTCCGCCTGCGGACCGCCGCCGGCAGCGGGAGCCAGGCCCGCGACGACCCGCCACCCCGCCGCCCGAAAGGACCCGATGTGACCCATGCGAGCGCACCCGGCGCCGGCCTGCTCGGCCGCCTGTCCTTCCTGGACCGCTACCTGACGCTGTGGATCTTCGCCGCGATGGCGGCGGGGGTCGCGGCCGGCTCGCTGTTCCCGGGCTTCGTGGCCTTCATCACGTCGGTGCCCATCGCCGTCGGGCTCATCCTGATGATGTACCCGCCGCTGGCCAAGGTGCGCTACGAGGAGCTGGGCCCGGTCTTCCGCAACACCCGCGTGCTGGGACTGTCGCTGGTGCAGAACTGGGTCATCGGCCCGGTGCTGATGTTCGCGCTGGCCGTCCTCTTCCTGCGCGGCTACCCGGAGTACATGGTCGGCCTCATCCTGATCGGGCTGGCGCGCTGCATCGCCATGGTCATCGTCTGGAACGACCTGGCGAAGGGCGACACCGAGTACTGCGCGGGCCTGGTGGCCTTCAACTCGGTGTTCCAGGTGCTGTTCTACTCCCTTTACGCCTGGGTCTTCATCACCGTGGTGCCGACCTGGCTGGGCCTGCCGGGCGTGGCCGTCGACATCACGATCGGCGAGATCGCGCAGAGCGTGTTCATCTACCTGGGCATCCCGTTCCTGGCCGGGATCCTGACGCGCTACTCGCTGATCCGCGCCCGCGGTCGCGACTGGTATCAGGAGCGGTTCATCCCGCGCATCAGCCCGCTGACGCTGCTCGCGCTGCTGTTCACGATCGTCGTGATGTTCTCGCTGAAGGGCGAGAGCATCGTGGCCCTGCCGCTGGACGTGGTGCGCATCGCGGTCCCGCTGCTGATCTACTTCGTGCTGATGTTCTTCATCTCGTTCTTCCTTTCGCGGAAGCTGGGCGCGTCCTACGGGCAGACGGCAACGCTGTCGTTCACGGCGGCCTCCAACAACTTCGAACTGGCCATCGCCGTGGCCGTCGCCACCTTCGGACTGCACCACGGCGCGGCGTTCGCGGCGGTGATCGGGCCGCTGGTGGAAGTGCCGGTGCTCATCGGGCTGGTCAATGTCTCGCTGTGGCTGGGGCGGCGGTACTTCCCCGGCGATGCCCCCACGATCAAAGCCGTGCGCAACTGCGCCGGGGAAGGCAGGCGGCCGTGACGAAACGCGGTCCGGACGGTGATGGCGGCGGCGCGGCGGGCGCGGAGCCGTCCTGGGTGGCCGAAGCGGTGGCCTGCCGGGCCCAGGACCGGCGCGGCTACCTGTTCCTGTGCGTGGCCAACTCGGCGCGCAGCCAGCTGGCCGAGGCCATCGCGCGCTCGCTGGCGCCGGCGCACGTGCGCGTGATGTCGGCCGGCTCGCAGCCGACGCGGGTGCGGCCGGAGGCCATCGCCGTGCTGGCCGAGATCGGCATCGACGCGGGCGGGCAGCGCTCGAAGAACGTCGCCGAGATCGACCCGGCCCTGGTCGACACTGTCATCACGTTGTGCGGCGAGGAGGAATGCCCCGTGTTCCTGGGGGCGGCGCTCCGGCTGCACTGGGGGCTGCCGGACCCGGCTGCGGTGAGCGGCGACGAGACGGCGCGCCTGGACGCCTTCCGCGGCGTGCGCGACGAATTGCGGCGCCGGCTGGCGGTGGTGTTCGGCGGGGCGCGAACGGGGACGGGCGCGGACTAGCGGGCGCGTCGGGACAGGGCGGGGATGCGGTCGGCCGGGGCGGGCGCGGGCGCGGACTTGACCGCCGCCGCTCCCGACAACTCGAACGGCCGGGAGCCTCCGACCAGATCGACCGGCGGCTCGGCGCCCATCACTTCGAAGAAGGTGGCCAGGAACCGGCGCGTCAGCTCGGTCCGGCGCAGCCGGGGCGACACCAGCATCGTGCGCGGCCGCTGGTGGCCGAATCCGGGCACGCGGTGCTCTCGCAGCCGCCCGCTCTCCAGTTCCCGCGACGCCAGTTCGCGCGACACGAACCCCAGGCCGTGCCCGGCCACGATCTGCCGCAGGACGCCGCCCAGGTCGTCGTAGTAGCAGAGGTTCGTGAACTCGTCGATGCCGCGGCCGAGCTGCTTCAGACGGCGCTTCAGGAAGCGGTAGGCGCACCCGTTGTACGTCTTGAGGAACAGGCGCCGGGGCACCAGGTCGTCGATGGCCACCGCCGGCGCGACGATCCCCAGCGACGGCGCGCTGACGAAGACCATCTCGTCCGGCGGCAGCTCCCAGCGCGGGCAGTCGGCCAGATCCAGCTCGTCGCAGTGCTCGACCACCGCCAGGTCGTAGCGGCCGGCGGCCAGCCCCTCGAGCACGTCCTCGGGCATCTCGAAAACGACATTGAGATCGAAATTCAATCCCGAGCCGCCGACGTAGCGCTCGAAGATGTCCGGCAGCCGGCCCGCGCCGAAGCAGGGCGTGCAGCAGAACGAGACGCGGTCGCGCAGCTTGTGCGCGGCCACGTTGTCCTCGAGCTGGCGCTCGATCTCCAGGATCTCCCGAGCCTTGTCCACCAGCAGCCGCCCGGCCGGCGTGGCGGCGACGCTCTCGGAGCCCCGCTCCAGCAGCGGCAGCCCGTAGTACTCCTCCAGCTGCCGGATCCGCCGCGAGACGGCTGACTGCGTCACGCACAGGCGCGCGGCCGCGGCGGTGAAGCTGCCGGCGTCGTGGACGGCGACCAGGGTGCGCAGGAGGACCAGTTCCATGCGCGCGAAGATAGCCGGGCCGCGGGCGGTTGTCCATGCGCGCCGCGCATGAGCGCCATGAGGAGCCGTCGTTTGACTTGCCCCCGCGGCAAACTACCATCGCGCAACGGGTTCTGACGCAGAACGCGCCCCGGGAACCGGCTGAAACAGGGAGGCTCACATGCTGCAGCTGCTTGCGACGCGACGCAGGATGCTCGCGGGCCTGATCGCCGTGCTGGCGATCGGCTCGCTGGGCATCTGGGGATGCGCCGATCATCCGACCGAGTACGACAATCCCAACGACGGGATCGTCACGACGAAGACGCCCACGGCGCTCATCGAGGCCGCGACGCTGATGGAGTGGATCGACGAGGGACGCCTCAACAGCACCGATCCGGACAGCCGCGACAAGGTCGTCGTCATCACCGTGACGACGGCCGCGGCCTACGCCGCCGGGCACATCCCCGGCTCCCAGCTGTGGAACTACGACACCGAGCTCTACCAGACGCGCCTCGAGGGCGTGGCTGCCGGATCCACGATGGTCGTGAGCGGCCCGGCGCTCGATACCTTCCTGAGCCGCGCCGGCATCGACGAGCACACGACTGTCGTCTTCACGGCCAGCACGACCGGCGGCGCGCGCGACCTGCGCGAGGCCACCCGCGGTTGGTGGACGCTGCGCTACTGGGGCTTCCCCAAGGAGCGGATCAAGGTCCTGCAAGGCGGCGACGCGGGCTGGACCGCGATCGAGGGCAACACCCTCGTGACCGAGGTCCCGACGATCACCCCGTCCGACTTCAGCATCCGTGACCTGGCCGCCACCAGCGAGTTCCGCGGCGACCTGCGCACGTCGATCGGCGAGATGATCCGGGCCGTCGACGCCGTCAACAGCGGCGCGACGCCCGACGTCAAGTTCCTGGACGTGCGCGGCGGCTCGCCGCTGCCTACCAGCAAGATGGGGCCGGCGCAGCTCGATTCCTGGAACCTCTACTACGTAGCCGGCACCTCCGGCACGCTGCTGCCGCTCGAGGATCTCGTGGCGCGCCTGGCCACCTTCGGCGTCACGGAAGCCACGCCGCTGACCTACGTCAACTGCCAGGGCGGCGTGAAGTGCACGATCCCGTTCTTCGTCCTCGACGGCATGCTCGGCTGGCCGGTGCAGTCGTACAACGGCTCGTGGGGCCAGTGGAGCGCCTACGGCACCGACACCATCGCGGACGCCTGGGAGACCGACCTCGTCACGCCCGGTACGACGACGTCGCGCAGCACGGGCACCTGGACGCCCGGCTCCGTGGCCATCGACCCGGTGGCGAACGCCGCCTACGGCCTCTCGGACCCGCGCGCCAACCAGATCGAGAACGAGGACGCGGCCTACTTCTCCAGCGGCGGCACGACGACCCCGCCCCCCGGCGGCGGCGGTGGCGGCGGCGGCAGCGGTTGCTGACGCGAACGGAATCTCCCTCCGCCCCTGCGCGGGGCGGTCACGAAACCAGCTTAAGGAGAAGTGACCCATGAATCGAACCAGGAGCATCTTCGCGATCGCGGCCGTCGCCGCCCTGGTCGCGCTGGCGGCCCCGGCCCTGGCCGGACCCCAGTTCACCTTCGGCGACGACGACAAGGGATCGTTCCAGATCGACGTCAAGAGCCAGTTCCAGATGACCATGCGCGACTACGACGTCGACAACGACGACGACGAGTCCGCCATGAACTTCAACTTCCGCCGCAACCGGCTGGCCTTCATGGGCGCCTGGGGCGAGAAGCTGAGCCTGTACGCGCAGACCGAATATGCCGAGGACGTGAACCTGGGCCTGTTCAGCCTGGCGGACGCGGACCAGGGCTCGGAGTTCCAGATGCTGGACGCCGTCGCCCGCATCGACCTCAGCGACGCGTTCAAGCTGAACGTGGGCAAGTTCAAGTACAACCTGTCGCGCGAGAACCTGGAAGCCTGCGAGGATCCGCTGTCGCTGGACCGCTCGTTGTTCATCCGGGCTCCGCTGGTCACCACCCGCGACATGGGCGTCGCGATGTGGGGCAACCTGGCCGAGGGCAGGTTCCAGTACCGCCTGGACATGATGGAGGGCCGCAAGGCCGTCTCCGCGCTCGCGGCGCCGGCGAACAACTTCCGCTACAGCGCGCGGGCGCACCTGTCGCTGGGGGACTCGGAGACGGGTTACGGCTACAAGGGCACCTACCTGGGCCAGAAGAAGGTCATGACGATCGGCGCCGCGGTGCAGACCGAGCCCGAGGTCGTGTACCAGGACGTGCTGAACCGGACCGGCAAGCTGGACTACAACGCCTACACGGTGGACTTCTTCTACGAGCGCCCGGTGCAGGAGACCGGCGCCGTGACGCTGTCGGCCGCTTACGAGAACATCGACTTCGACGACGCCTACCTGGCCATGAATCCCGATCCGGGCGCGTGCGGCCTGAACGGCCAGAAGAACGGCTGGTACGCCAAGGCGGGCTACATGCTGCACACGCGTCCGCTGCAGTTCTTCGCGCGCTACGAGTCGTGGAAGTTCGCGTTGCTGAACAACGTCTACAACCAGCAGATCGACTGGCTGAGCTTCGGCGCGAACTACTTCATGATGGACAACGTGCTGAAGCTGACGGTCGAGTACAGCGGCATGAGCTTCGACCAGAAGGGCGAGTTCGACGGGCTGACCACGAACGACAGCGGCACGCTGATCACGCAGTTGCAGATGGTGTTCTAGGCACCGGATTCGTCGCTGAACCGGCCGGCGGGCTCCTGCGGGGGCCCGCCGGCCTCATCTTGCGTCCCGAGGCGTCGCCGGCCCGTCAGCGGCCGGTCGCCGCCGGGACCGGCGCCGCGGGCGGCGTGACGGCGCGCAGCACGGCGTCGAGTTCGTCCGGCTCGAACTTGACCGGCAGCATGGTCGCCTGCGGCCGCGCGGCGCGCGGGTTGCGCAGCCAGCGCTCCAGCCGGGCCCGGTTCCAGGCGCTGTCGGCGGCCGCAGGATGAAAGGCGCCGGTCAGCCCCGAGAGATCAGGGCCGTCGCCGCCGGTCCCCTGCGGACCGTCGGGCGTCAGGGCCTGGTGGCAGCCGCCGCACAGGCGGGCGAAGGTGCGCAGGCTGTCGTCGCTGCCGGCGCGGAACCGCACCTGATAGCGGGGCGAGCCGCCGAAGCGGTCCGCGTCGCGCAGCAGGACCGCGGCCAGCGTGTCGGCGGACAGCACGCCGAGGCCGAACGCCGGCATGGCCGCCGCGGGGTTGACCAGCGCCTCGCGCAGTTCCTGCTGCGTGCGCGGCCAGGCCACGGTGTCCAGGTCGATGGCCAGCCGCTCCCCCCGCCCCCCGGTCACGTGGCAGCGGCGGCAGCCCAGGCTGTCGCGCAGCGCCGCGGCCCGCGGCAGCACCGGCGATCCGGGCAGCGCCCATGCCGCCGCCGCGCCGGTCAGCAGCCGGTGATGGGCCAGGTCCGGCCGCGCGGCGCGCGCGTCGCCGCGGTGGCAGTCGACGCAGCCGCCGTGGCGCGCGTAGTGCGGCGCGTGGCACTGCAGGCAGGCTGGAGCGGCGGGCGCGGGCGCCGGGGCCGCGGGCGCGCCGCCCGGCGCGGCGACGGGCCCCGACACCAGCAGCGCCGCCGCTGCCAGCGTCGTCAGAACGGACCGCGCAGCTGCCAATTCTCACCCCGCAGGAAGAGCCCGACGGCGGTCAGGAGAACCACCAGCGCGAACAGCGCGACGGCGACGGCGCCCACCACGCGCTCGCCCGGTTGGAACCACGCCGCGCGCTCGCCGGTCCCGCGCCGCAGCCAGGGCAGCGCCACCATCAGGCCGGCCAGCGCCAGCACGCCGTACATCCAGCCGGTGCCGCGGCTGACCAGTTCCTGGATCCAGAGCAGGAACCAGGCGGACTTGGCCGGATTGGGCGGCCGCATCGGGTCGGCGATCGTTTCCAGCGGCGCCGGCACCAGCCAAGCGGCCACGAGCAGAAAGGCGGCGATGACCAGCAGCCCGCGCCGGATCAGGCGGAAGAAGTGCGGCGAACTGGGGAGCTTGTCGCTCGTCGGGATCTTGTCGTCCATGTTGATCTGGTCGCTCATAGGTACGGCAGCACCCCCTTGCTGCGCCGGATGCGGAAGAAGTGCAGGCAGATCAGCGCCAGCATCAGCGTGGGCAGCACGGCGATGTGCAACGCGTAGAAGCGCAGCAGCGACAGCGGTCCACCGATATGGTCGGGCACGAGCAGCGCCCGCAACTGCTCGCCCAGCGGCAGCACCCGCAGCAGCTCCATGCCGGTGGTCGTGGCCCAGTAGGCCAGCTGGTCCATCGGCAGCAGGTAGCCTGTGTAGGCGGCGCCGACGGCCACAAGCAGGATCAGCACGCCCACGACCCAGGTCCCGTGGCGCGGATGCCGGTAGGCGCCCGTGAGCACGACGCGCAGCGTGTGCAGCATGATGAGCACCAGCAGCGTGTGCGAGCAGAAGCGGTGCAGGGAGCGCAAGTAGCGGCCGCCCCAGACCGAGGTTTCCAGGAACTGGATCGATTCGAAGGCGCCGGTCGGCGACGGCCGGTAGTAGAACAACAGCAGCAGCCCGGTCACGATCAGCGTCAGGAAGGTGGTGAACGCCAGCCCGCCCAGGCAGAACGTGTAGGTGATGCGCAAGTTGCGGCGCAGCACGAAGCGCGGGAACAGGTGGCGGACGAACTCGCCGATCATGTCGCCTCCGGCAGGCGGACGGTCACGCGGTCGCCGTCCCGGCGGCAGTCCAGTTCACGGAGCGCGCGCGTGGCCGGCCCGGTGAGCACCGCCCCGTCGGGGTCGAAGCGGCTGCCGTGGCACGGGCAGGTGAAGCCGTTCTCGGTGGCGTTGACACGGCAACCGAGATGGGTGCAGGTCAGGTCCAGCGCGCGCAGTCCGCCGTCGCGCGCGCGCGTGACGGCCAACCCGTGCTCCGGCAGCACCAACGCGCCGCCCTGCGGCACCTCGGCCGCGGGCAGCGCGACCTCGCGCGGCAGGCTGGCGCGCACGGGCGTCAGGTAGCGCCAGCAGCCCACCAACCCCGCGACCGCGGGAATCAGGGTCGCGAGGAATCGGCGTCGGGTCTGACCAAGTCCTGCCATTGCCTCAGGTGCTCCCGCACGTATTCGGGCGTGCGTCGGTTCATCAGGTCGTGGCGTTCCCTGGTGAAGAATGCGCCATTGACGACGCGCTGGCCAGTCTGGTCCCACCAGGAATCCAGAGGCAGGCCGTCGCGCCGCAGGTCGTAGATCCGGTCGGCAGGCGGCTCCAGCAGGTACCGCCGCGGGTTCTCGTGGCAGCCGCCGCAGGTGACCGTGCCGCGCCGCACGGTGTGCGGGAAGAACGCCTTCCACTCGGCCGCGAGCAGGCGGTTCTCCCAGCCGCGCGCCGGATCCGTGGCCAGAAGCACGAACTGAGGCCGGATCGGCGACGCCAGCCCTCGCGCGTTCAGGCCCAGCGGCGGCGCATCCTGCCGCCGCAGCGCGGCGCTGCGCCGCCAGCCCCCCTGCAGCGGCAGGCCGGCGAACGCGGTGTCCTGCGCGGCAGTCACGGTCCTGACCAGGAAGGTGCCGTACTCCTGCGCCGCCCAGGCCGAATGGCACGTCCAGCACTCCATCTTGTCCAGATGCGCGGCGATCGCGTGCTCGGGCACGTCGCGCGACGGCGAGGGGTGGCATTCGCGGCAGGTCCGCGCGGCGCCGCGGCCGGCGCCCGTGTGCACGCGATGGCAATCCACGCAGCCCAGTCCGCGTTCGTGGTGCACGTCGGGCAGCATCTTGAGGTAGTTCAGGCCGTCCGCGACCGGGCCGCGCTGGTAGCGCTCGTGGTCCTCGCGCGGGGCGCGCCCGTGGTACTCCCAGCCCGTGAAGTAGCCCTGGTGGCAGCGCAGGCAGGCCTCGTCGGCGACGCGCGGGGCCGCGCGTCCAGGGACCGCGTGCGGCTGCTCGTCATGGCAGTCGCGGCAGCCGGTCACGTGGCAGCCGACGCAGGCGGCCTTGAAGAACGCCGGCCCCTCCTTTGGGCCGAAGGCGCGGCAGGCGAATTCGCGTTCGGCCGTGCGCGTCGCCATGGGTCCGGCCAGCACATCGCCCTGCGCGGGGTGGCAGGTCAGGCAGGAGTAGTCCTGCGGGAGGGCGCGTGCCGCCGCGGCGGCGCCGCTGCCGGGCGTCGCCGGAGCCCCGCACGGGGCGGCGGGCGCGGCCTCAGCGGCCAGCAGCCAGCAGGCGGCGATGCAGACTGTCGTCCAGCGCATGGTAGTCCAGGGGCTTGCGGTAGATGGGATCGGTCGCCCGGTCATGGCAGACCAGGCACAGGTTCACGGCGAAGAAGCGACGCGCTTCCTCGTTGTCCAGCGGACGGGCGCCGTCGCGGCTCATCGCCGCGTGAGCGCTGATGCGGCCGTCGTTCTCGTGCAGGAAGCCGTCGAGCGGCTTGCGCGGATCCTTCTCGCACAGCAGCGTGCCCCGCAATCGCCCGCGCTCGACGACGTGCTGGCCGAAGCCGAGGAACGCGGGATTGCCGTGACATTCGCCGCAGCCGACGGCGCGCGTCCCGATGTTGTGGCCGAAGAACGGCGCAAAGCGCAACTGGCGGCGGCCGCGGAAAGTGGCCACTTCCTCGTCGCGCGAGAGCGTGCCATCCGGCTCGATCACGTTGATGAACGTCTGGCAGCCAGGCGTGACCGTGCCGATGCGGCCCTTCGTGTCGACCGCCAGCGGGAACGGGTACAGGGCGCGCACGTCCTCGGTCTCGCTGAACGAGCCGATGGTGGCCCGGCCGGCCAGGTAATCCCAGCCGTACTCGCGTTTGTCGTAGGTGGTGTGGCAGCCGTAGCACTGAACGACCGTGCGCGAGTGGCAGGCATGGCAGGCCATGCGCTCGTGGCCGACGATGGTGTGGGCCGCGGTGCCCGTGACGACCGGACTGCGCAGCACGCGCCCGCTGCGCTTGAGCATCACGCCCACCTGCCCGCCGTCGTCGAAGACGTTGGCGTACGGCCGCCCCTTGCCCGTCAAGGCGGCGCGCGCGCCGGCGGGCCGCCGGCTTCCGTACTGGCGGGATTCGAGCGCGGGCGGCTCGTGTTCGCCCCAGGCGACGGCGAAACGCGGCGCCCGCGTCCCGCTGCCGTGGCAATCCTCGCAGCCGATCTCCAGCTGCCCGTGCAGGCCGGCGGAGGCGTAGCCCTCGCCCATCACCTCGCGGGAGGTGTGGCAGTCGATGCACTCCATCCCTGCGGCGAAATGCACGTCGGGCGCGATGTGCGAGAAGTTGCGGCCGTCGCTGCCGGGCACCGGGCCGGGCCGGCCGTCCTTCGTGGGCACCAGGCCGTTGTTGCCGTCGTTGAGGCCCTGGTAGGCCAGCGCCACGCGGCCGCTGCGGTGGTGGCAGCGCAGGCAGGCCTCCATCGTCGGCAGGCCCTCCATCGCGTGGGTCCGGCTGTGCGGCGAACGGCCGCGCATCGTCGGGTCGCCGCCGCGGTAGGTCGCGTCCGCGGCCCAGGGGAAGTGGCAGGCCGCGCAGCCGGCGGCGTGCCCGGCGCCGTCGGCGGCATCGTTCTGCTTCGCGACATGGCAACGCGCGCAGAACTTCCGGTAGAGATCCCCGGCCAGGTTGTCCAGCGCGACCACCGAAGTGTGCGTGAGGGGCTCGCCGTCCAGGTCGTGCAGACGCGCATCGCGCGCCGCGTAGGTGACGCTGTCGCGCCGGCCCTCCCACGTCGCCTGGATCTGCGCGATCATGCCCGCGTTGGTGTACATCTGGCTGCTGCGCATGCGCTCGAGCTGGTGCGGGTGGCACCCGCCGCAGCCGCGCTCCCAGCGCCCGGCGTACGAAGGATCGGCCAGGCCGAAGATGCCGCGATGCGCGGCGTCCTTGTCGCGCGCGTCGGGGTTGCCGCCGTGGCAGGACACGCAGCCCGCGTGCGTCGGCGAGGCGGTCTCGATCCCCTCGTGGCAGTCGAGGCAGCGCTCGCGGGCCGACTCCGCCGACCGGGCCGCGCCGCCGCACGCCGCCAGCCGCGGCAGCAGGGCCGCCAGGGCCAGAAGCAGGATGATGCCGGCGGGCGCGCGCATGGCGCAAATATAGGAGGCGGGTGCTCGGGGAGCGCAGGGAAAACCGCTGTTCGGGATCTCGTAATTTTGCGAATGGGAAGCAGTTGCCATGATTGCGCCGAGTGGTCTTGACTGTGATGGCGATTCTCATTGTCGGAACCGCGCACACGGTGACGAAGTCACGCGCTGGCGCCGGCGCAAGTGGCGACGGCGGCGCAACTGCACGCCGTGCCGTCGTTTGCCGCCCTCGGTACCGCGTGCTACCTTCGGGACCAGGAACCGTCGGCAAGGACGCGCCAGCGGCGCGGACCCACGAATCGACAGGGGGCATGCCATGAACAAGACGCGCGTCGGCCTGGTGCTGGTGCTGCTGGTCAGCCTGGTGATCGGGGTGCTGGCGGGCCTCGTCTTCCTGAGCCTGTTCAAGAGCCAGGTGCCCGCGGCGGCGCTGTCGGACTTCGTCAAGACGTCCTCGCCGGTCACGTTCGTCGGCACGGGGCTCGGCTTCGGCGTGGTCATCGCGCTGTGGTCCGTGCTGGTCGCCTGGGTCGCGCCGCGGTTCCGCGGCAAGGGACCGGACAGGCTGGCCTGAGGTCCCATGCACGAGATGACCATCGTCGCCGGCGTGCTGGAGATCGCCCACCGCCGGGCCCTGGACGCCGGCGCCGCGCGGATCAACTGCGTGACGCTGGAGGTGGGCAGGCTGGCGGGCGTCGAGGTCGAGGCGCTGCGCTTCTGCTTCGGCGCCGCGCGCGAGGGGCTGTCGGCGGGCGCCGAACTGGAGATCCGCGAGGTGCCCGGCCGCGGCGCGTGCCCGGCCTGCGGCGCGGCGCGGGACGTGGACGAGCTGGCCGCGCTGTGCGACGGCTGCGGCGGCGTGCTGGAGATCAGCGGCGGGCGGGAACTGCGCGTGCTGGCGCTGAACGTCGATTGACGCGCGCCGACGGCGGCCGGCCCCGGAACGGAGGCCTCCCATGTGCGACACCTGCGGCTGCGGCCAGCCCGCCGAAGACGTCACGATCCGCCGGCCGGGCGAGGCACACGCCCATGACCACGATCACGGGCACGGCCACCACCATCACCACGATCACCACCGCCACGACCATCATCACCACCATCACGACGAACCGCGCGCGGGCAACCCGCGCGAGATCGCCGTGGCCGAGGCCGTGCTGGCCGGCAACGACCGGCAGGCGCTGCTGAACCGCGGCTGGTTCGGCGGGCGCGGCGTGCTGGCGCTGAACCTGGTCTCCTCGCCGGGGGCCGGCAAGACGACGCTGCTGGAGCGCACCATCGCCGACCTGAAGGGCGAATGGCCCCTGTGCGTGATCGAGGGCGACCAGCGGACGACGCGGGACGCCGAGCGCATCGAGGCCGCCGGCGCGCCCGCCGTTCAGGTCAACACCGGCAAGGGCTGTCACCTGGACGCCGACATGGTCTGGCGGGCCTGCGCGAAGCTGCAGCCGGCGCCCGGTTCGGTGCTGATGATCGAGAACGTGGGCAACCTGGTCTGCCCCGCCCTGTTCGACCTGGGCGAGGCGGCGAAGGTCGTCATCATCAGCGTCACCGAGGGCGACGACAAGCCGCTGAAGTACCCGCACATGTTCGCGGCTGCTCAATTGTGCCTGGTCAACAAGCTGGACCTGTTGCCGCACGTGCGCTTCGACGTCAACGCCTGCGAACAGGCCGCCCGCGCGGTGAACCCGCGCCTGGAGATCCTGCGCGTGTCGGCCACCACGGGCGAGGGCCTGGACCGCTGGTACGACTGGGTGCGCGCGCGGCGCGCGGCGGCGACGGGCGCCTGAACATGGATCCCGATGCCGATCCCGGCCCGGTGCGCGTCCGCCTGACGGTGCGCGGCATCGTGCAGGGCGTCGGCTTCCGGCCCTTCGTGCACCGGCTTGCGACTCAGGAAGGGCTGAGCGGCAGCGTCGTCAACACCGGCGCCGGCGTGGTGATCGAGGCGCAGGGTCCGCCTCCGGCCATCGGCCGCTTCGGGCGGCGCCTGCGCGCCGAGGCGCCGCCGCTGGCGGCGATCCACGACGTGACCAGCGTGCTGTTGCCGCCGGTGCCGGGCGAGGGCTTCGTGATCGACGCCTCGCGCCCGCAGGCCGGCGCCACCACCGCCGTGCCGCCCGACGTGGCGCTGTGCGCCGACTGCCGCCGCGAGGTGCGCGACCCGTCCGACCGCCGCTTCGGCTACCCCTTCACCAACTGCACCAACTGCGGCCCGCGCTGGACCATCATCCACGCGCTGCCCTACGACCGCCCGCTGACGAGCATGGCCGCGTTCGCGATGTGCGACGCCTGCCGCGCCGAGTACGGGGACCCCGCGAACCGCCGCTTCCACGCGCAGCCGAACGCCTGCCCCGCCTGCGGCCCGCGCGCCTGGCTGTGCGGCGAGGACGGCGCCGGGCGAATCGATGACCGGCCGCTGGCCGCGGCGGCCGCAGCGCTGGCGGCCGGGCTCGTCGTGGCCGTGCGCGGCCTGGGCGGCTTCCACCTGGCGGTGCGCGCCGACCATGAGGAGGCGGTGGCCCGCTTGCGCCGGCGCAAGAACCGGGCGGCCAAGCCGCTGGCGGTGATGGCGGCGGACCTGGCGGCGGCGCGCGCGCTGGCGGTCGTGACCCCTGCCGAGGCGGACGCGCTGACCGCACCGGCCGCGCCGATCGTGCTGCTCGAGAGGCTCGCCGGCGCCGCGATAGCGCCCTCGGTCGCGCCCGGCCACCGCCGCCTCGGCGTGATGCTGCCCCCCACGCCGCTGCACCTGCTGTTGTTCGACGAGATCGCCGCGCATGGCCTCGGCGCCCTGGTGATGACCAGCGGCAACGTCGCCGACGAGCCGATCTGCATCGGCAACGAAGAGGCGCTCGGGCGCCTGCGCGGCATCGCCGACCGCTGGCTGCTGCACGACCGGCCCATCGCGCGGCGGGCCGACGACTCGGTGCTGCAACTGACTCCACGCGGGGCGCTTCACGCGCGCCGCAGCCGCGGCTTCGCGCCCGCGCCGCTGCCGGTCAGCGCGCCGCCGGGCGGCCCGGTGCTGGCCGTGGGCGGCGACCTGAAGAACACGGTCTGCCTCCTGAAGGACGGCCTGGCCTTTCCCAGTCCGCACGTGGGAGACCTGGACGACCTGGCCACGCGGGCGTTCTTCGAGGAGACGGTGGAGGGCTTGTGCGGGCTGCTGGACGCCAGACCGGTCGCCCTTGCTTTCGACGAGCATCCCGGCTACGCCGGCTCGCAGTGGGCGCGCCGCGAATGCGAGAAGCGGGGTGTTGTGGGCGCGGGCGTGCAGCACCACCACGCGCACCTGGCTGCGGTGATGGCCGAGCACGGGCTGGCGGGGCCGTGCCTGGGCGTGATCCTGGACGGCACGGGCTACGGCGGCGATGGGACCATCTGGGGCGGCGAGCTGCTGGTCGGGGATTTCGTGAACTGCGAGCGCGTCGGCCGCTTCGAGCCCCTGCCGCTGCCGGGCGGCGACGCGGCGATCCGCGCGCCATGGCGCATCGCCGTCGGCTACCTGTGGCGGGCGGGGCTGCTGGGCGACGACCCGGCGCAGGCGCCCGCCCGCTTGGCGGCGGACTGGCCCGCCCTGGCGCGGTGGCCGGTCGCCGGCGTGCTGGAGATGCTTGAACGCAACCTGAACTGCCCGCCCACCAGCAGCTGCGGCCGCCTCTTCGACGCCGTCGCGGCGCTCTGCGGCACCTGCCATGAGGCCGCCTACGAGGCGCAGGCGGCGATGGAGTTCATGGCGCTGACCGATGCCGCAGCGGTCGCGGCTGCCGCGCCGCTGCCCAGCGTGCTCGAGGAGTTGCGCCGGCGCCAGTCGGCGGGCGCGGGCGGCGCGCTGCTCGAACTGCCTGCCGCGGCGATCGTGCGCGGCGCCGCCGCCATGCTGCAGGCCGGCGGGGATGCGGCCGCCGTCAGCGCCGCCTTCCACCGCACGCTCGCGGACCTGCTGGCCGAAGCGGTCGGGCTGGTCCTTGCCGATCGTCCCGGCCTGCCCGTGGCGTGCGGCGGCGGCGTGTTCCTCAACGCGGTCCTGGCCGAGGCGCTCGGCGAGCGGCTGGAACAGCGCGGCCTTCGCGCGCACTTGCCGCGAGCGGTCTCCCCCGGCGACGGCGGCCTGGCCCTCGGGCAGGCCCTGATCGCGGCGCACCGGCTGGCCGCGCGCGCGAACGCGAACTGAACGGAGACGAGCATGTGCCTGGCCATCCCCGGACGCATCACCGAACGCTTCGACGAGGCCGGACTGCCCATGGCCCGCGTCGACTACGCGGGCGCCGTGGCGGCGGCCTGCCTGTCCTACACGCCGGAAGCGCAGGTCGGCGACTACGTGCTGGTGCACGCCGGCTTCGCGCTGCAGGTGCTGAATGAAGCGGAAGCGCGGGCCAGCCTGGCCGAGATCGCGCGCCTGGCCGAGATCGTGGAGCTGGGCGACACGCCCGCCGACGAACGGGACCCGTCGTGAAGTTCCTGGCCGAGTACCGCGACCCTGAACTGGCCCGCGCGCTGGTCGCGCAGCTCGGGCGCGCCGCCACCCGCCCGTGGACGGTCATGGAGATCTGCGGCGGCCAGACGCACAGCATCCTGCGCCACGGCATCGACCAGGTGCTGCCCGCGGGCCTGACGCTGGTGCACGGCCCTGGCTGCCCGGTCTGCGTGACGCCGCTGGAGACCATCGACCGCGCGGTCGCGATCGCCGGGCTGCCCGGCGTGATCCTGGCCAGCTTCGGCGACATGCTGCGCGTGCCCGGCTCGCGCGGGAGCCTGCTGGAGGCGCGCAGCCGCGGCGCCGACGTGCGCATGGTCTACTCGCCGCTCGAGGCGCTGGCCCTGGCGCGCGCGCACCCCGACCGCGAGGTCGTCTTCCTGGCCGTCGGCTTCGAGACCACCGCGCCGGGCAACGCGATGGCCGCCCGCGCCGCCGCCGATCAGGGTCTGCGCAACTACAGCCAACTGGTCAGCCACGTGCTGGTGCCGCCGGCGATGTCGGCGATCCTCGAGTCGCCCGGCTGCCGCGTGGACGCCTTCCTGGCCGCGGGACACGTCTGCACCGTGACCGGCTGGCGACCGTACGAGGCGGTCGCCGCGCGCCACCGGGTGCCCATCGTCGCCACGGGCTTCGAGCCGGTGGACATCCTGGACGGGCTGGTGCAGGCGGTCACGCTTCTGGAGGCCGGTCAGGCGCGCGTGGTCAACCGCTACGCGCGCGCGGTCACGCCTGACGGCAACGCCGCGGCGCAGGCGACCGTCGACCGCATGTACCGCGCTTGCGACCGCAAGTGGCGCGGCATCGGCGTCATTCCGCGGAGCGGCCTCGAGCTGCGCCCCGAATACGGGGCCTGGGACGCGGCGCGCAAGTTCGCCGTCGGCGACATCGAGCCCGACGAGCCGTCGCAGTGCATCGCCGGCCTGGTCCTGCAGGGCCGCGCGAAGCCGCCCGACTGCCCCGCCTTCGGTCGCGAGTGCACCCCGCAGACGCCGCTGGGCGCCACCATGGTCTCGGGCGAGGGCGCCTGCGCCGCCTGGTTCCGCTACGGAAGGAAGGCCCCGTCGTGAGCGACCGCCCCGACTTCAGCGGCTTCAACTGCCCGCTCCCGCGACTGGACCACGACACCGTGCAGATGGCGCACGGCGCCGGCGGCCGCCTCTCGCAGGACCTGTTCGAGCGGCTGATCCTGCCGCGCTTCGCCAGCCCCGAGCTGGCCCCGCGCGAGGACGGCGCGCTGCTGGACCTGCCGCCGGGCCGCGTCGCGTTCAGCACCGACACCTTCGTGGTCACGCCGCTGTTCTTCCCGGGCGGCGACATCGGCAAGCTGGCCGTCTGCGGCACGGTCAACGACGTGGCGATGATGGGCGCGGCGCCACAGGTGATTTCGGTGGCGTTCGTGCTGGAGGAGGGCTGGCCGCTGGCGGACTTCCACCGGGTGCTGTGCTCGATGGAGGCGACCGCGCGGCAGGCCGGCGTCCGGGTGGTGACCGGCGACACCAAGGTCGTGGGTCGCGGGCAGTGCGACGGAATCTACATCAACACCAGCGGCCTCGGCACGGTTCCGGAGGGACGACGGCTGGGCGTGGCGCGCATCGGCGACGGCGACGCCGTGCTGGTGTCCGGCCCGGTCGGCGACCACGGCACGGCGATCCTGACCGCGCGCGCGGGCCTGTCGGTGCAGACGGAGCTGGCCAGCGACTGCGCGCCTCTCAACGGCCTGGTCGAGGAGCTGCTGGCCTGCGGCGCCGACGTGAAGGCGCTGCGCGATCCCACGCGCGGCGGGTTGGCGGCGGTGCTCAACGAGTTCGCGTCCGGCGCGCGGATGGGCATCACGGTGGAAGATGGCGCCGTGCCCGTGCGGCCGCCGGTGGCGGGCGTGTGCGAGATGCTGGGGCTGGACCCGCTGCACTCCGCTTGCGAAGGCAGGCTGGTGGCGGTGGTGGCGGCCGGTGACGCGCAGCGGGCGCTGGCGGCGCTGCGCGCGCACGCGCTGGGCGCGGAGGCGACGGTCATCGGGCGCGTCGTGGCGGCGCATCCCGGCGTGGTGGCGCTGCGGACGGGACTCGGGGTGGAGCGGGTGCTGGACATGCCGCTGGGCGAGCAACTGCCGCGGATGTGCTTGGGGGGGGGCGCCCCGTGGGGGTCCCCCGCGGCGGGGGCGGCCGGCCCTTTGGGCCCGGGGGCCCGGCCGCCCCCCGGGGGGGGGGCCCCGCCGCGCGGTCGCGTTGTCGCCGCTCAGTTCACCGGCGAGATCAGCACGTCCACCTCGAACGTGAAGTCCGAGCTGTAGAGCATGACGGTCTTCTCGCCCCAGATCGTGTCGCCCACGAGGTTCAGGTACCCGTGGGCCTCCTCGTTCGCCGACGCCGGATCGTAGTCGCGGACGTAGGCGTGCAGGTTCAGCTTCGCGTAGCTGAAGTCGTAGGCCTCGGTATCGAACTGGATGATGACCGAGGCGCCACCGGTGTCGTGGATGACGGGATGGTCATCGCCCATCTCGACCCAGTCGGCGAGGGCCAGCGCATAGACCACCTGGTCCTGGGGGTTGGCCCTGGTGCCCGGGTCCGCGCCGTTCAGGCAGTTGAAGGCGTTGACCCAGAAGTAGAACCGGTCGATGTCCACGGCGTTGTCGGTGCCCTCGTCGTCGGCCATCGTGCAGACGTACCGGTTGACCTGGACCCTGACCAGCTGCTGGATCTGCAGGGGCCGCACCAGCGTGTACTGCGACGTCAGCGTGACCAGCGCCAGAGTGTTGTCGGCCACATGGCGGAAGCGGTAGACCAGCGGCACGCCCGGCGACTCCGGCGTGAAATCCGTGCTGGCGTCGATCACCTGCATGAATCCCTCGAAGCCGAGTTCGATGTCGTCCAAACCCTGCGTGGAGCCGCCGTAGACGATGGTTTTCATCGAAGCGCTCTGCAGGACCTCGCGCGCCGTGTAGCCGAAGTCGAGCTCCACGTCGACCGTGCCGTTGTAGGCGGCGTTCAGCGCCAGTCCCATCTGCTCCTCGGTGAACTGCGTCTCGATGCAGGTCAGGGCCATCATGCCGTAGCTCACGCTGCTGACGTACATGGGCATCGAGCCCGGCGGCAGCGCGGCGGCAAGCGCGGCGGCGGTCACCGACGGGCCGAACAGGGCAGCCGGACTGGACGGCGTGTCCATGTCGATCGTGTAGTAGATCTGCATGTACTTGGCCATGATCTTGTTCGTGGTCGAGGTCTCGTCCCAGTTGAAGGCGGTCTCCAGCGAGCCTGACCCGTAGGACACATCCGCGCCCACGAAGAGATTCATCTGCGATTCGCTGTGGACCTGGTCCATGGTGAACTCGACGCGCGCCGGGACGTGCGTGTCCGCGCCGACGGCCGTCTCGAGCAGGTCGGAGATGCCCTGGCGCACCGTGGACAGGCGCGGATCGGAGATGACACGCGAGATGTCGCCGGAAGTGGAGGATCCCTCGAGCGAGACCGACAGGGTGATCGGCGCGCGGGCCACGGTGACCGGCACGTAGACGAACTGGTGCGCCAGGTTGCCGCGGATCAGGCTGCCCGGCCAGATCACGTCGTCGTTGAGCCCCAGGAAGGCAATGCTCTCGATGTTGTCCACGACGTCGTGGACCTCGTACGTGTAGCGATAGCCGCCGCTCTCCTCGGTCCAGGTGTCGGTGATCTCGTCCTGTTCGGCGGCCAGCGGCGCCAGCGTTCCCGCGTCCTCCAGGATCTTGTCGATCTCCGCCGGAGTCGCGGTGTCGGGCCCGCTCGGGTCGTCTCCCGAACACCCGGCCAGCAGCAGGAGGCTGCTGATCATCAGGCAGGCAAGCAATCTCATGTCCATCTCCCCCCGGAACGGTGATCCAGAATGCCTGGCGGCAGTGGTTGTTTACATTCTAACATGTTGCCCGCGAAGCCTGCCCCTGTTGATTTCAGAAATGCGTTATCAATAAATGCGACCACCAACCAGCTTTAACTTGTTATTTAACAACATCTTGATGAGGCGCGGCAACGTTGCGGAAACGGAAGAGGATCCCGGGCGCGCCCGGACCGCTCACCCGCGAGCAGCCCTGATGAACCGCCGCCGCCGGGACGTCACGGCCGGCGCCCGGTCGGAGAAACGTCCGGGGATCTCCGCGGCCGACGGCGGCGGCGTCGCGCCGTGGTGGCGGTGGTCGGTCCGCGCCGGATCGCGCGCGCAGTCGAGGTGGAACTGCTGCATGCGGTCGAACACCGCCAGCAGCTGGTCGGGCCGCTCGTAGCGGTCGAGTCCGCAGCGGTCCAGGGCCAGCAGCGCCTCGTGCACGGCCTCGAGCGTCGAGAGGCAACCCGCCTGCGGCTGGCGCTTGATCACGTAGCGGCTGGGCGCCGTCGCCGTGAAGGCGACGCGCGGCAGCTGCTGCAGGCGCGGCGAGAGCTTGAGCATCTTGCGCGCGCGGCCCCAGGTGGCGTCCAGCAGGAAGACCACCAGGCGCCGGCCGGCGAGGTCAGTTGCCGTGAGCTCGCCGCGCGAGAGGTTGCGCGCGCCCTCGCCGGGGTAGAGCAGAACGGGATAGTTGGCCGGGTCTCCCAGGATCGTCTGCACCGCGGGATGGGCGTCGCATTCGAGGGCCATGTGCAGCTCGCTGTCTGCCAGGCACAGGTGCGTCAGCCGGCCGGTGGCGGCCTTCTCCCGCTTCCACTCCTTCGGGTGCATGAGCAGCACGAAGCGCGTGCGGGTGCTCATGGGCTCGAGCGAGGCGCACCAGCAGTGCGCCTTCGGCCAGAAACAGCGGTAGCACGTCTCGCGGCTCATCGGGAGTGAGCGCTGACGCGACGAGCCGGCGCGGACACCGGGGCCCTACTTCCGTTTCCCGCCGGTGTCCTTGGCGGCGATCAGCCCGCCGCTCTCGTCGTACACCAGGTTGAGCTTGCGCCCGCCGGCGGCCACCCTCAGCAGGTAGGTCGTGGCGCCGTCGCGCGTGTTGCGCACGGCCCTGACGATCTTCGACCCGGGATGTCTCTCCTCGACGGCCGCCGTGATGGCTTCCGGCAGGGCGGCCGTGGGGATGTCCTCCTCCACAGCGACCGGCGTGCCGTCGGCCAGGTAGACGGCTTTCAGCGTCTGGCCCCCGTGGACGCCTTCGATCTCGTAGCTGACCTTGCCGCCCTCGGCCAGCGTGGCCATCGCCTGGATCTCGGCGTCCGGGTAGTCGTCCTGGAAGGCGCCGAGGACCGGCGCGGGGACCGAGTTCGTGACGGTCCTGACCGGCGCGCCCAGCGCCGGACGCCCGAGGGCGGCGACCAGCAGGCAGGCGAGCGCGGGCAGGGCCGCGGCGACGAGGAAACGGTCGCGGGTGGCTCGTGCGGTGCGGATCATGGGCTGACCTCCGTCGGGGAGCGGGACGGCGCGGCGGCCGTCGCCCATCAAGATAAGCGCGGCGCGGCGGGCGCGCCGCCGCAATCCGCACGACGCGTTACCCCGGACGCCGGCTTCGGGTTCCCTGTCGTGCCTCGTCGCGGCCCGGGGTTGGGCGTGGCCGTCAGGAGCAGGCGGCGTGCCGGACCGGCGGCCGACGCGCCCTCGGTGGCGATGTCGCGCGACTTGCGCCGGCGCAACCGCCCAGGTCCGGCCGCCTATCGCCCCCCGAACACCCCCTCCACCCCCGTCACCACCTTCAGCTTGCGCGCCACCTCGCCCCCCGAGCCGAGCACCAGCAGGTGGCTCCCGTCGGGGAACAGGTCGTGCGAGTAGCCGGGGACGTTGGCATAAGCCCCCTTGAAGAGCAGCGCCGGCAGACCCACCACAGGCTGCGGCCCCGGCGCAAAGCTCGAGCGATACCAGGCGTTGTCGAAGCGGTAGATGATGGCCCTGCCGTCGGCGCTCCAGCGCGGCTCCTCGCCGCCGGCGGCGGAGACGCGGATGCGGCGGGCGGGATCATCGACCGGGCAGACGTAGACCTCCGATCGCCCGCCCTCGCTGAAGGTGGCCGCCAGCCAGCGGCTGTCCGGAGAGAAGCGCGCCAGGCCGCCGAGGTTCGGGACTTCGGCGCCGCGGCCGTCGGGTCCGACCACGACGCCGGCGTCGCCGTCCAGCCGCAGCGACCAGCGCCGGTCCGGCGATTCCACCACCACGCCGATGGCCGAGGGCGCATCGGTCGCCAGCGTGTCGATGCCGCCCGCGACGCCGGGCCGCAGGCGGATCGCCCGGCGCGACCCGCCCGCGCCGCCGACCGTCACGCAGAGGCCGAGTCCGTCGGCGGACCAGTTGGACAGTCCGTAGACGGCGTCGTGCGCTCGCTCCTGCGTGCCGCGCGCGAGGTCGAAGATCCACAGCTCGGGCAGTCCCGACGGCGGCCGTTTGAGCACGGCCAGCCGGGTTCCGTCGGGAGACAGCTCGAACGTGCCGTACTCGCCCGCCGGAAAGGCGAGGACCTCGTCGCGGCCGTCGGCGTGGCGGCGGAAGAAGCGCAGCACGCCGGAGCCCGGATCCTCGGCGTAGACGACGATCCCGTCGGCAACGCTCACCTGCGCGGTGATCGCCGTGGCCGACAGGCGCACGTCGGTCGCGATCTGGACCGGGTCGCCGAGCGGCCGCACCGAGCCCGGCTCCACCGGCACCCCCACCAGCGTGCCGCCGCTGCCGGACTGCACGTAGAGCAGATGGCCGGACGGCAGCAGCGCCGGCGCCAGCCCGTAGAGCAGGTCGGTCGCCGTGAACGCGCCTTCGGGCTGCAGGCCCTTGAGCGTCAGGTAGGAGGTCGTTCCCGTCGCGAGCTCGTACGCGGCCATCTGGCGGGCGGTGGTCCAGGCCAGGTGCGCGCGGGCGGGCGACAGGAAGTGCGCGAAGCCGATCCGCGGCGACAGCTTCGCTGTGTCCAGGCGCCCGCCGCCGGCGCGCACGTGCGTCACGGCCAGGCCTTGCCGCTCGACGACGACGATCCGCTCCGCGTCCAGCCACTGCGCGCCCGTCGGCTCCTCGACCGCCGCCAGCACGACCGGGGCCGAGCCGCGCACGGCGACCTTCTTCACCTCGGTCTGACCCAGGAACCCGATCCACTCGCCGTCAGGCGAGAAGAACGGACAGAAGGCGCCCTGCGTGCCGGGCACGGCCCGCGCCGCGCCGGTCACCAGGTCCAGCACGACCAGCTGCGAGGGGCCACGGCCCTTCGCGATGTACGCGAGGACGTCCGCGCGCGGCGACAGCGCCAGCGCCCGCAGTTCGACGCCGAGCAGGGAGTCGCCGATATAGGCCAGCGGCAGCGAATCCGGCAGCACGAGGTCGAACCGGCGCACGGGCGCCGCCGGCGCGCCGCCGGCGTCCGCTCCGGCGCCCAGACGACCGCCGAGCGCCAGGCCGAGCAGCGCGCCCGCCACCACCGCGGCCAGGCCGACGCCGGCGACCAGTCCCCCGCGCCTGGCGCGCGCCGGCGCGCGCAGCGGCGCGGCCGCGCCCGCCGAGCCGGTCGCGCTGCTGCCGTCGTGCTCGAGCGCGAAGGCAAGGTCGCCCGCGCTCTGGAAGCGCGCGTCGGGATCCTTCTGCAGGCAGCGCGCCACCACGCGCTCCAGGTGAGGAGGGGTGACCGGCTGCACGGTCGACAGCGGCGGCGGTTGACGTTCCATGATCGCGGCGATCAGACTCGCCTGGCTGCCGCCGGCGAACGCTCGCGAGCCGGTCGTCATCTCGTAGAGCACGCAGCCCAGGGCCCAGAGGTCGCTGCGCGCGTCCGCCTCCCGGCCCTCCAGCTGCTCGGGCGACATGTACTGGAAGGTGCCGACGATGGCGCCCTCGGCCGTCAGCGGGTGCGCCATCGTCAGCGGGGTGGTCAGGCTCGGCGGGCCTGAAGTTGCGCCGGCCGTCGACGCCGGGCCCACGCTGCGCGCCAGGCCGAAGTCCAGCAGCTTGGCGCCGCCCTTGGTCAGCATGACGTTGCCCGGCTTCAGGTCGCGGTGGGTGACGCCGGCGCGGTGCGCGCGGTCCAGCGCCTGCGCGATCTGGCGGCCGAGCGCCAGCACCTCGGCCACCGGCAGCGGACCCCGTTCCAGGCGACGGGCCAGCGTCTCGCCTTCGACCAGCTCCATCACCAGGTAGTCGACGCCGTCCTGGCTGCCGATGTCGTGCAGCGTGCAGATGTGCGGATGGTTGAGCTGCGAGATGGTGCGAGCCTCGCGGTCGAAGCGGGCGCGCGCTTCGGGCGTGTCGGCCAGGTGCGGCGGCAGCACCTTGACCGCGACGTCGCGGCCCAGCCGCGTGTCGCGCGCGCGGTAGACCACGCCCATCCCGCCGGCGCCCAAGGGAGCGACGATCTGGTACGGACCCAACCTGTCGCCGGAGGCCAGCATCGGTTCCCCTGTCGATGGCGCGGTGCGGAGACGGCGGGCCCGGACCGGCCCGTGGACGGGAATCCGGGGATTGTCGCACAATCCGGAGTCGATCGATACTGCTTTTCAATTGAAGGCGGCCGCCGGGATCCTGCCGATCCCGGCGGCCGCTTCGTCGCGTACCGCGATGCCGCGGCCCCGCTACTTCGCGAGCGTCATCCGCCCGCTGGCGATCTGGTCGCCCGCGCGCAGCTCGTACACGTAGACCCCGCTGGCCGCCGGCGCCCCGTTGTCGTCGGCGCCGTCCCAGGTCACCGCGTGGGTGCCGGCCGGCAGCGGCGCCTCGACCAGGGTCCTGACCAGCGCGCCCCGCAGGTCGTACACGCGCAGCGTGACCGGGCTGTCGCCGGGCAGCCGGAAGCCGATCCGCGTCGACGGGTTGAAGGGGTTCGGCCGGTTGCCCTCCAGCTCCATCGTCGTCGCCGGCGCGGACTTGTCGGTCTGGCCCGGTCCGGTCGCCATGGGCATGCCGCCGTGGTCCGGCATCTCGCCCACGTAGAAGGGCCGCATCATGTCGTACTCCTCGTGCGACAGGATGTGGCAGTGCCAGACATAGAGGCCCTCGCGGTCGAACTTCGCGATCACCCGAGTGACCTCGCCCGGGTACATGATCGCCGTGTCCTTCCAGCCGCGTTCACCCGGCAGCGGGCCCTTGGGGTTGCCCGCCAGCCTGACGTTGGCGACGGCCGCGGTCATCGGGTCGATCGTCGCCTTGTACTTCTGGCGGCTGAGGATCTGGAACGCCACCAGGTGCAGGTGGATGGGATGCGCGTCGGGCGTCGTGTTGTAGATGGTCCAGACCTCGGTGTCGTTCAGCATCGGGTTCTCGGTGATCGGGTCGGTGAACATCATGGCGCCCTGCTGCGCGGTGCCGAGCATGGGCATCATGCGGCCGTACTGGTCCATCATCTCCGCCAGGACCAACTGGCGCTCAGGCAGGCCGGCGGTCGGCACCAGGGGCTGGATCGGGCCGTGGACCGGGCGCAGGTTCGCCGGCAGCGTGGTCAGGGGCCAGGCTGCGTCCAGCGGCTTGACGACGCGGAAGGCCATGACCTGGCCGGTCGTGCGCGGGTCCGTGTTCGCGCCGGCGGGGAACGGGGTCTTGCCGCTGTTGCGCAGGATGAAGGTGCGGCCGGCCAGCGCCGGATTCGAGAAGTCGACGATCACGTCGGCGCGCTCGCCGCAGCCCAGCAGCAGGCGATTCAATGGCACCGGCGCGTTGAGCAGGCCGGCGTCGGTCCCGATCTGGTGCATCGCCGGCACGGGCGCGTTCGCGTTCGCGGGGTCGGTCAGCCACATGTCGAAGAAGCGCGAATCGGCGCCGTTGAGGAAGCGCAGGCGGTACTGGCGCGGCTCCACTTCGAGCACCGGCCAGGTCATGCCGTTGACGAGGATGAAGCTGCCGAAGTACTCCGGCAGGATGCTCGGCTCCGGGCCGCCGGGCAGCGGCGGCATCGAGGGCCGATAGAGCTGTCCGTCGGCGGTGAAATCGCGGTCCTGGATCGCCAGGCCCAGCTCGTAGGGCCCGATCGGCAGGTTGCCGGCGGCCGCCAGCGCGTCCTCGTTGTCGTCGCGGATCAGGTAGAAGCCGGCCAGGCCCGCGTGCACGTTCAGGCGCGTCACCCCGAGGGCGTGGTCGTGATACCAGATCGTCGCCGCTTCCTGGCTGTTGTCGTAGTAGTACTTCGGCTTGACGAAGCCGTGGCCGGTCTGGCCGTAGTCGGGCGTGTACCAGGCGTCGGGCAGGCCGTCGCTGGCCGACTCGGTGTGGCCGCCGTGGATGTGCGTGACGATGGGCACGCCGCACGCCGGCCAGTTCTCCGGGTGCGCCCAGTGGAACGAGGTGTCGACCGGCAGCAGGTGCGGCACGGGCACGCCGTCCTCGTCGACGAGGCGGTTGCGCCATTCGATCTCCACCGGCACGTCCTTGCGGGCGACGAACGTGGGGCCGGGGTAGCGGCCGTCGTAGCCCCACAGGTTGGTCAGCAGCGGCTGGCCGGTGGCCGGGTCGACCAGGCCGAGGTCCTGGACGCACGGCTTGACGTCGTAGACCCAGCTGCCGCCGCCGGTCACGTCGATCGCCGGCGGCACCGGCAGGGCATTGACGAACTTCGGCTGCGTGAGCGGGTCGAGCAGGATCTGGGCGACGGCGGGCGCCGCGGCGAAGAGCGCCAGCAGCGCCACGGCGCCACGGAGGCCTCGGGACATGGGGCGACTGGATTGCATGATGACTCCACTTCCGGCGAACGGTCGGCTTTCGGACGACAGGTGGGTGAGCTGGATTGACGGACCGGGTGTCTGTCGCGCCGACATGGCGGCGCGTCGCGCGGCTCCGGGTGAGCGGGATTGATCCTATCGAATTCGTCGGATGTTGTTCAAGGGAAATGTGAAAATATTAACAATACTGGATTCGCGCGATGAAGATTAGGCGGAATTCTGGCCCCATGACGGAAATTCATGGCCTCGCGCGCCATGGCGGTCCGCGACGGGGCCATGGTCGGGCCGGCCGACGCGGCGATGCCGCTAGCCGCCGAGGACTTCCCTGACCTTGGCCACCAGGTCACCCGGCGAGAAGGGTTTCTGGAGGAAGTGCACGCCCGGGTCCAGGACGCCCTGCTTGGCGATGACGTTGGCCGTGTAGCCGGACATGAAGAGGTGCCGGACGGCGGGGTGTGCGGCCCGCAGCCGCGCGGCCAGGTCGCGGCCGTTCATCTCCGGCATGATCACGTCGCTCAGCAGCAGGTCGATCCGGTCGCCGTGCGCGTCGGCCAGGCGCAGCGCCTCGCCCGGGGTGCGCGCCGGCAGCACGGCGTACCCCTGCCGCTCGAGCACGCGCTGGGTGAGCTCCAATATGGCCGGCTCGTCCTCCACCAGCAGAATGGTCTCGCTGCCCCGCGGCGCGGTCTGCGGCCGGCGTTCCGGCGGCTCCGCCGCCGCGGCGACGTGCCGCGGCAGGTAGATCTTAAATGTCGTGCCCAGGCCCGGCTCGCTGTAGACGTTGACGAAGCCTTGGTTCTGTCTGACGACGCCGTAGACGGTGGCCAGGCCCAGCCCTGTTCCCTGCCCCACGTCCTTGGTCGTGAAGAACGGCTCGAAGAGATGGGCCTGCGTCTCGGCGTCCATGCCGCAGCCGTTGTCGCTCACCGCCAGCAGCACGAATTCGCCCGGCATGAGGCCCGCGTGCTGCGCGCAGTGGTCCTCGTCGAAAGCGACGTTTCCCGTCTCGAGGGTCACCCTGCCCACGCCGGCGATGGCATCGCGGGCATTCACGCACAGGTTGGCCAGGATCTGGTCCACCTGGCTGGGGTCGAGGCAAACCGGCCACAGGTCAGCCCCCGGCAACCAGGCCAGGTCGACATCCTCGCCGATGAGCCTTCGGAGCATCTTGACCATGCTCTCGATGGTCGCGTTGAGGTCGAGCACCCTGGGCGCGATGGTCTGCTTGCGCGCGAACGCCAGCAGTTGCCGGGTCAGGTCGGCCGAGCGCTGGGCGGCCTTCCGGATCTCCTCCAGGTTGGCATGCAGCGCGCTGTCGGGTTCGACCTGCTCGAGCGCCAGCTCGGCGTGCCCCAGGATGACGCCCAGCATGTTGTTGAAGTCGTGGGCCACGCCGCCGGCCAGGCGGCCCACCGACTCCATCTTCTGGGCCTGAGTGAGCTGCGCCTGGAGCCCGACGCGCTCCTCCTCCGCCTGCTTGCGCGCGGTGATGTCGGTGTGGGTGCCGAGCATCCGCAGCGGCCGGCCCGCGGCGTCGCGTTCGACGATCTTGCCGACCGAGAGGATCCACTTCCAGTCGCCGGCCGCGGTGCGCTGGCGGAACTCCACCTGGTAGTGTGGCAGCCTTCCGGCCACGTAGTCGCGATAGATGGCGGCCACGCGGGCATGGTCGCCGGGGTGGAGCCGCTCGAGCCACGCCGCGTTGGATTCCTCGAACGTGCCCGGATCGTGGCCCAGCATGGTGGCGTATTCGGGGCTGACCGTGGCCTTGCCGGTGCGCAGATCCAGGTCGTAGAGCCCCTGGTTCGCCGCCATGATGGCCAGTCGCAGCCGCTCTTCGCTTTCGCGCAGGGCGTCCTCTGCCCGCTTGCGCCGGGTGATGTCGCGCGTGATGGACAGAATGTGGGGCTCACCGTCGATTTCGATCAGCGTGGCCGACATGAGCCCCGTGCGCACGCGTCCGTCCTTGAGTCGGAAGGTCGCCTCGAGGTTGGTCACCTCGCCCTTCTTCTGCAGCTCCGAAATGAGCCGGCGCCGGTCCTCGGGGTCGTTCCAGATCTCCATCTCGATCGATGTCCGCCCCAGAACCTCCGCCTCCGAGTAGCCGGTGATGGCGGCGAAGCTCCGGTTGACCGCCACGTAAACGCCGTCCGCCAGACGGTTGATGTTGACGGCGTCCGGCGAGGTGTGGAACGCCTTGGCGAACTTCTCCTCAGAGACGCGCAGGGCCGCCTCGGCCCGCTGGCGTTCGGCCACTTCGCGTTCCAGATCCGTCACATGCCGCTGAACCGATTCGTAGAGTCGCGCGTTGACGACGGCGAGGGCGGCCAGATTGGCCAGCGTGCGCGCTTGGTCGACCTGCGCCGCGGAGACGGGTCGCGGCGCGCCCACGCTCCCGACGATGAGCGTGCCGAGGATCTGCTCTCCGGCGGCCAGGGGCAGGAAGAGCAGCGTGCGCAGGCGGCGGGCTTCGATGATGGCGCGCTCGGCCGGGGACAGGTCGGCCGCGGCCGCGTCCGGCAGGAGCACCGGGCGCGCGGTGACGATGGCTTCCCGCACGCGCGGGTGGTCGGCCAGCGCCGACCGCCGGTAGGCGTCCGGCATCTCCGGCGGCAGTGGCGGCGTGGTGGCCTGCAGGTTCAGCCAGTCGCCGTCCTGCAGGTAGATGGCGGCGCTGCCCATCCCCAGCAGCCGGCTGGCGCCGTCCGCGGCGGCCTGCAGCATGGTCTGAAGGTCCAGGGTGATCGCCAGCGTCCGGCTGAACTCCAGCAGGTGGGCCAGGTCCTCGCCCCGCTGCCGCAGCGCGGTCTCGACCTGTTCGCAGGCGGCGAGATCCTCGAGGATCGCCAGAAGGGATGGCGGCGCCTCGCCCGGCGACCAGTGCCGCGGCACGGTCAGCCTCACCCGGACATAATGGCCGTCCGGGTGGCGCAGCCGCAGTTCTCGGGCGGTTTCCCCGACCTCGCCCGCCAGCAACAGGCGCAGATCATCCCGCGCCGCGGCCAGGTCGTCGGCGTGGACGAGCGTCCAGAGATCGATCGCCGCCAATTCCCGGCTCGTCTGGCCCAGGAGTTCGCAGCAGCGCCGGTCGGCGTGCAGGAAGCGGCCGGTGGCGGTCTCGACCCGGGCGCAGGCCGCGCCGACCGTCGCGGATGCGTCGTTCGGAATCATCGGGCGCTCCCCGGAGTGCGTGGTGCCGTTGGTCGCCAAGCGGTGTTCCGGCTCACGATAAGCCGCGCCCGCTACTCGGGCCAGTCGAACCTTTCGGCCAGCGCCCGCACCGTCGCCTCGACATCGCGTTCGTGAACGACGAAGGAGACGCTGTTGACCGACGAGCTGATCGACAGCACGGAGAGGCGGTGTTCGGCGAGCGTGGCGATGAACTCGTTGGCCAGTCCGTAGCGCTCCAGGAAGTGCGGACCGTAGACGGTCAGGATCGTCACCGGGTGCCAGGTCAGCACGCGGCGCGGCGCCAGCTCGTTCGAGAGCATGGCCAGCAGCGGCTCGGCCCGCGCCAGGTCCGCGAGGTTCAGGCAGAAACAGAGGTTCTCCCGGTCGTCGGCGTCCCAGGCCACGGTCAGGTAGCAGAGCGGGATGGCGTAGTCCCCGAACCGCTTCAGCACGTTGCGCCGATGGCCGGCCAGCGGCTCGAAGCCGCGGAACTCCACGAGGACCAGGTCGCTCCGCCGCGTCAGGCCGCCGCACTGGATCTTGCCGCTCACGTCGTTCCTCCCGCGCCGCCGCCGTCCGGCGCCGCCGCCGGCAGGTCGACCGTCACCGTCGTGCCCTGGCCGGGGGCGCTGCGCAGCACCACGGCGCCGCCCAGCTCGCTGACCAGCCGGTGCACGATGGGCAGGCCCAGCCCCGTGCCCAGGCTCGTGCGTTCGTGCGCGGCCGGGGTCCGGTAGAACTCGTCGAACACGCGCCCCTGTTCCTCGGGCGCGATGCCGATGCCTTCGTCGGCGACCTCCAGCCGCGCGCCGTCCGCCAGACGCGAGACCGTGACGGTCACCGGCCCGCCCGGCCGGTTGTAGCGCACGGCGTTGCTGACCAGGTTGCCCAGGATCTTGGCCACCGCGCCCCCGCTGGTCGTCACCGTGACGGGGCCGTCCGCCGGCGCTTCCAGCAGCAGGCGCTGGCCCGTGGCCGCCGCCGGCTCGCGCTGCTCGTCCAGCGCGCGCGCCGCCACCGCCGCCAGGTCCACCGGCGCCGGCGGCTCGTGGCGCAGGATCGCCGGGCGCGTCAGCTCCGCCAGGTCCTTCACCATCTCCGTGGCCTGGTCGAGCCGGCCGCGGGCGCGCTGGAGGAGGTCGCGCGCCCCCGGCGCCAGCTCCGCGCCGTGGACCTCCAGCGTCGTCTCGATGGCGCTGCGCGCCGTGTACACCGGCGACTTGACCTCGTGCGCGACGAAGCGGAAGAAGTCGCGCATCGCCACGTCGGCCTGCAGCAACTCGCGCTGCCGCGCCACCAGTTCGTCCCGGATGGCGCGGTTGTGCCGCATGATCGAGGCGCTGACGTAGGCGCCGCTGAGCATCACGAACCAGAACGAGCCCAGCACGGCGACGATGTACCGCGTCTCGTGCGTCAGCGTGCTGGCGCCCAGCAGGTGGTGGTGCGGGAGCAGGCCCAGGTGCTCGCCCAGCACTTCGCCCGTGAACAGGGCGATGGCCAACCAGGTGATCTGGAAGACCTCCCGACCCTTGAACAGCAGCGCGGCGATCACCACGTGCAGCACGTAGACGTACATGAAGGGATTCTCGACGCCGCCGGTCAGGTTCAGGACGACGGTCAGCAGCACCAGGTCGCAGGCCATCTCCAGCTTGACGATGCGGATCTCGGTGCGGATCGAGCGCGCGGGCAGCAGGCGGTTGCGGATGATGTAGCCCAGGTTCACCAGGGCCAGGATGCCGGCCACCCACAAGGTGGGGACCACCGGCAGGGGAATGATCGTGAAGCCGCCCAGCACCGTCACGGTCGCCAGCAGGACGGCGACCGCGCCCCAGCGCAGGCGGTTGAACCAGTCCAGCCGGCGCCGGAGCGACGTCGCCGAGACGAACAGGGAGGCCTCGAGGCTCAGGGTCTGTTCCGGCCGCAACCGAGCCTCCCGGCTGGAGCGCGGGACGGGCCCGCGGCTCAGGTCGTCGTCGGCAGGTGCTTGCGCACCAGGTCCACCAGCCGGCGCGGGCTGACGGGCTTCTCCAGGAACTCGCTGACCGGCAGGAACTCGGCGTCCCGGCCCTTGTCGAAGGTGAAGCCGGTCCGCTCGCCCACCGCCGACATCATGATGATCGGGATGTCCTTCGTCAACGGTTCCGCGCGCAGCTGATACGCGACCTGGAAGCCCTCGTCGATGGTGCTCATCATCACGTCCAGCAGGATCAGGTCGGGCCGCCGCTCCTTCGCCAGGGCGAAGCCGCGCTCGCCGTTCTGGGCATCGATCACCTTCATCTTCTCGCGCTCGAGCGTGACCCGGATGATCTCCACCAGGTCGATGTCGTCGTCGATGACCAGAACCGTACGCTCACTCATGGCGCTGGACCTCCGCCTGGATGATCTCCACCACGCGGGGCACCGCCGCGGCCACCGCGTCCGACAATCCCGTGCCGGGCGTCACGCCCGCCGGCTCCACGCCGACGACCAGCAGGTCGCTCGGCATCCGTCCCAGCCGCCCGGCCAGCGCGAACGCCTCGGCCAGGCCCAATCCGTGCACGGACAGCCCGTCGCCGCCGAGGCGCAGCCGGGCCTCTTCCGGGCTGAAAGCGGCCACGGCGCCGGGCTCGCGTCCCATCCGCGCCGCGTCGACGATCACGCACGGCTCGTCCGGCCGCAGCGCCTCCACCAGGGCCAGCGCGTCGGTGCCCAGGTCCGCCAGGCGCAGCGAAGGCGACGTGGCGGCCAGCTCGGCCAGCACCGCCGCGCCGACCCCGTCGTCCCCACAGAACGGGTTGCCCACCGCGATGACCTGCACGTCCGCCCGCCTACTCTTCGAACTGCACGTCGAGCATGTGCACCGAGCAGCTGATGCACGGGTCGTAGGCCCGCACCAGCATCTCCAGCCAGGAGGTGATTTCCTCCTTCGACTTCGCGCCCACGATCTCCGGCACCAGCTTCTTCATGTCGTCGTCGATGTTGGCCAGGTTCTGCCCCGTCGGGATGATGCAGTTGGCCTTCACGACGCGCGCCTGCCGGTCGTAGGTGTACTCGTGGTAGAGGATGCCTCGCGGCACCTCGGTGGCGCCGATGCCGGTGCCGAACCGCTTCGGCTCCTGGTCCGGCAGCTCTTCCTTGAGGCCGTCCGCCAGCAGCCGGTCGATGATCGCGACGGCGTCCAGCGCGCAGTGCCCGGCCTCGACCACCTGCGCCACCGTGTTGAAGTACGGGTTGGCGCAGCCGGGCTCCAGGCCCAGCGCCGCCGCCGCCTGCCTCGCCTCGGGGCACAGCTTGTCGTGGTTGTTGTTCCAGCGGGCCAGGGCGCCCACCATGTAGCTGCTGCGGTTCGCCTTGCAGTGTTTGCTGGTGCTGTGCGGAACCACGAACTCGTTGGTCAGGCGCCGGTACTCGCGGTCGGGCGCGCGGCCGGTGTCCGTGCTGCAGATGTCGCCGTCGTACAGCGCGTACTCGTCGTCACAGCGCAGCGAGATGTATTCGGTCGGGCGCTCGAACCGCGGGATGGCCCCGGCCAGCGCCTTCATCGTCTCCACCGTGGCCAGCCAGTCGGGCACCATCTCCTCGACCAGGCGCCGGCGCAGCTCGCGCAGCGCGCCCGCCGCCGGGATCTGGGTGAAGCCGCCGGGCACGCAGGTGATCGGGTGCACGGCCCGGCCGCCCACCACGTCGCCGATGTCGTTGGCCAGCTTCTTCATGCGCAGCGCCCGCAGCACCACCTCCGGGTGCGTGCCCACCAGCGGGATCACCGACTTGACCTTCAGGAAGTCGGGCGCCGCCAGGAAGTAGGCGTGCAGCACGTTCGACTGCAGCGTGGCGCCGTGCACCAGCAGCTTGCGCAGCCGGATCGTCTGGTCGCTGACCGTCAATCCGAGAGCCTGCTCGGTCGCCTTCAGCGACGTCAGCTGGTGGCCCAGCGAGCAGATGCCGCAGATGCGCGAGGTGATGATCGCCGCCTCGTGGAAGCTGCGACCCTTGAGCAGGGCCTCGAAATAGCGCGGCGCCTCGACGATGTCCAACTGCGCCTTCTTCAGCACGCCGTTCTTCATGTCGACGACGATGTTGCCGTGGCCCTCGACGCGGGTCAGGTGCTTGACGTTGATGTCCAGATCCCTGCTCATACCCTGACC
The DNA here is from genome assembly GCA_964399195.1 of uncultured Fibrobacteraceae bacterium. Lineage (GTDB taxonomy): Bacteria > Krumholzibacteriota > Krumholzibacteriia > LZORAL124-64-63 > LZORAL124-64-63 > CAINDZ01. The sequence goes on from CAYNPY010000006.1 coordinate 69,495, forward strand.
CCCTGCAGTCGGTAGGCGTTGTAGAGTTGCAGGCGCTTCCAGGCTTCGTCCACGGCCAGCCCGTGCGCGGTCAGCGTCTCGGCCATGCCCTGCAGGTTGGGCTCGGAGACCAGGCCGCGGCAACCGATGCAGTACTGCCCGAAGTTCGTGCACTGGCTGTTGCAGCCGGCGCGCGTCACCGGCCCCAGGCAGATCATGCCCTTGCCGTAGACGCACTCGTTCTCGTTGAGCTTGCACTCGACGCAGACGGCCTGGTCCGGCTCGATCGGCTTCTTGCCCATGACCAGCGCCGTGAAGAGCTTCAGGAACTCGATCTGCGTCATCGGGCAGCCGCGCACGTTGTGGTCGACCTTGACCACGGCCGACAGCGGCAGCGCCGGCAGCGTCGGGAACAGGTACTGGTCCTGGCCGTAGACCGTCTCCCGCACCTCCTCGATCGGGTGCAGGTTCTTGATCGCGTTGACGCCGCCGTCCACCGCGCAGGCGCCCAGCGCCACCAGCACCTTCGAACGCCGCCGGATGTCGTGGATGCGCTTGATGCAATCGGGCGTGGACAGCGCCCCCTCGACGAAGGCGATGTCGTACTCCTCGGCACGGTCGTCCATGGCCTCGCGCCACTCGACGATGTCGACCTGCGCCAGGATGTCCAGAAGCTGGTCCTCGAAGTTCAGCTGGCTGAGCTCGCAGCCCTCGCAGCCGGTGAAATCGAAGATGGCCACCTTGGGCTTCCTGGCTTCGCTGGGCTTGTTGGCCATCACAGCGCCTCCCGCAGCTTCGCGATGTCGGGCAGGTGGTAGACCGGCCCGTCCTGGCAGACGTAGGTGCTGTCGATCTGGCAGTGCCCGCACTTGCCGACGCCGCACTTCATGCGCCGCTCCAGCGACAGGTAGACGTTGCGATCCGGAAGCCCCTTGCCGCGCAGCGTCAGCACCACGAACCGGTACATGACCGGCGGCCCGCAGATGCAGCAGACGGTGTTCGGCAGGTCCAGGTCCAGGCCGGGGATCAGCGTCGTGATGACGCCGGTCCTCCCGCTCCACGCCTCCGAGCCGCGGTCGACCGTGACGTGGTACTCGATGCGGGGGTCCTTCTCCCAGGCCGCCAACTCGTCGGTGAACAGCAACTCCGTGTCGGAGCGGCTGCCGTAGCAGATGATGAGGCGCCCGAACTGGTCGCGGTTGTCCCTCACGTAATTGATCATCGACCGCATGGGCACCAGGCCGATGCCGCCGGCGATGATCAGCACGTCCTTGCCGCGGAACTTCTCGACGTCGATGCCGTTGCCGAAAGGCCCGCGGATCCCGATCTTCCGCCCCGGTCCGTAACCAGCCAGCACCTCGGTCAGCATGCCGACGCGGCGGATGCCCATCTCGAATTCGCCCCTGCGCGTGGGCGACGACGAGATCGAGATGGGCGCCTCGCCGACGCCGAACAGCGACACCTCCACGAATTGCCCCGGCTTGTGGCCGAGGTCGCGGCCGCCGGGCAGCTTCACCGTGTAGAGCGTCTCCATCGCCGTGAGCCGGCGCACGGCCGTGATCTCGGCCATCTCCGGCAGGTACAGTTCCCGGGTCTCGAGCCCCGGCTTCAGGGTCTGCAGTTCCACGCCGTCCCTCCCGTGGGAAGCCCTTCGCAGCTAGGCCGTGACCTGTTCCTCGCGCTCGGCGTCCCGCACCAGCCGATTGACGATCTCGACGATGCTGATGCCGGCCGTGCAATACGCCGTGCAGCGTCCGCAGCCCACGCACCACGGCTGTCCCGTGGCGTCGCTCAGGTACTTGAACTTGCGGTGCACGCGGTGGCGCTGCCGGGCGCCCACCTTGTGGCGGAAGATCTCGCCGCCGGCCACCTCGGTGAAGCCGCGCAGCATGCAGCCGTCCCAAGTGCGCTCTCGGCGCCCGCCGTCGACGGTGACGGCGACGTGGTCCTGCACGTCGAAGCAGTAGCACGTCGGGCAGACCAGGTTGCAGGTGCCGCAGCCGGTGCAGTTGCGCGAGGCCTCTTCCCACACGGGGTGGTTGTAGCTGCCGGCCATGATCTCGTTCAGGCGCGCCTGCGGCACGTAGATGTGCTGCGTGAAGTGCTCGCGCTTCGGCTTGGGCCGCGCGTCGGCGGGCAGCGGGAAGCCCTTGAGAAGCTCCTGCCCCGCGGGCGTCAGGACGTCGACGATCCAGCCTTCCGGGTGCTTCGTCAGGAACGCGTCGCAGCCGGCCGTGTCGTAGGGGTCGATCCCGACCGAGCCGGCGAAGTGCCACTTGTCCGGCGCGTACGAGACGCCGACGAACAGCGCGCCCTGGCGCCGCGTCACGTAGTTCCGCTCCGGGTTGCCGTGCAGGAAGTTGTGGTCCAGGCGGCGCACCGCGGCCAGGTCGTAGGAGTGCACGCCCAGGTAGACCGCCGGCGCCGGCGCGAGCTCCGGCACCGTCGCCGTGTTCGTCCCGAGGTCGAACTCCAGAAGCGTCTCGCGCGCCGGCAGGAAGTACTTCTTCACCGAGCCGAGCGTCCGCGGGTAGTCCAGCACGACGGCGGTCGGGTCGCTGACCGGCTCGAAGGCGAACGAGCGGCGGCCGCGCCGGTGCGGGGCAAAGACCGGGTGGCGCTTCATGAGGTGGGCGACGAAGTCGGCGACCTGCGCCGTCGCCAGGAAATGCTGTGCCATGCATGCACCCCTCGTGGTTGGTTCGCAGGAGCGCGGCTGGCGCGCCACGCCCACCGGCGCCGGGTATCGGCCGGCGGCGCCGTCTGCTGTTTGAAAATGTTATTTGATAAACAATCGAAGGCAAGAAAAATCGCAAGTGTCCATGTGTCAACGTGTTGGCGGATAAGTGCGATCTTCAATCCCAGTCGTGTGTGTGGTAATGGCTGTGCTCGTGGGCGTCGTCGTGCCGGTGGCGGTGCCGGTGGACGAGGTTGGCGCGCAGCAGCACGTCGCGGTCGCGGCCGATCGCCAGCGCGTCGCCGTCGTGGATCAGCGTGTGGTCCTCGCCCAGCACCAGGCAGCGGCTGCCCAGCTCCGTTGCCAGCGAGAGGTTGTGCGTGGCGACGACCAGCGTCTGCGGGAGCTCTTGCAGGAAATCGACCAGCCAGCCGCTGCTGCGCGGGTCCAGAGCCGCCGTCGGCTCGTCCAGCAGGAGCAGCCGCGGGTCCAGCACCAGCAGCGAGGCCAGACCCACGAGCTGGCGCTGCCCGGCGCTGAGCGTCCACGGCGCGCGTTCGAGCACGGCGCCCAGGCCCACGCGCCCGGCCCAGTCGCGGGCGCGGTCCTCCGCGTCGGCCAGGCCGTGCTGGCGCGGCCCGAAGGCGATCTCCTCGAGCACGGTGGCGTTGAAAAGCATCGCATCGGCCTGTTGGAACAGCAGGCCCACTTCGCGGCGGAAGCGGCGGCGGAATGCCGGCTCGCGCAAACCCTCCCGCACGCAGCGGCCATCCCAGAGCACGCGGCCCGAGGCCGGCTTCAGCACGCCGGCGAGCAGTTTCAGCAGCGTCGATTTGCCGCAGCCGTTGCTGCCCAGCAGCACCACCTTCTGCCCGGCCTCGATGCGCAGGTCGACGCCGGCCAGGCTGGTGCAGCCGTCGAAGTCGTGGGTGAGCCGTTCAGTCTCGATCAAGGAAGAACCCCCGCGCCTCGAGAGCCTGCGTCAGCGTGCCGGCGTCGTGCTCGGCGCGCCGGAGGAACCAGGCCGCCGTCGCCGCGCCGTGACGAACGGCCGTGCGCGGGCCCACCCGCCGCGGCGTGCGCGCGGTCAGGGCCAGCCGGAAATCGCCGAACAGCCGGCGGAAGGCCAGCACCTGGCTGGTGGCCAGCACCAGCACGTAGCGCAAGGTGCGGCTGAAGGCCAGCGCCCGGGGCAAGGAGACGGCCGGCAGCACGCGCAGCGCCAGCGTCGCCAGCAGGAGCACCCGCAGGACGAGCCGCGCCAGGGCAGGCCAGGCGGCCGCGGAGCCGGCGCCGGCGGTCCCGCCCGGCAGGTGCGCCGGAGCCGCCGCGGCCACGAACAGCCAGCCGGCGGCGACCGCCGCCAGGTACGGACCGGTCGTCCGCAGCACGCGCCCCGCCAACGGGCCCGCGCGCCGGCCCGCCGACGCCAGCGCCAGGACCAGCGCGCCGGCCAGCAGCGGCGCATCGTGGACCAGAGAGACCGCGATCACGGCCGCCAGGTAGGCCAGGAGCAGTGTGCGGTCGCGGTTCACGGGCGCTCCCTGCCCAGCACGCGCCAGGCGGCCAGCGCCACGGCGCCGTCGGCGACGCCCACCAGCAGGTGCGGCAGCACGATCGCCGGCACGGTCAGTCGCCAGCCGAACGGGAAGTAGAGCGGCTGCCCGCCGGCATCGCGCGCCAGGTGCGGCTGCCAGCCCAGGACCAACGCCACCAGCAGCGCGGGCACGGCGGCGCCCAGCCAGCCCGCCGCGAACACGCCTGCCGGCCGCGGGCGCAGCAGCAGCCCCGCGCGCGCCGCCAGGCCGCCGCCCAGCCCCACGCACAGCGCGCTGACCGGCAGCGCGGTGATGCCGCCGTCGCCGAGCATCAGCGCCTGGATCAGGAAGACCAGCGACAGCGAGAGGAACGTCTGCCAGGCGCCGAACAGCGCGGTCAGCATGCCGACGCCGGTGATGTGGGCGGTGGTGCCGCCGGGCAGCGGGATCGCCACCAGCATCAGCGCGTAGGCCGCCGCGGTGGCGACCGCCAGCCGCGGCATCACCGCCGGCTCGAGCGTGCGCCGCAGGCGACCCAGTCCGGCGGCCCACAGCGCGCCCGCCACGCCGTACGCCGGAGCGTAGACCTGCGGGGCGATGAAGCCGTCGGGGATGTGCACGCGAGCCTCCGGAAGTTGAACCGGCCGGCGCCGGTCAGCGGCGTCGCCGGCGCGCCACGAGCGCCGCCACGGCCAGCACGGCCACCAGCACGGCCAGGCCCGCCGCCGCGTCGAACCAGCGGTCGCCGGTGGCTCCGCGAGCGGCATCGCCGGGTGCCGGCGGCGCGGGGTGCGCGTGGTCGTGATCGTGCGCGTGGTCGGGCGGGTGGTCGTGGCCGTGTTCCTGGATCAATGCCGGGGCCGGACTCGCGCCGGCCAGCGCCGCGCTGTCGACCTCGACGGTGACGACCGCGCCGTGGCCGTCGGTCGCGGCGACGCGGACCTTCCAGGCGCCGACGGCGTCGGGCAGGAACACCACGCGACCATACTGGTCGGTCGCGCCTGCCAGGTAGGGCTCGGCGCGCCCCGGGGCGAGCACCGTGAACGGCGTGCCTGCCAGCGGCGAGCCGTCTTCGTGCATCACGGTGACGACGGTCGTGGCGCCGACGGCGATCTCCGTGCGCACGCCGTGGGCCCGCGCCGGCGCGGCGCCGGCCACGGCCAGCA
>CAYNPY010000007.1:0-43988 GCA_964399195.1 uncultured Fibrobacteraceae bacterium
GGCGACATGGGTGGAGATGACCTTGACGGCGACGTCGCGGCCCAGGCGGGTGTCGAGGGCGCGGTAGACCTCGCCCATGCCGCCCTGGCCCAGCGGGCAGAGAACCCGGTAGGGACCGAGGGCTGTGCCGTTCGCCAGCATGATGGGACCCCTTTCGGGTCCGCACAGGCATGATGGAACGGTCCGGCAACCGGTGACCGCGGGTCACGTTGCTGCCGGCACCGGGGCGATGGGCTCACGGCCATCTTAGCACGCCCGCTTCGGCTTGAATACGGGCATCAAGGCTGTACCCGTGCGATCGCGTTCGGCCGGATCAGGCCTCACCCAACGCGTCGAGATCCGCCAGGTCCGTCGGCCGGCCGCTGGCGCGCTTGTTGGCCACGAACTCGCGTCGCCCGATGACGGGCACCGGCTGGTCGTCCACCCGGCAGGCTTCCGCGCCGCCGGCCGCCTGTTCCCAGCTGACGCCGTCGATGCTCGTCAGCAGGTCGACGCGAACGGGAGGTCGTCCGAGCTGGATGACCCGGTCGGGCACGCAGAAGTCCTCGGCTGCCAGGCCGACGCCGCCGAAGCCGAAGGCGTCCAGCGCGGCCATGATCCGGCGCGCATTATCGGGAGTCGGGCGAACGAAGAGGTCCAGGTCGCCGGTGAACCGCGGCGTCCCGTGGTGGGCCAGCGCGTAGCCCCCGACGAGCACGTACTCAACGCCGTTCGCGTTGAACGACGCAAGCAACTCGCTGAAGTCCCTCGGTAGGTCCATGCACCTGCAGGCGCAGGAAGGCCACGGCGTCCGTGCGCTCCGAAGGCGGACGGCTCAGCCAGTAGTCGCGATCCCTCTTGCGCGCCGCGGGATCGCCGAGTGTGGTGATGGTGACGGTCTTCTCGATCACCGGGACAGGATAGCACGGCGGCCCCGACCGGTGCTACCATTCGCGTTCGACCCGACGACCTGAACGGAGTCCCGCCCTGCGCGTCCACTGGCTGCAGCACGCCCCGTACGAGGGACTCGGCGCCCTGGAGCCGCGCCTGCTGGCGCGCGGCCTGGCGCCGCAGCGCACGCGCGTGTTCGCCGGCGAGCCGCTGCCCGCCGTCGACGACATCGACTTCCTGATCGCGCTCGGCGGGCCGATGTCCGTCAATGACGAGGCGACCCTGCCCTGGCTGGCGCCGGAGAAGGCGCTGCTGCGCGCGGCGATCGCACGCGAAGTCCCGGTGCTGGGCATCTGCCTGGGCGCGCAGCTGATGGCCGCCGCGCTGGACGCCCCGGTGGGCCCCAGCCCCGAGCGCGAGGTGGGCTGGTGGCCGGTCCGGGCCGTGACGCCGCCGCCGGCGCCGCCGTTCGCGGTCTTCCCGTTCCCCGCCGAACTGACGGCGCTGCACTGGCACGGCGAGGCGTTCGCGCCGCCCGCCGGGACGGTGCTCCTGGCCCGCAGCGCCGGTTGCCCGCACCAGGCGCTGCAGGCGGCGCCGCGCGCCATCGGGCTGCAGTTCCATCCCGAAGCCGATCCGCCGTGGGTCCGGGACGTGCTGGCGCACAGCCCCGCCTCGCTGCGCCCCGGCCCTTACGTCATGCGGCGCGAGGACTTGCTGGCCGACCTGGACGGGCGGTGCCGCGCGGGCAACGCGCTGCTGGAGCCGCTATTGGATTTCCTTATTTCCACATAGAGACAATCATCACACCACGGACCGGAGGCGCCGTGTCAGTTTCCGGTGAACTTCTTGCGGCGCGTGCCGACGATCGTTTTGTTATCGGGGCATTAGGTGATCCGCAATATCCACATCCTACGGACAAGGAGGCGGGGATGGGTCCGCAGAAGCGCTACCTGAAGACCAAGAACGTGAGCAAAGTCACGTTCTGCCTGCCGGCGGAGGCCGCGCGCGAGGCGCAGGCCGTGTGCCTGGTGGGCGATTTCAACGGCTGGGACGCCAACGCCACGCCGATGAGCCGGCTCAAGAGCGGCGAGTTCAAGGTCACGCTGGATCTCGAGACGGGCCGCGAGTACGAGTACCGCTTCCTGATCGACGGTCGCGTGTGGGAGAACGACTGGGCCGCCGACGACTACCGGCCCGCGGGCATCCCCGGCGCCGAGAACTCGGTCGTCACGGTGTAGGCGCGGCGCCCTGCTCCCTGAGCCAGGACGCCGCCCGCCGCAGATCCAGAGGATCGCCGCCGTCCCACAGCGCTTCATAGAGCCGCCGCATCCGCGCCAGATCCTCCGGCGTGTCGATGGAGAGCTTCACGTCGGCCAGCAGTTCGGCCGGCGGCTCGGCCCAGACTGTCTTCATGCGGTCCGGGTGGCTTGGCGCGTGGCGCAGCGCCCAGGCGGTCACGTGCTCGGTGGCCAGGGGGTCGCCTCCGGCCGCCTCGCGGCTCCAGCGCAGGGCGCGCGCCGAAACCACTTCCCCGCCCTGCAGCAGCGAGGCGACGCCGTCGCGGAAGCGCACCACGTCGGCGCCCTGCTCCCGCGCCAGGTCCAGCCACCGCGCCAGGTGCACCGGGTCGAAGAGCGGCGAGTCGCCGCACACGCGCGCCACCCAGCGCGCCGGATGCCGCTCCAGCGCGAGCAGGAAGCGGCCCAGCACGTCGTCCTCGCTGCCGCGGACCACCGCCACGCCCAGCGCGTCCGCCACCGCCGCCAGCGCGTCGTCCCGCGCCTGGTCGGTGGTCGCCAGCACCACCGGCACCTCGCGCCCCAGCGCCGGCCCCACCTGCAGCGCCCGCCGCAGGATGTGCCACATCAGCGGCCGGCCTGCCAGATCCTCCAGCATCTTGCCCGGCAGGCGCCGCGAGCCCATCCGCGCCTGGACGATGCAGACGGCGCTGTCCGTCGCGTCAGGCATCCATGTCCGCCCACCGCCGCGCCGCGCGCGCGAAGAAGACCAGCGCGATGATCGCCACGACGCCGATCCCCGCGAACGGCAGCCACACCCGCAGGTGCGGATCGTAGGTGTCCCACAGCAGGGTGGTGGCCTGCGCGGCGTCCAGGCCGGTGACCTGCTGCAGCTTCACGAAGGCCTCGGTGCGCGCCACGCCCGCCGCCTTTTCCAGCGAGCCCAGCTTGCCGTCCCAGCCGCCGGCGCCGGGCGCGTGCTCGGCCAGGTACTTCTGCGCCAGCACCGCCTTCTCGCCGAAGTGGCCGTAGAAGTAGCCCTGCAGGTTCGAGCCCACCAGGCCGCCCACGCCCACGGGGATGTTCACGAAGCCCAGGTAGAGGCCCTTCTTGTCGCGCGGGGCGATGAGCGCCAGGTACTCGTTCTTCTTCGGGCCGGTCAGCATCTCGCCCAGCGAGAAGCCGACCACGCCCAGCAGGAACACCCAGCCCACGTTGGTCAGGCCGGCCACCAGGATGCCGACCGTGGCCATGCCCATGCCGATGACCATCGACTCGAGCGTCTTCATCTTCCGCACGAGCCACGAGACGGGGATCATCAACAGGACGATCATCACCGCGTTGAGGTTCAGCAGGATCTCCTGCGGCACCTGCAGCCCGCGGTCGGTGTCCAGCGCCCACTTGTCCGGCAGCAGCGGCGAGGCGCGGAAGAACGACGCCAGGCCGCCCGAGTCGTTCCAGTCGGTCAGGAAGTTCGGGTGCAGGTCCCACAGCGTGTACATCATCAGCCAGAAGCAGCTCATGATGGCCAGCCACGCCGCCAGCCTCCAGTCGCCGAGGGTGCGCAGCGTGCGCATCAGCACCTGCCCGGCGTGGATGGTCTTGTCCGCGCCGCTCTGGAAATCCTTGAACGTGAACAGCATCAGGTAGTTCAGCGACATGACCGCGGCGGCGGTGAAGAACAGCGCCTGCCAGGAGAAGTCGTGGCGGATGACGTTGGCCAGCACCGGCCCGATGGCGGCGCCCACGTTCACCACCCAGTAGAAGATGCCCCAGCCCAGCGACGAGTTCTTCCGGTCCAGGTTCTGCGCCAGGCTGCCCTGCAGCGCCGGCTTGAAGAACGCCGTGCCGCTGGCCAGCACGACGACGCCGAAGGTGAAGCCGAACAGGCTGCGCTGCGTGGCCATCAGGCAGTAGCCGAGCACGTTGCCCGTGATGGCGATGAAGAGGCTGCGCTTGTAGCCGTAGCGGTCGGCGAAGCCGCCGGTGAACGTGGGCAGGATCGACTGGAACACGAACCACAGCGAGTAGATCATGCCCTTTTCGGCGGCCGTGAAGTGCAGCCCGTGCGGATCGTCGGCCTGCATGATGTAGACGGCCACGACCGAGCGGACCAGGTAGTAGGCCAGCCGCTCGAACATCTCGATGACGTTCAGCAGCCAGAAGCCGGGAGTGAAGCCGAACAGGCGGCCGCGGCCGGCAAGGTTGTCGGTCAGCGGGGTATCGGTCATGGAGGGGAATCCTTCCGCGGGGGCGCCGGTGGGTCGACTGGCCGGACGGCCGGGTTCCGGGCCACTGTACCACAGCAACGCCCGGCGCGCACGCGGCGAGAGGGCGCTGCAGGCGGACCGGGCTCAGCTGCCGGCCTGCTCCCGCAGCGCCGCCACCAGCGCCGCGAACCGCGGCAGCGGGCGCAGCGGGTCCAGGTCGCTGTCGTTCTCCATCCACTCCAGGTAGGAGGCGCCGGCGCGCACGGTCCTCTCCAGGCACTCGACGGCGCGCTCGAGGCTGCCCAGGCCGGCATACGCGCAGGCCACGTTGTAGAGGATGGCCGGATCGTCCGGGTCGATGGCCAGGGCGCGGTCGGCCCATTTCTGGCCGCGCTCGCGCTGGCCCAGGCGGATCATCGCGCCGGCGCCCATGTAGCAGGCCCGCGCGTCCTCGGGGTTGGAGAGGATCGCCTTCTCGGCGAGCTCCAGGCCGCGGCGGTTGGCCTCGCGGGCCTCCTCCTCGCGACCCAGGCTGTGGTGGAGCTGCGCCATCAGGATCGGCACCTGGTAGTCGTCGGGGCTGGCCAGGGCGGCCTGCCGGTAGAACTCGATGGCCCGCTCGTAGCTGCCCTGCACCACGCAGTCGCGCGCCTGGAAGTAGGGCGCCTCGAACAGGCGGGGGTCCAGGGCGCGCGCGGCGGCGAACTCGCGCTCGGCCTCGGCGTGACGGCGCCGCAGCGAGAGCGCCAGGCCGCGCGAGGCGTGCGCCTCGGCCAGCGTGTCGTCCAGTTCGAGGGCGCGCAGGCTGCTGCGGTCGGCGGCCTCCAGGTTCTCGGCGCTGCTGGCGATGTACATGTAGAGGTAGCTGTAGGCGTCGGCCAGGCCCGCGTGCGCGGCGGCGAAGCGCGGCGCGCGCTCGATGGCCTGCGCGAACAGCCGCATCGCGATCTCGACGTTGCGCTTGCCCCAGCGGCGCGTGAAGTAGCGGCCCTTGAGGTAGTCCTCCCAGGCCGCGGGGTCGGTGGTGCGGCGGCCGGGCGCCTGCGGAGCGGCGAGTCCGTCCATGGTCAGGCGGAAGGAGTGGACGACGCCGGCGGCGATCTCGTCCTGCACGGCGAACACGTCGCGCAGTTCGCGATCGTAGCGCTCGGACCAGACCTGGTAGCCGTCGACGGCCGAGACCAGCTGCGTGGTCACCCGCAGCCGGCCGCCGTCGCGGCGGACGCTGCCCTCCAGCAGGTAGCGCACGCCGAGCTCCCGGCCGATGTGGCGGCTGTCGCCGCCGGCATCCCGGTAGCGGAACGACGACATGCGCGACGCCACCGTCAGCCCCTCGATGCGCGCCAGCGCCGCGATCACCTCCTCCGCGATGCCGTCGCAGAGGTGCCGCTGGTCGCCGTCAGGGCTGAGGTCCGCGAACGGCAGCACGGCGATGCTCTGCACCGGGTCGCGGGCGCCGCTGCGGTAACGCTCGGCCAGCCGCTGCAGCTCGTCGCGCAGGGCGCCGGCGTCCGGGAAGCGGTCGCGCGGATCGGACGCCAGGCAGCGTTCGACCAGCCGGGCCAGCGGCCCCGGGCAATCGGGCGCCAGGGCGGTCACCGGCCGCGGACGGTCGCGCAGCACGGCGGCGAAGAGCTCCGGCACCGTTGACCCGGAGTGCGGGCGGCGGCCCGTGAGCATCTCGTAGAAGATGACGCCCAGCGCGTAGACGTCCGAGGTCTTGCCGTGCTCCTCGCCGCGCACCTGCTCGGGCGCCATGTAGTCGGGCGTGCCCAGCAGGCGCTCGCCGGTCAGGAGGCGCTCGGTGGCCGAGCCCGGGTCGGAGGGCTGGACCGACGGCGCCACCGCCCGCGCCAGACCGAAGTCGAGCACCTTGACGGCCCCATCATCCGCCACCATCACGTTCGAGGGCTTCAGGTCGCGGTGCACCACGCCCTGCACGTGCGCGGCGGCCACGGCGTCGGCCAGCGGCACCGCCAGGGCCAGGAACGCCGGCACCGCCAGGGGCCCGGCCGCCAGGCGCACGGCCAGGCTGCGCCCGCAGACCAGTTCCATGGTCAGGAAGTGCAGGCCTTCGGCGTGTTCCACGCTGTGGATGACGACGATGCCGGGGTGGCTGAGCGCCGCCAGGGCGCAGGCCTCGCGCCGGAACCGCGCCAACCGCTCCGGATCGCCGGCCAGGGCCGGGGAGAGGACCTTCAGCGCGACCTTGCGGCGCAGATCGAGATCCTCGGCGGCGAAGACCTCTCCCATGCCGCCCTCGCCCAGCCTGCCGGTGATACGATAGCGGCCCAGCGTCCTGCCGATCATCACCCGACCTCCCCGGCGAATCCCACACCTCATAATACAGCGCGCGCGACGCCGAGGTTGCGCCGGGGGCGCATCTGCATCCGGACAGTTCAACTCCGAAAAGACCGTGGCGCCGCACCGGCGAATCGCCTAGTCTGGAGCGCATGAACCGCCAGCAACTGATCCTCACCGGCCGCGTCGGCGACCAGGAACTGCGCCTGGAGCTGGCCGAGGGCCTCCACGTGCTGGGCCGCGCCGTCGACTGCGACGTCGTGCTGCCCGAATCGTCGGTCTCGCGCCGCCACGCCGAACTGGAGTACGCCGGCGGCCGCGCCCGCGTGCGCGACCTGGGCAGCCACAACGGGACGCTCGTCAACGGCGTGGCGGCCGAGGGCTGGCGCGAGGTGCGACCCGGCGACCAGGTGGCGCTCGGGCGCGCGGTGTTCTCCCTGGGCGGCAACCTCGACTCGCAGGCGCTGATGACCATCGTCGGCGACCGCCAGTCCAACGGCGTGGCCATCACCTGGCAGGAGGCGACCGGCCGCGAGAGCCGCAGCGGCCAGTTCTCGCGCCGGGCCGGCAAGCGCGCGGAACTGTTCTCGGTCCTGGCCGAGGCGGGCAGCCTGCTGGTGACGCCCGGTTCTCCGGAGCAGCTCTTCGAGCCGATCCTCGACATGGTCGACGCCGCGGTGATGCCCGAGCGCGCCTTGATCGCCCTGCTCGAGGAAGGCAGCGGCGAGCCGCACGTGCGCGCCTCGCGCGTGCGCGGCGGCGGCCAGACGCCGAACCTCATGCTGAGCCGCACGGTGGTCAACCGCGTGCTGGGCGAGCGCGTGTCGTTCCTCATCGAGGACGCGCAGCACGACGTGGCCTTCCAGTCGCAGCTGAGCATCGTTTCGCAGGGCGTGCGCACGGCGATGGCGGCGCCGCTGTTCGACAACGAGAACGTGATCGGCCTGCTCTACGCCGATTCGGCCGACTCGCACGACCGCTACACCACCGACGAACTGAAGGCGTTCACGCTGCTGGCCAACTGCGTGGCCGTGGCGCTGACCCACGCGCGCTACCACGAGATGGAAGCCGAAAAGATGCGGCTCGAGGGCGAACTGGGCGCGGCGCGGCGCATCATGACCGCGCTGCTGCCGGAGCAGGCCCCACGCATCGCCGGCTGGGAACTGGTGCCGCACCTGGTCTCGTGCACCGAGGTGGGCGGCGACCTTTTCGACCTGCTGACGCTGCCGGACGGGCGCGTGCTGGTCGTGGTCGGCGACGTCGCCGGCAAGGGGCTGGGCGCGGCGCTGCTGGTGTCGTCGCTGCTGCCGCTGCTGCGCGGCCTGGCCGGCCGCTGCGAGGACATCGCGGCGCTCGTCGCGCGGCTGGACGCCGTCCTCTTCCCGGTGACCGAGCCGGTCCGTTACGCGACGCTGTTCGTGGGGGTGCTGGACCCGGCCACCGGCGCCCTCGAGTACGTCAACGCGGGCCACAATCCGCCCTGCGTCGTGCGCGCGGACGGCGCGGTCGAGACGCTGGCCCCGACGGGGCTGCCGGTGGCCTTGATCGGCGAGGGAACCTGGACGACGCGGACGCTCACGCTGGGGCCGGGCGACGTGCTGGCGCTGTTCACCGACGGCATCCCCGAAGCCTGGAACGCCGCCGAGGAGGAGTACGGCGACGAGCGCCTGCTGGCGCTGCTGCAGTCGCTGCGCGGCCGGGACGCGGCGGCGATCCGCGACGCGGTGCTGGCCGACTTGCGCGGGTTCGTCGGCGAGGCGCCCACCAGCGACGACGTGACCCTGGTGCTGGTGCGGCGCAGCGCCTGACCGCCCGCCTGGATTCCGAAACGAAGGGGCGGCCCCGGTGGGGCCGCCCCTTCCTTGTCCGTGGAGGACGAGACTGTCCGTGGAGGACGTTGGTCGCGACGCGCCGGCCTACTGCCGGAACAGCGCCTTCACCGAGCCCCAGGTCTGGGTCTCGGTCGCGACGGGCGACTGGGCCTGGATTTCGACCACCATGTCGTTGAAGTCGTTGTCCGTGTAGTTCCAGCCGTAGTAGGGCATGATCGGCGCGCCGTAGTCCAGGTCCTCCCACGCCAGCACGTAGGTCGGCAGGCCGCCGTACAGGTGCGAGACGTTGAAGACGAGGCATTGCGGGTCGCCGTTGAACGGCGCGTGCGTGGCGCCGGCGCCGGTCGGGCCGATGTCGTTGTAGAAGCGGTTCGTGAAGAACAGCTCGGGCTCCGGGGCGTAGCCGCCGCCGGCCTGGTTGCCGTTCGGGTTCAGGTAGAAGCCGAACCGCGTCACGCCGCCCGGGAAGGTGATGACCGCCGCCTGCCCGGAGCCCGACGGGCCGTCGAAGACCACGCCGTCGTTGATGCCGTCGATCACCGGCGGCGACAGCAGCGTCTCGGCGTACCAGCCCAGCGTGTTGCGGTCCTTGAAGCCGGCGATCTCGCGGATGACCACGCCGCTGACGCCCAGGTCCTCCCAGTACGGGGGATCGGCATCGCCCGGAGCATAGCCTTCGTACTGCGTCGCGACGTTGACGACGCCCGGGCCGTACTGCTGGTCCAGGATCTGTTGCAGCGGGACGTTGTCCCACGAAGTGCCGAAGGTGACCGGAAACGCGCCGGCGAGAGTCGGGACCAGCACAAGGGCCGCGACCAGGACCTTCACGATAGACGAACGCATTGTGCATCCTCCACGGGTGCTTGGGGCCGGTGTCCCTGCGACACCGGGCCCAAAATTGTAGCATCGGAAACCATTGTTGAGAGAAAAAATCTTGAATGATATTTCAACAGATAAGGACATCATCTATCATTGAAAAGTGATGATTCGCGCAAGGTTTTCAGTTTCATGGCATTACATCACCTATCACAAATGTATGTTATCAAGCGATTTGCGCGCGTCCTGGCGCTGCCGGCGGCCCCGGAGTGGCTCCCGCAGGGTTGGCGGGGTAGAATGCGTCTGCCCGCACGGCCCTGGCCGCGACCGCCCACCCCGAGGAGCCGCCATGCTGAACCCCGCCTTCACCCGCATCGGCCTGTCGCCGATCGTCGAGATCAGCGAGCGCATCCGCGACGTCGCGCCGCGCTGGGAGGCGCGCACCGGCGAGCGGTTCGCCTACCTGCAGCGCGGCGAACTGGCCGACGACACGCCGGCCTACATCACGCGCGCGCTGGCGCAGGCGGTGGCGGCGGGCCTGACGCGCTACCCGAAATCGGGCGGCGAGCCGTGGTTCAAGGACGCGGTGCTGGCCCGCCTGGCGGCGAACGGACTGCCCGGTTTCGCGCGCGAGCACGTCATCTGCACCTACGGCGGCCAGGAGGGCCTGCAGCTGGTGTTCAACCTGTTCGCCGGCGGGCGGGTGGTCGCCTTCGCGCCGACGTGGTCGTGCGTGCTGGACAACATCGCGCCTTACGCCGGCTGCGAACTGGATCCGGTCGCATTGGTCGAGCGCGACGGCCGGCTGGACATCGACTTCGCGCAGGTCGAGGCCAAGCTGCCGGGCGCGGCGCTGCTCTACGTCAACTCGCCGCAGAACCCGAGCGGCAAGGTGTTCTCGCGCGAAGAGCTGTCGCGGCTGAACGACCTGTGCCTGAAACACAAGGTGCGCATCGTCTCGGACGAGGCCTACGAGGACTTCGTGTTCGGCGGCGCGAGGCACGTGAGCATGCTCGCCTTCCCCGGCGAGCACATCTTCGGCGTCTTCACCTGCTCGAAATCGTACGCGGCGACGGGCTTCCGCCTGGGCTACACGGTCTGCCGCGACGCCGACCTGATCGCGAAGATGACCCTGGGCGAGTACACGCAGACCGGCGGCGTGGTGCCGTTCATCCAGAAGGCGTTCGCCGAGGCCATGACGAACGAGGCCGAGCGCCGCGCCTGGCTGGAGCCGCTGCTGGCGAAGTTCGCGCGCCGGCGCGAGCTGATCGTCGAGCGCCTGGGGCCCGTCGTGGGCCCGGGACTATACCGGCCCGAAGGCGCGTTCTACTTCTTCCTCAACCTGAAGGGCCTGGTGCCGGAAGCGCCGGC
This sequence comes from uncultured Fibrobacteraceae bacterium, assembly GCA_964399195.1. GTDB lineage: Bacteria > Krumholzibacteriota > Krumholzibacteriia > LZORAL124-64-63 > LZORAL124-64-63 > CAINDZ01. Next base: position 10,642 of record CAYNPY010000007.1, read on the forward strand.
CGGGCAGGACCAGGGCGCGTTCACGCTGCAGCGGTTCCTGGACGCCGGCGTGGCGATCATCCCCGGCACCGCATTCGGCGGCGCGGACTACTCCCACCACGCGCGCGTATCGTTCTCGGGCATCGAAGAGGCGCAGCTGGAGCGCGCGCTGGATCGCGTCACGACGCAGGTGCTGAACGGGGCGCGGCGGGCTGCGGGCTGAGCGGGCGGATGATCGGGCGCGCGGGTTGCGCCGGCGCAACGCAAGCGCAACGCGCGCGCCCTCAACCCAGCCGCCGGTGCCCCAGCGCCGGCAGCCTTCGCCGCACCTCCGCCAGCCGCGCGAAGTCCAGCGTGGCGGTGACGATCTCCGTGCCGCCGGCGCTCCCTTCGGCCAGCACCACGCCCCACGGGTCGACGATCAGGCTGTGGCCGTGCGTCATCACCCCGCCCGAGCCGGGGCCGGTCTGGCCCGGCGCCAGCACGAAGGCCTGGTTCTCGATGGCGCGGGCGCGCAGCAGGCTCTCCCAGTGCGCGGCGCCGCTCGTGGCGGTGAACGAGGCGGGCACCGTCAGGATCTCGGCGCGCCGGTCCGCGTGCCGGCGGTACAGCTCGGGGAAGCGCAGGTCGTAGCAGATGCTCAGGCCCACCGTGCGGCCGCAGGCCTGCGCGGTCACGGTCGCGTCGCCCGGCACGTACCAGTCCGACTCGCGGATCGCGACGCCGTCCACTTCCACGTCGAACAGGTGGATCTTGCGGTAGGTCGCCGCGACCGCGCCGTCGGGGCCGATGAGCACCGACGTGTTGTGCACCTTGAAGCTGCCGGCGATGGCCTCGCAGACGCTGCCGGCCAGGACGGCCGCGCCGTGCTCGGCCGCGATCGCCTGCAGCCCGCGCAGCGAAGGCCCCGGGATGGGCTCGCCGGGCAAACTTGCCGGCTTGCCGGTGCTGCGGAAGTGGTACATCTCCGGCAGGGCGATGAAGCGGGCGCCGGCGCGGGCGGCTTCGCGCGCCAGACGCTCGGCCAGCGCGACGTTGGCGGCCACGTCCTCGCCGCTGTCCATCTGGATCAGGGCGACGGGCAGAAGATCGTCGGTCATCGTGTTCCTCCCGGCCGCCGGACGGCGGCGTGTCGTGGTGGTCCCGGCGCCGGCGCCGTCCATACGCGGACGGTCCCGTCACGCGAGCCGGAAACCAGGACGCTTTCCCCGGGCCCGAAGGCGAGCGCCGTGATCCGGGCCACGTGCCCGCGCAGCGCGACCAGTTCGCGCAGGGTGCCCGCGTCCAGGAGGCGGACGGCGCCGTCGATGCCGCCGACCGCCAGGCGCGAGCCGTCGGGGCTCCAGGCGACGGCGGCGCACCGGGCGCGGCCGAGCGTCGCCGCGGCCAGCGGCGCGCCGTCGGGCAGCGACCACAGGCGCAGCGTGCCGGTCGCGTCGACCGACGCCAGGCGGCGGCCCGTCGGGTCGGCGCAGAGGTCCAGCACCGCGCCGCCGTGGCCGCGCAGGGCCTGCGGGGGAGATTGGCCGGATGGATCCAGCAGGTGGACCGCGCTGTCGGCCCCGGCCGCCGCCAGCCAGACATCGCCCGGCAGGTAGAGCAGGTCGCGCGGAGCCCTCCCGGGCCCGGCGATCACACGCGGCGGCCGCGCGAACCGGCCGTCGGCGCCGATCGCGCCGAACACCATCCGGTCCTCGCCGAGCGCGACGGCAAAGCGGCGTCCGTCCGCGGCGATCGCCACGGCGCCGGCCGCGGTCGCCGCGGTCTGCAGCGTGTCCGCGATCGACCAGTCGGCGGAGTCGATCAGGTGCACCAGCCCGGCGGCGGAAGCGACCACCAGGAATCGCCCGTCGGGCGCGTAGGCGAGTCCGGCCACCGGGCCCACGCCGCCCAGCAGCGCGGCGGCGCGGCTGGACCCCGGCAGCGGCCAGACCGGCAACTCCCCCAGCCCGCTGCCGGCGGCGACCATGTCGCCGGAGGGGTCCAGCGCCAGCCTCGTGACCGGCATCACCATCAGCGGCGGCGAGGGCAGACGATGGGTCTCGACATCCGTGGCGTCGGCGTCCCACACCTTGAGCGTCCCGTTCCAGTCGGCGCTGGCCAGCCACCTTCCGTCGGCGCTCGCGGCGATGGCCGAGACATCCGCCCGGTGTCCGCGCAGTTCGGACAGGATGGCGCCGGAACGCGCGTCCCAGCGCACGAAGCGGCCGTCGGGGCTGCACGACAGCACCTGCCCGCCGTCGGGCGTGAAGGCCACCTGCGCGACCGTGCCCGTGTGCCCGTGGAACGTGGCCAGGTGTTCGCCGGTGATCGCGTCGTGGACGATGGCGAGCTGGTCCATGCCGCCGGACACCACGCGCCGGCCGTCGGCGCTGACAGCCAGGCAGTACACACGCCGCGTGTGCCGCGTGAACGCATGCTGCAACTCGCCCGTCGCGGCGTTCCACATCTTCACGGCGCCGTCGGCGCCGCCGGTCACCAGCAGGTCGCCGCGGGGCGACCAGGCGACCTGGGCGAACCCCGAGTGCGCCTGCCATCCGCGGATCACGCGGCGCGAGCCGACCTCCCACACGCGCACGCTGCCGTCGACCTCGGCGACCGCCAGGCGCGCGCCCGTCGGGTCGGCGGCGACGGACGCCCAGCCGGCGCCCTCGTGCAGCACGGTCGGCGACGCTCCCGCGGCGTCGAGCAGCACGACCCGGCCGTCGCCCAGCCCCGCGGCGAGCCAGGCGCCGTCCGGCGCCACGGCCAGGCTCTCGACGGTCCCGGCCAGGGGGCCCCAGACGCGACGCGGGGCGCCGGAGCGGGTATCCCATTCGCGCACGGTGCTGTCGATCGCCGCGCTGAACAGCGTCGCGTCGCCGGGCGCGAAGCGCACGCAGGTGATCCCCTCGACGTGCGCCTTGACGGTGACCAAACTGCGGTCGAGCCGCGCGGTCAGGTGCCGCCACTCCCAGCCCCGCAGCGCGGCCGGCGCCGCGGCCAGGCGCTCGGTCGCCTCCTCGACGGCGTTCTCGCGCAACGCCGACTCGGCCGCCGCGAGGGAATTCTCGTAGGCCAGGCGTTCGGCCGCGCGCGTCTGCCGACGGGCCTGCTGCCAGGCCTCGACGCTGACCGCCAGTGCGACCGCAAGCGCCACGACCGTCGCCGCCGTCGCCAGCACCAGCGCCCGGTGCCGGCGCACGAACTTGCCGGCCCGGTAGCCCAGCCGGTCCGGCGCCGCCAGCACGGGCAGGCCGTCAAGATGGCGCCGGATGTCGGTCGCCAGTTCGGCGACAGTCCCGTAACGGCGGTCCGGCTCCTTGCGGAGCGCCTTGAGGACGATGTTGTCCAGGTCCCCGGCCAGTTGCTGCGACAGCCGCGCCGGCGACTGTCCGCGCCTCTGCGCGACGTCGATCGGGGCCCGCGCGGCCGCGCGGCTCGGACGCGTGGGCTCGGTCTCGCTGATGACGCGCGCGGCCTCGGGCGTCAGCTGAGTGGGCATCGCGTACGGCGCGGCGCCCGACAGCAGCTCGTGGAGCAGCACGCCGAGGCTGTAGACGTCCGTGGCTGTGGTCACGCGCCGGCCCAGCACCTGTTCGGGACTGGCATAGCGCGGCGTCATCGCCGTCGTCAGCGTGCGGTCGGCGTCCGCCGCCTCGAGACCGGCATCGCCGCCGATGACCTTGGCGATGCCGAAGTCCAGCAGCTTCACCTGGCCCTGGCGATCGACCAGGATGTTGCTCGGCTTGAGGTCGCGATGGACGACCAGGTTGCCGTGCGCGTGCTGAACGGCGTCGCAGACGGTCAGGAACAGCCGCAGGCGCTCGGCGATCGGCAGCGCCAGCTCGTCCGCGTGGCGGTCGATCGGCAGGCCGTCGACGTATTCCATGACCAGGTACGGCCGCCCGTCGGGCGCGGCGCCGCCGTCGAGCAGGCGCGCGATGTGCGGGTGATCGAGGTCGGCCAGGACCTGCCGCTCGCGACGGAACCGCTCGGTGATCTCGGCGGTGTCCAGCCAGGGACGGATCAGCTTGACGGCGACCTGCTTGCGGAATGCGGTGTCGACGCGCTGGCCGAGGTACACGGCGCCCATGCCGCCGGTGGCCAGCCGGCGCACCAGGCGCCAGGGGCCCAGGGCCAGGCCGAGAGCGGGGTCCGCCTCGTCGGCGGCCTTCGCCGGGAGGATCGGCGCCGCAAGGTGCGGCGCGCCGTCGAACAGGCGCTGCGCGGCAGGCAGTGCGGCCAGCAGCGAATCGACATCCGCGCGCAGGGCCTCGTCGCCCGCGCAGGCGGCGTCCAGGTAGGCGGCGCGCGCGGCGGCATCCAGTTCGAGGGCCGCGGCGAAGATGTCGGCCGCGCGGCGCGGCGCGGGCGGAATGGCCTCCCGCGGGACGCTCATCCCGGCCCTCCGCCGTCGCTGAGTTCGCGGTAGAGCCACGCCTGCGCGTAGTCCCAGTGGCGGCAGACCGTGCGTCGCGAGATCCCCAGCAGCTGCGCGCACTCGTCCTGGGTCAGGCCGCCGAAGAAGCGCAGTTCGACCACCTGCGCGATCTGCGGCTCCTCCTTCTCGAGCCGCCGCAGCGCGTCGTCCAGCGCGATCACCACGGGATCGGCGGCCTCGTCGCCCAGCACCAGCGCCTCGTCGAGGTCCAGGTGGACCTTGCCGCCGGGACGCTTGAGGCTGTTGCGGGCGCGGGCGTGGTCGACCAGGATGCGGCGCATGGCCTGGGCGGCCACGGCCAGGAAGTGGGCGCGGTTCTGCCAGACCGCCCGGTCCTGGTCGACCAGGCGCATGAACGCCTCGTGCACCAGGGCGGTCGGCTGCAGGGTGTGGTCCGGGCGCTCCCGGGCCAGGTGCGCGCGGGCGCGCCGGCGCAGGTCGTCGTAGACGGCAGCGAAGAGGTCGCGCACGGCGCCGGGTTCGCCGGCCGTCGCGGCCTGGAGCAGAAGGGTCACGTCGCGTGGGGAATCCATGCGACGAGTATAGGACGAGCGGCGGCGGGGCCGCCATTCGAGAAGACGATTTCGGTGCGATATCGTGGCGCAATCCGGGTCCGGATTCCGCGTCAGGGTCAGGAGCAGCGGCCGGCGACGCCCCCTTTCCGGAGGCGGACGCCGCCCTCTCGGCATTCCCGTCCCTGGAGGTCTCCATGTTCCCATGCATCCCGGGCCGGCAGCGGATCCGTCCAGCGGTCCTGCCGCTGGCGCTGGCTGCGGCAGCCTGCCTGCCGGCCACGCCCGCGGCGGCGGCGGCCATCTCGCACGCGGTCATCGGCGCCGGCGGCGGAACGGCCGCGGGCGCCGCGGCCGCGGTGCGGGCGACGGTCGGGCAGCCGGCCGTCGGCGCGGCCGCCGGCGTCACCGTGACCATCGGCGCGGGCTGGTGGACGCCGCCGGGCGGAGCGGCCGCGGGAGTGCCGGGCGACCTGCCCCCGCCGCAGGCCTTCCGCGCCTACCCCAACCACCCGAATCCGTTCAACCCCCGCACGACGCTGGCGTTCGACCTGCCGGCGGCCGAGCCGCGCCTGAGGCTGCGCCTGTTCGACCTGCAGGGCCGGCTGGTGGCGTCGCTGGTGGACGGCGCGCTGCCGGCCGGGCGGCACCAGGTCGTGTGGAGCGGCCTGGACGACGCCGGTCGCGCGGTCGCTTCGGGGGTCTACGTCTCGGTGCTGGAGTCGTCCCAGGGGCGCGCCAGCCACAAGCTCACGCTGGTGCGCTGAGGCGCCGGCGCCGGAAACACCCAGCCCGACAAGGGGTCGACACCATGAAGAAGTTCTCCATCGCCGCGGGCATCGCCGCCATTCTGCTGTCCTGCCTGCGTCCGGCCGGCGCCATGGGAGCGGCGCCCTCGACGGTCAGCTACCAGGGCCGGCTCGACGTGAATGGCCAGCCCTTCACCGGCCAGGCCGGCTTCAAGTTCGCGATCCTCTGCGGCACGCTGCCGGGCACGGTCAGCGTCTGGTCCAACGACGGCAGCAGCGTGGCCGGCAGCCAGCCGACCGGCGCGGTGACGCTCGCGGTCGAGGGCGGCATCTTCAGCGTGAGGCTCGGCGACGAGGGCCTGGGCATGGTCGCGCTCAGTTCGTACAACGTCGACCAACCCTGCAATCAGAACGCCCAACTGCGCGTGTGGGTGGACACCGGCTCGGGCTTCGAGCAGCTCGCCGACCAGCCGCTGTCGAGCAGCCCCTACGCCCTCCTGGCCAACCAGGCGCGCTTCTCGACCGACCACTTCTACACGCTCCAGAGCGACCTCGTGGCCTACGACGGGCGGATCCGCGGCGTGGACATGAACGGCTACATCGACCGCGTCTGGCTGGACGGCAAGACGGGCCTCGCGCACTGCGACACCCTCGAGTTCGGCGACGGGACGCGCATGACCACGGCCGCGGCAGGCGGCGGCAACGACGGCGACTGGAACGTATCAGGCTCGAACATGTCCGCTGCCATCGCCGGCAACGTCGGCGTCGGCACCACGGCGCCCGACCGGAAGCTGCACGTCTCCGGCGGCGCCGACATCGACTCCGCGTTCAACGGCGGCTACGTGCGCATCGGCCCGGCGACGACGGGCAACCTGCTGCTCGACAACAACGAGATCCAGGCCGTCAACAACGGCGCCGCCAACAACCTCGGCATCAATGTCGAGGGCGGCAGCGTCGGCATCGGCACCGTCAATCCGTCCTCGCGGCTGCACGTGCTCGGCTCGGTGCGCGCCGACGGCGCCGGCGGCTTCGACGTCCGCAACCCGAACAACACCGCCGCCATCTCGCGGTTCGACTGGAACGCCGACATCGCCCGCATCCGCGTCGGCGGCACGGGCACGGGTTCGTTGAACGGATTCGACATCCAGGGCATCTCGGACGCCAGCTGGCTGCGCATCCTGAACAACGGGAACGTCGGCCTCGGCACCACGACGCCGTCGCAGCGCCTGGAAGTGGCGGGCAACGCGGTCATCACCGGGAACCTCACGGTGCAGGGCACGATCAGCGGCGGCGGCGCGGGCGGCGCCGGCATCATCGCGATCCCGTCATCGGCGTTCCTCGAGGAGGAGACCAACCAGATGGACGTGCACCGCAGCAACGTGCTGCTGCACGGCCGCACCGCGGGCCAGGGCCTGACCTTCGAGGCGCCGGTCTACCTGCCCAACGGCGCCACGATCACGGGCTTCGAGGTGCACCTGACCGACTCGGACGGCACGCGCAACATCCAGACGTTCCTGCTGAGCCATCCCTACACGGCCGGGGCCGGCGCGATCATCGCGACGCTCGCCAGCACGGGGACGCCGGGCCGCACCTCGTACGCGAACAACTCCTTGGGCGCCGTGGTCAACAATGCCGCCAACCACTACGTGGTGGCGTGCAACTGGACGACGCCGAACACGGTCACGAGCCTGGCCATCCACGGCATGAAGATCACCTACACGCTGCCTTGAACGGGGAGGGGGACGGGATGAGGCGGAGTCGCTGGAGTCTGCGCGACGGGACGGCGGCGGGGGGTACGGAGATCCGGCGGCCCCGGGCGGCGGCAACCAGGCGCTGGAGGGCGACCGGCGCCAAGCCGCCGTCCCGGGGTCCGTCGGCGAAATCCGCGGACTGAGCCGCCGCGCCGGGCGGCGGTGGCGGGCGCGGGGCCGGCTCGGCTCCGCGCCCGCTGCCGTGCCGGACCGGCCCTCGCGCCCCCGTGGTCCGGATCCTGCAAACTTCCGCGTCGCGTCGTCCCGCCCGCCGGCGGCCCCTGAGGCCGGCGGCAGGACCACGGCCGTCGCCGGCGACATATCTCGTTGCGGCTGATGGCGTTGCATGAAAAGCGCGGCTGGCGGCCAGGGCGACCGGAGCCCCGCCGGCGGCACGGGTGGACGATATCCTGCCAGCACGGCATCCCGCCCTGCGCAGGCGCGTCCCAGGGAAGGGCAGTTCGCTGATGGACCAGCGCGACTTGAACACCGGCAACATGCACACGGGCAACATGTACTCAGGAAAGACGATCCTGATCACCGGCGGCACCGGCTCGCTCGGCCACGCCCTGGTCCGGCGCTTCCTGAAGACCGATGTCCGGCGGGTGATCATCTACAGCCGCGACGAGTTCAAGCAGTACCACATGGAGCAGGAGTTCGCGGCCGACCGCGCCCGCCTGCGCTTCTTCATCGGCGACGTGCGCGACCGCCAGCGCCTGTACCGCGCCTTCAGCGGCGTCGACTACGTCATCCACGCCGCCGCGCTCAAGCACGTGCACCTGATGGAGTACAACCCGCACGAGGCGGTGCAGACGAACATCGTCGGGGCGATGAACATCCTGGACGCGGCCATCGACCGCGGCGTGAAGAAGGTCGTGGCGCTGTCGACCGACAAGGCCGTCAACCCGGTGAACCTCTACGGCGCCACGAAGCTGGTCAGCGACAAGCTCTTCCGCGCCGCCCACGCCTACGCCGCCGGCGGCACGCAGTTCGTCGTCGTGCGCTACGGCAATGTCGTCGGCAGCCGCGGCTCGGTGATCCCCTTCTTCCGCAAGCTGACCGCCGGGGGCGCCGACTCGCTGCCCATCACCGACCGCCGCATGACGCGCTTCTGGATCACGCTCGAGCAGAGCGTCGACCTGGTCGTGCGCGCGCTGGAAACGGGCGGCGGCGGCGAGGTCTTCCTCTCGAAGATCCCCTCCTGCAACATCACCGACATCGCCCACGCGGTGAACCCGCGGGCGCGCCTGGTGGAGACGGGCATCCGCCCGGGCGAGAAGCTCCACGAGGTGATGCTGACCGAGGACGAGGCGCGCTCCACCTTCGAGTACGACGACCACTACGTGGTCTACCCCCTCTCCTACGCCGAATCGCAGCAGGACCACGTGCGGCCGGGCGGCCGGCTGGTGCCGCGCGAGTTCCGCTACGCCTCCGACACGAACGACCAGTGGCTGTCGCTGGTGGACCTGACCGTGCTGCTGGCGGAGATCCCCGAGGAGGAGCCGCTGGCCGTGGGGAGCCGCGCATGAAGCGCTTCCTGCCGTACGGGCGCCAGGACGTCGGCGGCGAGGAGATCCGCCGCGTGCGGGACGTGCTGGAATCCGAATGGCTGACGCAGGGTCCGCGCGTGCCGGAATTCGAGGCGGCGCTGGCCGCCACCTGCGGCGCGGCGCACGCGGTGGCCGCGGCCAACGGCACGCTGGCTCTCTGGCTGGCCTTCCGCGCCGTCGACCTGGGCCCCGGCGACCGCTTCATCGTGCCGGCGGTCACCTTCGTGGCCACGGCCAACGCCGGCGTGCTCTGCGGCGCCGAGCCGGTCTTCGTCGATATCGATCCCGAGACACTGACCCTCGACGTGGCGCGGACCGAGGCCGCCCTGCTGGCCGACCCGCGCATCAAGGCGATCGTGCCGGTGCACCTGGGCGGGCGCACGGCGGACCTGCCGGCGCTCAAGCGGCTCGCCGACCGCCACGGCGCGATCCTGATCGAGGACGCCTGCCACGCCATCGGCACGCGCTGGCGGGACGAGGGCGGCTCCTGGCATCGCGTGGGCGACGGCAGCCACGGCGCCCTGACCTGCTTCAGCTTCCACCCCGTGAAATCCATCACCACGGGCGAGGGCGGCGCCGTCACCACCAACGATCCGCAACTCGCCGAGCGTCTGGCGCTCCTGCGCACGCACGGCATCACGCGCGAGCCGGCCCGGCTGGAGCGGCAGGACGGCCCCTGGTACTACGAGATGCACGAGCTGGGGCTCAACGCGCGGATGACCGACCTGCAGGCCGCCCTAGGCCTGGTGCAGCTGCAGAAGCTGGAGCGCCTGCGCCGGCGGCGCCTGGAGCTGGTGCGGCGTTACGACGACGCGCTGGCCCGCGTGCCCGGCCTGCGCGCGCAGGCGCGGCCGCAGCCGGACGAGACCTGCTGGCATCTGATGATCGTGCGCACGCCGTCGCGCGACTCCCTGCACGCGGCGCTGGCCGCCGCCGGCATCGGCACGCAGGTCCACTACTACCCGGTGCATCTGCAACCGTACTACCGGCGCCGTTTCGGGACCGGCCCGGGCCAGTGCCCCGCCGCGGAGGCCTATTACCGCGAGGCGCTGTCGCTGCCGCTGTTCCCGACCATGACCGACGGCGACCAGGCGCGGGTGATCAAGGCGGTGCGGCGCCACCTGCCTGCCGCGCCCGTGGCCGCCGCGACCGCGCCTGTGGGCGCCGACGACGACGGCGGGCCGTCATGACGGACTTCATCGCCGAGATCTCGAGCAACCACAACGGCGACCTGGGCCGCTGCCGCCGCCTCATCGCGGAGGCGGCTCGCGTCGGCTGCACCGGCGTCAAGTTCCAGCTCTTCCGCGTCGACCGGCTGTTCGCGCCGGAGATCCTGCGCGTCAGCGCCGACCATCGCCGGCGCCGGCGCTGGGAACTGCCGTTGCGCTTCCTGCCGGAGCTGTCGGCGGCCGCGCGCGACGCGGGGCTCAAGTTCGGCTGCACGCCCTTCGACCTGGAGGCCGTGGACGAGCTGGCGCCGCACGTCGATTTCCTGAAGGTCGCCTCCTACGAGCTGCCGTGGCTGGACCTGATCCACACCTGCGCCGCCACCAGCCTGCCTCTGATCGTCTCGACCGGCATGGCCGACGCCGGCGAGGCCTGGGCCGCGGTGGACGCCGCGCTGGAGTCGGGCTGCCGCGACCTGACGCTGCTGCACTGCGTCAGCCGCTACCCGGTGCCCGAGCACGCCTGCAACCTGGCCGCGATCGGCACGCTGCGCGAGATGATGGCCGCCAACTTCGCGCCGGACTGGCCGGAGGTCGCGTTCAAGACGGGCTGGTCCGACCACTCCGTCTCGCCCGGCGTGATCGGGCGCGCGCTGCGCCACTGGGCCGCCGACGCGATCGAGTTCCACTTCGACCTGGAGGGCCGCGGCGCCGAATTCGGCGGCGGGCACTGCTGGCTGCCGGAGACGATCGAGCCGGTGATCGCAGGAGGCTACGCGCCGGTCTCGCCGGGCTGCGACGGCACCGGGCGCGTGGCGCCGCTGCCGGAGGACCTGGCCGAACGCGCCTGGCGCGCCGATCCCTCCGACGGCCTGCGACCCACGCTGCCGGTGCGACGCGAGTGGCCGCGCTCGCAGCCGGAATCGCGGCGCGGCGGCCCGGACGTGTTCTTCGTGGCTGCCGGTCAGGGCCTGGGCCACGTGGCGCGCTGCCTGGCGCTGGCCGAGGCCCTGCGCGACGGGCACGACGCCGACACCTTCTTCTTCACTCCGGACGAGCCGGGTCCGCGCGCCATGCTGGACCGCCACGGCTTCAACCACAGCACCTTCGCGGACGAGGACGCGCTGGTGCGCGACATCTCTTTCCTGGCGTCGCTCTCGAGGCAGGGCGGCCCGGCGGTGTGCGTCCTGGACAGCGACGTCGCGCTGGACGGGCTGGCTCGCCGGCTGCGCGCCGACGGGCGCCTGGTCGTGGTCATCGACCAGCCGGCGTGCCGCGAGGCGGACCTGGGCATCGTGCCCTCGTTCGGCTGGGAGCCGCCGGCCGGGCGCGACGACCTGGTGGGCGGCATGGGCTACCTGCTGATCCGCGAGGACGTGCGGGCCGCCCGCGACGCCGTTGCGCCCGAGGACGATCCGCGTCCGCGCGTGGTCGTCTGCTTCGGGGGCAGCGACCCCAACGAACTGACGGCCCGCGTTGCGGCGGCGCTGCACGACGTGGCCGTGGACGCGCGCGTCCAGGTGGCGCTGGCCCCCACCGTCCCCTACGCCCGCATCAAGTCGCAGGTCCTGGCGCGCCGCTACCCCGAGCAGGCGGTCATCGCCACGGGCGACCCGCTGGAGGGGATCGTGGCCGGCGCCGCGCTGCTGGTCACGGCGATGGGCGTGAGCGTCGGCGAGGCGCTGGCCCTGGGCACGCCCGTGGCCATCCTCAGCAACTACGAGCACGACGCGCCGGCGGTGGCCCATCTGGCCAGGACAGACGCGGTGGTCGATCTGGGGCGCCACGACCGGGTGGACCAGCCCGGCCTGGCGCGCGCGCTGGCGGGCATCCTCGAGCCGGCCAACCTGGCCGCGATGCGGCGGGCCGCCCGCGGCGTCGTCGACGGCCAGGGCGCCGCGCGCGCCGCCGCGCACGTGGCCCGGCTGTTCAGCTGGCGGCGGACCGGGCCATGCTGAAGCTCGCCACGCTGTTCCACCTGAACCTGATGTATTCGTCGATCGCGCCGTCGCGCCGCGCCGAGGTCGTCGCGCGCTGCTACCACCGCGTGCTGGACCTGGCCGAACGCGGCGTGCCGGTGGCCGTGGAGGCCAGCGGCCTGACGCTCGAGATGATCGCGGCGTTGGACCGGCGCTGGCTGGAACGATTGCGCGCGCTGCTGCGCCAGGGCCGCGCCGAGTACGTGGCCAGCGGCTACAGCCAGGTGATCGGCCCGCTGGCGCCGGCGGCCGTCAACGAGCGCAACCTGGACCTGGGGCGGCGCGCGGCCGAGCGGCTTCTGGGCGTCGAACCCTCGTTGTGGCTGGTCAACGAGATGGCCTGGAGCGGCGGCCTGGCCTCGTTGTATCGCGACGTCGGCGCGCGCGCGGTGATCATGGAATGGAACAACGCGTTCCACGCGCATCCCGAATGGGATCCGCGCTGGCGCTGGCACTGGCAGCGGGCCGAGGGCCCCGACGGCGCGGACGTGCCCGTGGTCTGGGTCGACACCTTCGACTTCCAGAAGCTGCAGCGACTGGTGGCCGGCGACATCGCGCAGAACGAGTTCCTGGCGCACTGGCGCAGCCGCCTGCCGGCAGCCGGTGAAACCGCGCCGCGACACGCGTTCTTCTACGGAAGCGACGCCGAGGTCTTCGACTTCCGCCCCGGCCGCTACCGTGACGAGCACGGCGAGGCGGGCGGCGACCCGCGCGGCGAATGGGACACGGTGTCCGAGGCCGCCGCCTGGCTGGCCGCCGAGCCGCGGATGGCGCTGGCGCCGCTGGCCGCCGCGCTGGACGAGCCGCCGTCGCCGCAGTGCGGCCTGCGGCTGCGCCTGGGCACCGTGGCGCAGCCGGTCCCCGTGAAGAAGCAGGAGAAGTACAACCTGAACCGCTGGGCCGTCACCGGTCGCGGCGACCTGGAGCTGAACACGGCCTGCCACGCGCGCGCGCGCGAATTGGCGGCCGGCGACGGCGACGACGAGGCCTGGCGCGACCTGCTCTTCCTCTGGTCCAGCGACCTGCGCACGCACCTGGCGGCCGAGCGCTGGCAGGAGGTGGCGCCTCGCGCGCGCCTGCCGCGCCTGGACTGGACGGATTCCGCGCCGCGCGCCGCGCGCCACGCGGCCACCGACGGCGACCTGGTCCTGGCCGGCGAAGCGGCGCGACTGGAACTGAACCCGCGCCGCGGGCTGGCGGCGCGCTCGCTGGTCTTCCCGCGCTGGGACCCGCGTCCGGTGCTCGGCACGCTGGCCCACGGCTATTTCGACGACATCACGCTGGGCGCCGACTTCTACACCGGCCATGTCGTCGTCCAGCGGCCGGGCTGCCCCAAGCAGGCGGACCTGCGCCCGGTCACCGCGGCCCTGCACGCGGGCGAGGCGCCGTCGGCCGCCTGCGAGGCGAGCGACGGCGACCTCCACGTGCGCAAGGAATGGCGCGTGGATCCGCTCGCGCCGGTCGTCACCTGGCGCGGCGAGCTGCAGCTGCCTGCCCGCCGCGCCGCGGAGATCCACGTCGCCCACGTGACCGTCGTGCCGGGCGTGTTCGACGCGGCCGGCCTGGGCTACGCCGTCCGCAACGGCGGCCGCGCGCGCGAGGTCTTCCGCTTCCGCGACGACCCGGTGCACCACGGCGAGGCCTACTCGACGCTGATCACGGCCAAGGGCGGACTGGGCGCCACCGACGGCGAGGTGGTCATCGGCGACGACCGCCGCCGCCTGGTGCTGCGCCACGACCCGACGGTGTCCGCGCTGGTGCCCACCGTGCGCTTCGTGCCCGGCCGCGACGGACGCTACTTCCTGCGCGTTCGCTGGTCGGCCCAGGAGATCGACGAGACTTTCGTCGCCGGCGAGGCGCCGTGGCACGTCGCCTGGGTTCTGAGCGTGACGGCCGAGGATCGCGGCCTGGCCGACGACTGACCCGCGCCCCTACCGGTACTCCACGCTGAGCACGCTCGAGGTTCCGAACCCCGTCCGCGCCGCCTTCTCCGGCCGCCCGTAGAACGGCGAGACGTGGCTGTCGGCGATGAAGTGGAAGCCGTCCGGCGTCACCGCGCCGGTGGTCGGGTCCACGAACCCGGGCAGGCGCGCGGCCAGCGCGCGGCAGCCGGCGACCAGGCCGTCGTCCCCCAGCGCGAAGCAGGCGACGCGGTCCAGCCCGTTGTAGTTCTGCACGGCGATCAGCTCCGCGCCGCCCGGCAGCAGGTAGAGGCCGTCCACGCCGACGGTGGTGAAGTCGGCGCCCGGCGCCGCGGCGCGCGTGACGGCGCCGCTGCGCAGGTCCACGCGGACGATCCCCAGCACATAAGCGGACACGTAGAGGCAGTCGCCGCCGGGACCCACGCACAGCCCGTTGGCGCCCGGCACGCTGCCCGGCGCCGTCAACGCCAGGGGCGCGCCGCCCGCGGCGGCGAAGCGCAGCACCTGGCCGCGGTCGCTCACCGACACCGCGGCGCCGCCGTCCGGCAGCACGCAGACGTCGTTGAAGCCCAGGCTGTCGGCCGGGGCGGTCACGTGGCGCCACAGCAGCGCGCCGGAATCCAGGTCGAAGACGTGCACGGCCGAGCTGCCGTTGGTCGCCGCGTCGAACAGGCCGTCATCGGCCTGCGCCGTGCTGACCGCCCACAGGCGCCGGCGCGGCGCGTCCACGGCCAGCCCCAGCCCGGCCAGGTAGCCGTGCGCGCCCGGCGCGATGAAGTCGGCGATGGCGCCGTCGCGACCCGCGCGCACGATCTTCCTCTCCGCGATGCTGCTCAGGTAGAAGACGTCGGCCACGGGATCCCAGGCCAGGCCCTCGGGCACCAGGTCGGCCTCGGTGGTGAACGTGGTCCGCGGCTCGCCGCGCGGCGCCAGGGCGGCGGCCGTCTCGGCCAGCAGCCGCGGCCAGTCCTCGCGCCCGCGCAGCGGCTCCAGCAGCGCGCTGCCGGTCAGGTCAGCCGCCACGCCCCAGCGGCCCAGGGCGCGCAGGACGGCCATCGCCTCGTCGCCGCGCCCCAATTGCGCCAGCGCCTCGGCCCGGCGCCGCAGCAGGGCGGGCTGTCCCGGGGCCAATGCGAGACCCCGCTCGCAGGCCTGCAGATAGGCGGGCCAGTCGCCCGCCTCGGCCGCCGCCAGGGCCTGCCCCCAGGCGATCTCGACCGGGTGGCGCTCCGCGCGGGAAGCGCCGGCCCCGGCCAGGGCGGCGATCAGCAGCGTCGCGATGAATGCTGTGCGCACGTTCCCACCTCATCCGTCACCGATCGTCCGGTCTTCTGCCGGCTTCGGCAGTCCCTGCTCCCGCCGCGCGGCCAGCAGCAGCCGCGGCGCCACGATGAGCGCCGTGCCGAAGAGGGCCAGTGAGACCGTCAGCGTGACCGCCGATCCTCGCCGCATGTCCTCAATCAGCAGCTTCACGCAGCCGAGGGCAAGCAGCGGCACGACCGGCCAGCCCAGTTCGGCCCAGCGCGTGCGCCTGGCGGCGAAGGCCAGGGCGATGACCGTGACCGCGAGCACCGCCGTGCGCGAGACCGCCGCCGCCGACGGACCGCCCCCGGCCAGCCCGGTCAACGCCGTGACGGCCGCCCAGCCGGCGCCCAGCAGCACGGGCACCGCCGCCCCGAAGCGGGGGATGCGGCCGGGTCCGGCGCGATCGGCCGCCAGCGCCGACCGCGCCTGCAGCGTCCACGCGGCGGCGGCCGCGATACAGGTCGCGACGCCGACGGCGCCGGGCGCCGGTCCGTCGCCGGGCGCGCCGCCGACGAACGCCCGCCACGCCGCGGCGCCGAGCCCCGAACTGAGCACGCCCAGCAGCAGGTAGACCACGCCGTGCGCGTGCAGCGTCAGGCGCCCGAGACGGTTGCCGAGCAGCGTGGCGCCGACGCCCAGCGCGAGCCAGCACCACGCCAGCCACGGCCCGCCGGCCACCACCCGGCTGCCGAGCGCCAGGAAGACCAGCCCCAGCGACGCGCACCAGAAGAAGGCGCGCCCGCGGCCGTGACGCTGATGGACGATCGTGAAGGCCACGGTGTAGTAGCCGACGGCGGCAGCCAGCGCCGCCAGGCCCAGCGGCGCGGCGCCGCTGCCGCTTGCCTGCGCCAGCTTGAGCGCGCCGCCGTAACCGATGGCCAGCACGAGCAGCGACTGCGTGATGTAGAAGGCGCGGACGCCCTTGCCGAGCACGAGGGCGCGATACGTGAAGAGGCCGAGATACACGAGCGGCAGCGCCAGCGCGAGCGGGAGCACCGCCGCCGGCGTCGGCGCGCCGGGCGCCTGGCCGGCCGCCACGACGACCAGCCGCAGGACCAGCGCGTCGACCGCGAACGCCGCCAGCCAGCGTTTCAGGCGCCAGCCGCGGCCGTACGCCAGCAACAGCGTGGCGGCGCCCAGCCCCAGGAGCAGCCAGGTGAACAGGAGCGGATGGCCGGAGGCAGCCTGCAGCAGCACTCCCGAGGCAAGCGCACCCAGGGTGAACGCCCAGGCCAGCGCCCGCAGGCGCGTGCGCGCCGCGGCGACCAGCCCCGCCGCCGTCACGAGCGCCCAGCCGGCGCCCGCCGCCGGCGCCGAGGCCAGGTGCAGCCTCGCGGTCGCCTCGCCCAGGAACGGGTAGGCCACGAGCACGGCCGCGACGCCCAGGGCCGTCGCGCCGGCGTGGTCGCCCCGGCGACCCGCGCGGTCGCAGACGAGGATCAGCCCCAGCACGTAAGCCAGGCCGGCCGCGAAGCCCACGGTCTGTGGAACCAGGCCGCCGCCGGCCAGGGCGCGCAGCAGGAAGCCGCCGGCGAGCACCAGGACGGACCTGCCGAGAAGCGAAAACGCGCGCACCGCGGCGGGGCGCAGGTCTTCGGCGGCGGCCGCCTCCACCGGGCCGGCCAGGGCGGCTTGGGGGAGCGCCGTTTCCGTCAGCGGCGCCAGGCGCGCCTCGAGCGACTCCACCCGCAGCTGCAGGCTGGTCACCAGGGCGCGCAGCTGTTGCAGTTCGCGATCGCTCATCCGTGACCTCCGGCTCCGCCGTCACCGCCCTCGGCGGCCAGCGGCAGCACGCGGTTGAACAGCCCCATGATGACGAACGGCGCGAAGAAGATGAGCAGCGCCATCGCCACGCCTTCGCGCGTGCCCAGCTCCGGCACGTAGTTCTCGCGGAAGCCGATGCCGCTCTTGGAGAAGATCTGCCCGCCGATCACGACGTTCCAGCGCATCGCGAAGACCTGGATCAGCAGGATCAGGGCGGCGACGAACGTGATGACGTTGCGCATGCCCGCCGTCAGGTAGCGCTTCATGGTGACGACGATGGCCAGCAGGATGAATGGTATCAGCGACCCGAAGACCATCTGGATGCCGATGAAGCTGAACGCGATCTTGTCGCGTATCAGCGGCTCCACGATCAGCCACTCCTCGTCCTGCGCGTAGGACAAGGTCACGATCTCGAGGATCTCGAGCGTGACCGTCACGGTGGCGAACAGCCAAAGGTAACCCGCCAGCGACTGAAGGCAGTCGCCGCTGATCCGCCTGCCGTTCACCGCGCTGACGATCTCGTAGAGGACGATGATCATCGCGATGCCGGAGGTGACCGCCGAGAACAGGAAGATGATCGGCATCAGCGGCGTCGACCAGAACGCGTTTGCCTTCACGGAGCCGAACATGAAGCCGACGTAGCCGTGGAGGATGCAGGCGGCAGGGATGCCCAGCGCGGCCAGGACGGTCACGACGCGATGGTCGACGACGCGCGACTCCTCGGACACATCATAGACGCCGAGGGCGGCCACCTTCAGCGCGGCGCGCTTGAGCCCGCGGCTGCGCATGGCCAGCTGGATGATCTCGCGCCGGAACAGCAGCCAGACCTCGAGAACGACCAGCACCAGGTAGAGCGCGTAGATCACCCCGAACGCCGACATGGCCGAGGTGAAATGGGGCGTGATCACGATGTTGAGCGCGCGTTCGGGATGCCCCAGGTGCGCCAGAAGCGGCAGCGTCGCGACCAGCAGGAACGACAGCGAAGCCACCATGGCGAGCCGCGAGACCGGCTTGAGTTCCGTGCGCCCGAAGACGTGGTAGAGCGAGCCGACGATGAACGCGCCCGCGACCAGGCCCGTGATGTACGGGTAGAGCACGATCATCAGGCTCCACATCACGTGCACGTCGTTGGGGAACAGGAAGTTGAGGGACTGGCCGTGCATCAGCGCACCTCGTGGCTCAGGTTCGAGTAGTAGCACTGCGGCTCGGTGTGCAGCTCCGGTTTCAGGACGTGCACCTTCGTCGTGGCGACGATCTCGGTGACGCGGTCGGCGAGCGCCCGCCGGTCGCCCAGCTGGCGCGCGCCGGTCGGGCAGTTCTGGACGCAGGCCGTCGTCTCGCCCCTCACCAGGCGGTGGTAGCACAGGGTGCACTTGCTGGCGGTGTGCGTCTCGGGGTGGATGAACCGCGAGCCGTAGGGGCAACCCTGGACGCAGTAGCTGCAGCCGATGCAGCGGCTGTCGTCCACGAGCACGAGTCCGTCGGGACTCACGAACGACGCGCCCACCGGGCACAGCTGCACGCACGGCGTGTTCTCGCAGTGGTTGCAGAGCTTCGGCACGAAGAAGGCCTTCGTGATGTCGGCGCCGGTCTCCGCCGGCCGGAAGCCGTCGTGGCCGCCGTCGGGCGAGTCGACGTACACGTCGCCGGTCCGCGAGATCTGGTAGCGCTCGATCCAGGTCCGGTAGAAGTGCCGCGGCACCTGGTTCTCGCGCTCGCAGGCGCGCACGCAGGAGCCGCAGCCGATGCATTTGTCGACGTCGATGAGGTACAGGTACTTGTGCTTCGTCGGATCGTAGCTGAACGGGCCGAGACGCCCCGACGAACCGCTCGACACCGCGTTGGCCGACACCAGCGACATGCCGCCGCCGAACATCACCAGCGCCATCCCGCCGGCGCCCCGCGCCGCGAGCTGCAGGAACCGCCGCCTGTCCATGCCGTCCCGCCGGTTCTCTCCGCACATGACGTCGCTCCTTGTCCGGTCCGCCGGCGATCCGGCCAGCGGCGAACCGCTACGGGTGGTGGATGGCATCCGCGTCGTGGCACCCGACGCAGGCCTCGGCGGGGATGGCGCTCCCCGGCGGCAGGTCCAGGTGTTCGATCAGGTCGACCTGGGCGATGAGCGCGGGCCGGCCCGTCAGCTTCTGGTGGCAGTTGGCGCACAACTGCCATGAGCGGTCGATGCGCATGTCGGCGATCTTCTCGTCGTCCTTCACGTGGGAGGCGAGCGCGTCGTGGCAGGCCTCGCACTGCACGGACGCATGGGCTCCGTCCGCCTTCAGCGAGGCGACGTCCTCGTGGCACGCCCCGCAGGCGTCGGGCGAACCGTGGCGCGGTTCCGTGGCCATGTGCTCGAAGAGGGCGTCGTACCGGTAGTAGCCCATCTCGCCGAACGAGTCCGGCACCAGGAAGTGGCGCCCGACCACCACCACGACGCCGACCGCGACCAGCAGCAGGGCGGCGCGCCAGATGTGCTTGGTGTGCTCCATGTCAGGACTCCGCTCGTGGGGGTTCGGCGGCGGCCGCCTTCGGCAGCCGCTCGGGCGCCGACAGCCAGCGCCAGAAAGTCGGCCGCGGCCGCCGGGGGGGGGGCCGCGGCGGGGCGGGGGGGGGGGGGGGGGCCGCCTGCGGCCCCCGCCGGGGCGCCCACCGCCCGCCCCCTAACGACGGCCGCGCCGCCGTGGACGGGTCCAGCGGCGGCGCGGCGGTCGGGTCGGGGAATTCGTCGGGGCGCAGGAAGAACCGGCGCAGGCCGGACGGTGGCGGCGGCGCCGCGGCGGGCGGCTCGGGCGGGGACCCGGGAAGCGACTCGCTCGCGGCGAGCCAGCGGATCCAGGCGAGCGGGCGGAAGGCTCGGGACACCGCATCCCCTTGTCCGGACTACGATTGAGAACGTTTCTCAAACGCGGTGAGATCATATCGGAATGATAGGAATCCGGTCAACAGAAAATCGGACATTGTTGGCCTATTTTAAGAGCAGATCGCTCCGGTATCGAGACGGCTGCGCTCCCGCGCCCCCTCCCGGTCTGGTCCGGAACGTGCATCGCGATGCGGGCTTCACCCCATCGACGCGGGCAGCGCCGCCAGTGGCCGCCCGTGAACCAGGGAGCCGACATGCGCCTGCAGGACAAGGTCGCGGTGATCACCGGAGCCGGCCGCGGCATCGGCCGCGCCATCGCCGAACGCTTCGCCCGCGAGGGCGCCGACGTGGTGGTCAACTACCGCCAGGACGAAGCTGCGGCCTGGGCCTGCGCCGCCGCGGTCGAAGCGCTCGGGAGCTGCGCGCTGGTGGTCCGGGCCGACGTCACCCGGCGCTCCGAGGTGCGCGACCTGTTCGCGCAGACCGTCGATCGCTTCGGACGCCTGGACGTGCTGGTCAACAACGCCGGCATCAATCGCGTCTGCCTCTTCGAGGAGATCACCGACCGGGACTGGGACGACATCCTGACGACGAACCTCAAGGGCCCGTTCATCTGCTGCCAGGAGGCGTTCCCGCACCTCAAGCAGCACGGCGGGCGCATCATCAACATCGCCTCGGTGGCCGGCCAGTACCACGGGCCCAAGACGGTCCACTATGCGGTCAGCAAGGCGGGTCTCATCTCCCTGACCGCGGCCGTGGCGCGCTACGGCGCCGAGCACGGCATCCTGGTCAACGCGGTGGCGCCCGGCATCATCGAGACCGACCTGACGCGCGACGAGCTGCGCGGCCCCGGCGGCCAGAAGGTGGTCTCGCTGACGCTGCTCAAGCGACCGGGCCAACTCGACGACGTGGCCAGCGCCTGCGTCTTCCTGGCCGCGGACGAACAGAACTACATGACCGGCCAGGTGCTGAGCGTGGCCGGCGGCGCGGTGCTGCCGTGAGCGCGCCGTGCCTGCTGGTGCTGGGCGGCAGCGCCGACCAGCTCTTCATGCTGCAGACCGCCCGCGGGATGGGACTGCGCACGGCCTGTCTGGACGGCAACGCGCGCGCGCCGGGGCTGGGCGCGGCGCACCTGGCCGCCGCGATCGACTTCTCCGACCTGCCCGCCGTCTTCGCCTGGCTGGACGCGCAGCGCGCCGCCGGGGAGGATCTGCGCGGCGTGGCCACCATGGGCAGCGACGTGCCGCACCTGGTGGCGGCGATCGCCGCGCGCTACGACTGGTGCGGGCCGTCGGCGGAGACCGGTCGCCTGGCCACCGACAAGCTGGCGATGAAGGAGCGCTTCGCCGAGCGCGGCGTGGGCGTGCCGCGCTTCGCCGCGGTGCGCGACGCGAACGACGTCCGCCGCCTGTGGCGGCACTGGGACTGCCGCCAGGTCGTGATCAAGCCCACCGACCGCGCCGGCTCGCGCGGCGTGCGCGTGCTGGCCCATGACGACCAGGTGGACGAGGCCGTGCGGCACGCCCGCGAGCAGGGCCGCAGCGGCGCCCTGCTCCTGGAGGAGTTCGTGCCCGGCCCGCAGATCTCCACCGAGACCGTCGTCTGGCGCGGCCGCGCGGTGACGCCGGGCTTCGCCGACCGCCTCTACGAGGGCATGGAATCGTTCCACCCGCAGATCCTGGAGAACGGCGGCTGGCTGCCGTCGCGCTTCGCGGGGACTTCGCTGCAGGCCGAGGTCGAGCGCCTGGTCGAGGACGCCGCCCGCGCCCTTGGCATCGACAGCGGCGTCGGCAAGGGCGACGTCGTGGTCTGCCCACGTCGCGGACCGCTGATGATCGAGATGGCCGCCCGCCTGTCCGGCGGCGACTTCAGCGCCGGCCTGGTCCCCCTGGGCACCGGCGTCAACTACGTGCGCGCGGTGATCGACATCGCCCTGGGCCGCGAGCCCGACTGGGCGGCGTTGCGCGCAACCCGCGAGCTGACCGTGGCCAACCGCTACTTCTTCCCGCCGGCGGGCCGCCTCGAGGCCGTCGACGTGCCGCCCGACTTCCGCGCCAGACCCGGCGTGGTGAAGCTGGAGCTCTCCTACCAGCCGGGCGATGAGATCCCCGTCATCCGCAGCCACGGCGAGCGCGCCGGGGTCATGGTGCTGACGGGGCCCGACCGCGCGGCGGTGCAGGCGCTCATCGACGAGGGGTACGCGCGGGTGCGATTCCGGATCGACGGGGAGTGGCGGACGGGGCAGCCCGAAGCGCGGCGCCCTGAGGCCGCCCGTCCTGCCGCCCGTTGACGAGCACCCTCTGTTGCCCGATGCTCCTCTCCGGTCCCAACCGGAGGTGCCCGATGACTCGCCCGAACACCCGCTCCTCGGCGGCCGCCGCGGCAGCCGCGCTGCTGCTGTCCCTGGCCCCCGCGTCCTCATCCGCGCAGGAAGCCGCGCCCGAGACGCCGCCGCCGTTCACCGACGCCCAGCTGCAGGGCGCCGCCGCGGTGCTCGGCCTGGAGCTGACCGAGGCCGAGCGCACGCTCATGCTGCCGGACCTGGTCGAGCATCTGGAGGCCTACGGTTCGCTGCGCGCGCGCCAGCCGGCCAACGACGTGGCGCCGGCGCTGCGCCTGGATCCCTGGCAGGCGCGGCCACACCAGGCAATCGCGGACGCGCCCGCGCGCTTCGCCGACCCGGGGCCGCAGCAGCGCCCGGCCGATCTCGCCGATCTGGCCTTCGCCGACATCCCCACGCTGGCGCGGCTGGTGCGCGACCGGCAGGTCTCGTGCGTCGAGCTGGCCGAGTGGTCGCTCGATCGGCTGCGCCGCCACGACGCGAAGCTGCGCTGCGTGGTGACGCTGCTGCCGGAACGCGCCCTGGCCCGCGCCCGCGAGCTGGACGCGCTGCTGGACAAGGGCGTGTACCTGGGTCCGCTGCACGGCATCCCCTACGGCGCGAAGGACCTGCTGGCGGTGGCCGGCGCGCCCACGACCTGGGGCGCCGCGCCGTACCGCGACCAGGTCATCGACGACACCGCGACCGTGGTGCGCAAGCTGGACGAGGCCGGCGCCGTGCTGGTGGCCAAGCTGACCCTCGGCGCGCTGGCCTGGGGCGACGTCTGGTTCGGCGGCACCACGCTCAACCCGTGGAACCTGGAACAGGGCTCGAGCGGCTCGTCGGCGGGCTCGGCGTCGGCCGTCTCGGCCGGGCTGGTGCCGTTCGCGATCGGCACCGAGACGTGGGGCTCTATCGTGTCGCCCAGCTCGCGCTGCGGCGTCACGGGGCTGCGGCCCACCTACGGCCGCGTCAGCCGCGCCGGCGCCATGGCGCTCAGCTGGAGCATGGACAAGATCGGGCCCATCGCGCGCACGGTGGAGGACTGCGCGCTGGTCTTCGACGCGATCCGCGGCCCGGACGGCCGCGAACCGGGCCTCTCGGGAGCGCCGTTCCCCTACGACAGCGCCCGCACGCTGAAGGGCCTGCGCCTCGGCTGGGTGCAGGACGCCTTCGCCGAGTCGCGCCCCGACAGCCTGGTCGACGCCCAGGCACTGGACGTGGTGCGCCGCCTCTGCGCCGAGCAGGGCGCCACGCTGGTGCCGGTCACGCTGCCGGTGGCCGAGCTGGGCGTCGATCCCTACGCGCTGTCGATCATCCTGTCGGCCGAGGCGGCCGCCGCCTTCCAGGAGCTGACGCTCAGCGGCCGCGACGACCTCCTGGTCCGCCAGGTCCGCGACGCCTGGCCGAACGTCTTCCGCGCGGCCAACCTGATCCCGGCCGTGGAGTACGTGCAGGCCAACCGTCACCGCACGCTGCTGATGGCCGGCATGGCGCGGCTGTTCGAAGAAGTCGACGCCTACGTGACGCCGTCCTTCGCCGGCCCCGGCCTGCTGGTGACCAACCTGACCGGCCACCCGCAGGTGGTGGTGCCCAGCGGCCTGGGCCAGGACAACCCGCTGGCCTCGCTCAGCTTCGTCGGCCGGCTGGAAGACGAGGCGACGCTGCTGGCCGTCGCGCGCGCCTACGAGCAGGCGACCGGCTGGCACCGGCGGCACCCGGAGGGTTGGGACTAGCAGGGAAGTGCAGTTCAGGCGATGGTCTGCCGCCAGGCGTCGCCCAGCTGGTCCAGGGCTGCCGTCATCTCGGCGACCAGCTCCTGCGCGTACTCGCACTCGCGGCGACGGGCGGCGCCGCCGATGGCCGCGGCCTGCCGCGCCAGGGGCGCCGCCTGCACGTTGAGCGCCGCGCCCTCGAGCGTCTTGGCCTCGGCCGCGGCGCCGTCGCAGTCGTAGGCCCGCAGCGCCGCGGCCACCGCCGCCAGCCGCTGCGCGGCATCCTCGAGGAACAGCGTGAAGATCTCGGCCGCCAGGTCGCGGTCGCCGTCCAGCTGGTCGGCCAGCGCCCAGAGGTCGAAGGTGACGTCGCCGTCTGCGGCCGGCGCGTCCTGGCCGGCGGCGGCGGACAGCACGCGCGTCAGCGCCTCGCGGATCCGTTCGCCGCTGATCGGCTTGGCCACGTATTCGTTCATGCCCGCGTCCGCGCAGGCCTGCCGGTCCTCGCGCGAAACGTGCCCCGTCATGGCGATGACCGGCACCTTCCGGTTCCGGTCGCCGGCCAGCCCGGCGCGCAGGCGGCGCGTGGTCTCCAGCCCGTCCAGGCCGGGCATCTGCACGTCCATGAACACCGCGTCGAAGGACTCGTCGGCCAGGATCGCCAGGGCGGCGAGCCCGTCGTCGGCGGTCCGGGCCGCCACGCCCAGGCGCTGCAGCATCCCCACGGCGACGCGCTGGTTGATGCTGTTGTCCTCCACCAGCAGGACGGAGCGGCCGGCCAGGGCGTTGCGCGCGGCGATGCCCGGCGCCGCGCCGGGCTCCGCGCCAGTCACGATCGCGTCGGCGGGCGCCGGCTCGAGCGGCAGGGCGAACCAGAAGGTCGAGCCCCGGTCTTCCTCGCTCTCGACGCCGATGCGGCCGCCCATGCGCTCGACCAGCATGCGGCTGATGGCCAGGCCCAGCCCGCTGCTGCCGCTGCCGGCGGCCACGCCCGCGGTCGCCTGGCTGTAGGGCTGGAAGAGCAGGGCCTGCTGCGCCGGCGCGATGCCGATGCCGGTGTCGGCGACCCGGAAGTCGACCGGAACGCGCCCGCCGGCCGCCTCGCCCGCGCGCACCGACAGCGTGATGCCGCCCTCGCGCGTGTATTTCATCGCGTTCCCGAGCAGGTTCAGCAGCACCTGCCGCAGACGTCCCTCGTCGCCCAGCACGGGATCGGGCAGCTCGCTCTCGACGCGCAAGGAGAAGGACAGCCCCAGGTCCTCGCACTGGGAAGCGGTGATGTCGGCCAGCTCGCCCAGCAGGTCGCGCAGGTTGTAGGGCGCGCGCAGCAGTTCCAGCTTGCCGGCCTCCAGCCGCGAATGGTCCAGGAGATCGTTGATCAGGCGCACCAGGGCGCGCGCGCTGGAGTGGATCAGGCGCGCGGTGTGTCGCGCCTCGTCATTCAGCTTCATGCCCGTCAGCAGGTCGGCCAGGCCCATCACCGCGTTGAGCGGCGTGCGCATCTCGTGCGCCAATCCGGCGAAGAACTGCGTGCGCTGCTGGCTGGTGCGGCGCAGCGCCAGTGCGCGCTGATTGGCCTCGGCGATGGTGCGCGTCAGCTGCTGGTTGGCCGCGGTCAGCTCGCCCGTGCGCTCGGCGAAGCGCCGTTCCATTTCGCGCAGCTGCTCGCGCAGGCGCGCCGCGTCCGCCGACGAGTCGCCGGCCTCCGCGTCCGCGTCCACCGCGCCGGCCGCCGGCCGCGGCCGCATGACGGCCACGATCACGTCCAGCCCGTCGCCGCGCAGGGCGTGCGCCGAGATCGCCACCGGCGCCTGCCGCCCGTCGGAACGCCTGACCGTCGCGGGCAGCCGGCGCACGGGACGCCCCGCCCACACCGCCCGGTAAGCCGCGGCGCCGAAGGCGCGCTCGCTGGGAGCCATCAGATCGACAGGCGCGCGCCCGAGCAGATCCTCGCGTGCGTGTCCGCACAGCTCGCAAGCGGCGTCGTTCGCGTAGACGATCCTGCCGGTCGACCCCTCGGTGACGAACACGGCGTCCGGCGCCGAGGCGAAGACGCGTTCAAGCTGCCTTCCGGCGTCCTGTTGATCGAAGGGACCTGCCAAGACCGGCTCCTGCTTCAAAGTGGCGATGCGCCGCGGGCCCGCTGCGGCCCGGCGTCGCCGTGGGGGGTTCGCTGGCAATGCTATCGGCCGCCGGCAAGGGCGCCTTAGCGCCGATCGCGGGCCCCGCGGGGCGCGGTCCAGTCCCGTCTTGACAAACAGGACATTAATGTCCGATATTTGAAGGGCCAACGGGAATCCACACCACGGGAGGCTGCGGGCATGGCCGTGCGGAAGATCGTGCACATCGACGAGGACCTGTGCGACGGCTGCGGCGACTGCGTGCCGTCGTGCGCCGAGGGCGCCATCCAGATCATCGGCGGCAAGGCCCGCCTGCTCGCGGACAACCTGTGCGACGGCCTGGGCGCCTGCCTGGGCGAGTGCCCGCAGGGCGCGATCAGGATCGAGGAGCGCGACGCCGACGAGTTCGACGAGGACGCCGTGCACGAACACCTCTCCCGCATGCCCGCCCCGGGCCCCTCCGATTTCGCCTCGCTAATGGGCGGCCGCCCGCACAGCCCCACGCCGACGCCGATGCCCGCCGCGCCGAAGCCGGCGCACGGCGGCGGCTGCCCCGGCTCGCGCACGATGCACTTCCCGCAGGCCGGCGCCGCGGCGCCCGCCCCCGCGGCCGACCCCGCGGCCGCCGCTTCGGAACTGCGCCAGTGGCCGGTCCAGCTGCACCTGGTCAACCCCGGCGCCCCCTACTTCCAGGGCGCGAACCTGCTGCTGGCGGCCGACTGCTGCGCGTTCGCCAGCGCCGAGTTCCACCCGCGCTTCCTGCGCGGCAAGGCGCTGGCCTTGGCCTGCCCCAAGCTGGACCACGGCCAGGACATCTACCGCCAGAAGCTGACGGCGATGATCGACCAGGCCGGCATCGACACCATCACGGTGCTGATCATGGAGGTGCCGTGCTGCGGCGGCCTGCTCACGCTGGCGCAGCAGGCGGTGGCCGCGGCGTCGCGCAAGGTGCCGGTCAAGCTGGCGGTCATCGGCGTGCAGGGGCAGGTCGTGCGCGAGCAGTGGGTCTAGGTCGGCGCATCTTTTTCCGCCCGCTTCCCGTAGAATCCCCTTTGGGCGCGGCCTGCCGCTCCGTGGCGGTTGGCGATTCCCGCCGAACAAGACCGGCCCGGGCCGGGTAGCGGTCCCGCAACCGGACACGAACCCGACTGCGGGGCGCACAGCGAGGGGAGCCGATGATGGCAAGGTTGGTCACGATCACGCATGGCCGCGCGCGGCGCGCGGCGCTGGCCGCGTTGGCCCTGGCGACGTTGACTTTGGTCGCGACCGGCGCCTTCGCCGCCCCCACGATCACGGTCAAGGACGGCGTGACCCGCGTGGTCAACGGCGCGCAGCCCAGCCAGGGGCGCGAAGTGGTCGCGCTGCAGGAGGTCTGGCGCGTCGGCGGCGACGAGGGCGAGGACTTCTTCGGCCTGATCACCCAGGTCCGCGTGGGCAAGGACGGCCGCATCTACCTGCTGGACACGCGCCTGGCGGAGGTGCCCGTGTACGACAAGACGGGCCAGCGGGTGGCGACGCTCAGCCGCGAGGGTGACGGTCCCGGCGAATCCCGCCTGCCCGCCAACCTGGTCTTCATGCCGGACGGCACGCTGGGGTTGGCGCAGATCTTTCCCGGCAAGATCATCAAGATCAACCTGGACGGGAGCCCCGCCGGCTCGTTCGCGTCCGGCGGCGCCGACCCCACCGCGGGCGGCTTCCTGCAGCTGTTCGACTGCGTCGCCAGCGGCTCGGACCTGGTCGTGACGGCCGAGTCGATCGCGCAGGCCGGCAACGCCGCGCAGGACCGCACCAACTACGTGGCGTCGGTGGACGCCGCCGGCAAGGAGAAGGTGCGCTTCCTCGAGCGCAAGAACCACATGGATTTTGCGGCCTTCGAGTTCAACGAGGACAAGACCGACCGCGTGGACTTCCGCAAGGTCGCCGCGGGCAAGGACGGCCGCGTCTACGTCGCCGGCACCCGCAACCGCTACGCGATCGACGTCTACGGCAAGGACGGCAAGCTGCAGCGCGTGATCGAACGCGCCTACGAGCGCAGGAACCGCACGGACGAGGAATTCAAGCGCCTGCAAACGGTGGTCCAGGCGCAGCTGGCCCAGCTGCCGGGCGCCAAGGTCACGATGTCGCGCACCGAGCCGGACATCGCCGCGATCGAGATCGGCAACGACGGCAACCTGTGGGTCTCCACCAGCCGCTCCGGCGTCGAGCAGCCGGCCGGCATCATGTTCACCTGGGACGTGTTCACGCCCGACGGCGAGTTCCTCAAGCAGGTGTCGGCCAAGTGCCAGGGCGACGGCAAGAAGGACTCGCTGATCTGGACCCCCGACGGCAACGCCGTCCTGGTGACCGGCTTCCTGGACGCGGCGATGTCGCTGCAGGGCGGCGGCGCGGCCGACGACGACGACGAGGCGGCGCCGATGGAAGTTGTGTATCTGAAGCGGGTGGCGAAGTAAGAGCCCCTTGAGGCGAGGGCGGGACTTGCGCCGGCGCAAGTCCCGCTTCGCTCTACCGGAACAAGCCCTTCACCCCGCCGAACGAACTCGCCTCATCGCCCACCGGGCAATTCGCCCCCGCGTTGATGCCCGCCACCGGCAGCTCGACGTCACCGGAAGCCACGCGGCACAGGCGCAGGACCCCGTCGCCCGTGACCACAGGCAGCCCGCCGGGCAGCGACGGGATCGCGCCCGGGCCGACATGGAACAGCAGTTCCGCCGTCGACTGGAGCATGATCTGCCAGGTCACCAGGACCGCCGCGCCCGTCTCCAGGACCGGAAAGCCCGTCGCGCAGCCGATGGCGAAGCTGTAGGGGCCGCAGTGTTCGCCGTCGCAGATGGTTGAACCACAGTAGTTCGTGGACAGGATGACGTGCGGGGCGCCGGTCATGGCCACCGTGCACTCGAAGCCGTCCGTGGGGCCGGCGGGGTTCATGAGCAGCAGATAGGCCGTGATCGGCTGGAAGGGCGCGGCCATCGTGCAGTTGGTGTTGCCGGCGGTGTCGAAGTAGACGCCGAACGAATCGGTGTCCGGATCGAGGCCGGCGGGTGAGTTGGACGCCAGCAGGCAGGCCAGGATGAGCGGCAGCGGGAATTTCATGGCGGATTCCTCCTCGTGATCCGGGCCGGCGCGGCGGCGACCGCCCTCGTCGGACGACCGGCCCCTGGACAAGCAACGATGGCGGCGCCGCCCCCGCAACCGGCAGTCGCCACGACGATGGCGACATTGGCCAGGCGCTTGACGGTCACGGCGGTTCCCGGGCGACGAGCGGAACGACGCGGAGAGCATACGTGCGGGCTGCGGGCACGGTGACCGCGGCCGAATTGACGCTCCGATTCCTCGGCTCTATCCTGCCCCAACCCGCTCCCCATTCCCAAGGAGCCCCGCCATGCCCCCCCTGCCCAACTGCGACATCATCATGAAGGGCGGCATCACCAGCGGCGTCGTCTACCCCCACGCCGTGCTGGAGCTGTCCCGGAAGCACCGCTTCAAGAACATCGGCGGCACCTCCGCCGGCGCCATCGCCGCCGCGCTCACCGCCGCGGCCGAGTACAACCGCGCGCACGGCGGCTTCGCGGAGCTGGAGGCCGCCACCAGGCGCATCGGCGCGTCGCTCTTCGGCCTGTTCCAGCCGGCGTCGCCGTTCCGCGGCCTGTTCGCCGTGCTCATGGCCGCGCTCGACCGCAGCCGCGGCCCGGGCGGCCGCACCGCGCGCGTGCTCAAGGCGCTGATCTGGCACCACGCCGGCCAGACGTTCGCGGGCCTGGCGCCCGGCGCGGCCATCCTTGTCTGGGCCGCGCTGGCGCACCGCGCTCCGGAAGCCTGGATCCTGGGCGCGGTGGCGCTGGTGCTCGGCACTGCGGCGGCCTGGCTCGGCGCCCTGACCAGGCCATT
This sequence comes from uncultured Fibrobacteraceae bacterium, assembly GCA_964399195.1. Lineage (GTDB taxonomy): Bacteria > Krumholzibacteriota > Krumholzibacteriia > LZORAL124-64-63 > LZORAL124-64-63 > CAINDZ01. The sequence continues at coordinate 40,642 of CAYNPY010000007.1, forward strand.
GCTCTGCGATCTGAAGGATCTGCGCCACGGCTTCGGCCTCTGCCCCGGCCTGGGCGAAAGCGACTCCCGCCCCGCGCTCACCGACTGGCTCTGCGACACGCTCGACGAGGTGGCCGGCCACAAGCGCCGCGGCGAGCCGGCCGCGGGCGAGCCACTGACCTTCGGCCACCTCATGGGCCCGGACCCGGCGTTCCCCGCCATCAACCTGCAGATCATGACCACGGACCTGACCACGGGGCGGCCGCATCGCGTTCCGTTCGTCGACGGCGAGTTCATGTTCTCAGAGCGCGCGTTCCGGCGCCTGTTTCCCGCGCGCATCGTCGACCACCTGGTCCGCCATGGGCGCCCATACGGCAGCGATGACCCCGACCTGCACTGGCTACCCGCCACCGATCGCCTGCCCATCGCGGTCGCCGTGCGCCTGAGCCTCAGCTTCCCGATCCTGCTGTCGGCAGTGCCTCTGGTGGCACGCGACTGGACGCTGCGCGACGAGGACGAGCGCGAACTGCCCCGCACCTGCTGGTTCTCCGATGGCGGCATCTGCAGCAACTTCCCCATCCACTTCTTCGACGCCGTCTGGCCGCGCTGGCCCACCTACGGGATCATGCTCGACGATTTCGACCCCGAGCGTCACCGTCACCAGGTCTGGATGCCGCAGACCGCCGCGCAGGGCCGCCTGGGGCCCTTCCGCGCCATCACGTCGCTGCCGGGATTCCTGGGCGCCATCGTCGCCACCATGCAGAACTGGCGGGACAACCAGCAGTGCCGCCTGCCGGGCTACCGCGAGCGCATCGTGCGCATCGCGCTGCGCCCCGACGAGGGCGGCCTCAACCTCAACATGCCGCCGGCCACCATCGGGCGCCTGTTCGCGCTGGGCCGCCGGGCCGGCGAGCGCATCGTCACCGACTTCGACTTCGACGCCCACCGCTGGCGCCGCTACCTGGCCTCGCAGGAGCCGCTGGACGAGATGTTCGCCGGCATGCGCGCGGCCTGGACCGACCCGGCGCCCGACCGCCGCCCCCTGCGCGAGTTCCTGCCGGACTGTGCCATGGACCCGCCCGAGTACGCGGACATCTCCGTCGATCGCCTGCGCCGCATGTTCAACGCCACCGAGGCGCTGGTCGACGCCACCGCCGACTGGGGCGACCCCCTGACGAAGGAGCGCAGCGGCCTGCCGCGTCCGCGGGGCGCGCTGCGCATGGTGCCGCCGGTGTGAGGGCCGCTAGACCAGCTTGAACCCCACCGCCGCGTTCACCGTGTCCCGCGCCGCCCCCAGCGCCGCATTGATCGCGTCCTCGACCGCGATCACGCCCAGCCCCTCGACGGTCAGCAGCACGGTCTGCGTGGTGTTGCGGTAGATGTTGAGCAGCGCCTTCGCCTGGCGCTGGTTGACCTTCTTCGCGGCCACCAGTCTGGCGATGGCTGCCAACGACTCGGCCAGCCGCTTCATCTCCGGCCTAGCGTAGTCCTCGGCCTTGCCCCAGTCCTGGGCCAACGACTCCCTGGCCGCGGCCATCATCGGCTTGAGGATCTCGGTGACGGTGAACGACATGATACCCTCCCGGCCGCGCCGCGGTCAGCGCTTCTTGGCCACTTCCAGCCGGATGATGGCGCTCCACGCCTGGTTGAACAGGTCGCGGAACACGGGAATGGCTTCGACGGGCAGGGTGCCCTCGTCCTCCGCCCCTTCCTCGCCGCGGTGCGCCGTTTCCAGTTCCTGCAGGCTGTCGAGCATCAGCTCGTACTGCGCCACGCTCTGCTCGTTCTTCGGGTGCGCCTGCGCCCGCACCAGCACGGCCCGCACCTCGGTCGCGTAGTACGGGTAGAAGCCGCGGTTCACGCCGTACATGACCGACTCGTCCCTGCCGTTCTCCATGTCGGTCAGAAACGCGTCCATCTCCTTCTGCAGCTGGCTGGCCGATCGGTCGATCGTCTCGTCGTAGTCGGAGATCAGCCGGACGGTGCAGCCGCCCGTCGCCAGCACAGCCAGTGCGACGAGCGCCAGGGCCGGCAGGAGGCGGTGGGCTCTGGTCCTTGCGGTCGCTTGAAGCGCCGGCCTGCGCACAGGCAACGTCGGGATCGTCATGGGGACTCGCCTTTCCTGGACTGCTGCCGGATGCGCCAGGTGGATCACTTGCGCCAGTTGCGCCGGCGCACGTCCAACGCTTCGGAGCCGTCGTCGGCATTCTACGGCGTCTGGCACGCGCCGTCCATGGACTCGCGTCTTTCCCCTGCCTCAGCCCCCCGGATACCCCGGAATGCCCCGCCCCAGATGGATGTCCCGCACCACCACCTGCACGCCGGACTCGTCCAAGGTCGGCGTCGCCAAGCCGCTGCCCCCGCGGCCCGTGACCAGCGTCGCGCGCTTCGCGGCGGTCAGGCGCGGGTCGTCGTCGAACATGACGTCGTCGATGTAGTAGGTGCAGCGGCCGACCTCGATGACGTGCAGGTGCACGTGCTCCGGCAGGTCGGAGTCCGGGTAGCCGCCGGGCCGCACGGTATCGAAGGCGTAGCGGCCCTCGGCGTCGGTTTGCACCCAGCCGCGCAGCCGGCCGTGGTGGTAGGCCGCGGTGCCGCGATGTTGCGTGGCGGGCGGGTAGATCCCCTGCGCGTCGGTCTGGTACGCGTAGACGATGACGCCCGGCGCCGGCCTGCCCGCGGCGTCGAAGACGGTGCCGTTGATGCGGAGCGGCCGGCCCGGCTCGTCGGGCGGGGCGATGCGCGCCCGCGCCGTCAGCGCGGCCGGCAGGCCTTCGAAGACGGCGTCGCAGCCCTCGCAGGGCAGGCCCACCACCGGCTCGCGCGCGCGTGCGGGGGCGGCGGACTGGGGCTGGGCGGCGCAGGCGGGCAGGATCGCGAACGCGATCAGGATCGCGGCAGCCGGAAGCGGTCGCAGCACGTGTGGCCCCCGTCCGGGCCGGGTCAGGAAGGCCGGCCCCGCTGCCGCCCCCGCCAGGCCTCGACGCCCGACAGGATCAGCACGACCGCGCAGCCCAGCAACAGCGCGCCCAGCCTGGCGGTCTGCCACTCCATCTGCGCCGGCTTGCGCGGCGCGATGGCCGACACCCACAACGTCACCAGCCGCACCCACGCCGCGAAGCCCAGTCCCGCGGCCAGGGCGGCCGCCAGCGGGCGCGCCCCGCGCCGCCGCGCGCGCAGCAGCCACGCGGCCGCGCACCAGGCCGCCGCCTCGAGCGCGCCCAGCGCATCGAACGCCGCCAGCGCCAGCGCCGCGCAGACCAGGCAGGCGATGACCAGCGCGCGCCTCACGCGATCACCCTGACCAGCAGCACCGCCAGCGCCATGACGAACGTGGTCCCGCACACCGGGAAGATGCGATCGGCCGC
>CAYNPY010000007.1:44088-74417 GCA_964399195.1 uncultured Fibrobacteraceae bacterium
CCGCCAGCGCCATGACGAACGTGGTCCCGCACACCGGGAAGATGCGATCGGCCGCGACCAGGCCCACGGCCAGCCATGTCCACGCCGTGGCGCGGCCGGCGACGGCGCCCTCGACGATCAGCAGGACGCACGCGCTCAGGATCCAGAAGATGACCGAGTGGACCAGCTTGATGGCGAAGATGGCGCGGTGCTCCGTGGCCATCTACCCCAGCCTCACCGGCAGCTCCCGCACCCTGGTCCCCGTCGCCGCGAAGATCGCGTTGAGCACCGCCGGCGCCACCGGCGGCTGGCCCGGTTCGCCCACGCCGCCGATCGGCTCGCCGCTCTCGAGGATCTCCACCTGCACCTCGGGCATGCCGCCCATCGTGAGCAGGGGATAGCCGTCGAAGTTGGTCTGCTGCACGCGGCCGCCCGCGATGGTGATCCCGCCGTGCAGCAGCGCCGTCACCGCCATGGCGGCGTTGCCCTCGGTCTGCGCCCGCACGCCGTCCGGGTGCACGGCCAGGCCGCAGTCGATGGCCGTCCAGATGCGGTGCACCCTGACGCGCCCCTTGTCGACCGACACCTCGGCCACCGTGGCCGCCGCGCTGCCGAAGCTCTCGTGGCAGGCCAGTCCGCGGGCGCGGCCGGCCGGCGCGGCGCCGCCCCAGCCCGCGACCTCGGCCGCGCGCTCGAGCGCGCCGCGCAGGCGCGAGCCTCTTGGCAGCAGCCCCAGGCGCAGCGCCAGCGGGTCGGCCCCCGCCGCAACCGCGATCTCGTCCAGGAAGCACTCGTTGGCCACCGGGTGCTGCGAGTTGTACACCGAGCGCCACCAGCCGACCGGGACGGCCGTGTTGGCCATCGCGTACTCGACGCGCAGGTTCGCGATCTCGTAAGGCAGCGTGGCGGCGCCGTCCAGGGCGTCGGGCTCCTGTTGCGCGCGCCCCGGCTGCAACTGCCCCATGATCGACGGCGCGGCGAAGCGGTGCCGCCACGCCACCAGGCGGCCCTGCCCATCCAGGCCCGCCGCCAGCCGGTGCAGGCTGGCCGGCCGGAACCAGTCGCCGCGCATGTCGTCCGCGCGGTCCCACACCACCTGCACCGGCGAGCCGAAGGCCTTGCTGGCCAGCGCGGCCTCGACGACGAAGTCGGGCATCAGGCGGCGGCCGAAGGCGCCGCCGGCCAGTGTGGTGTGCAGCCTGATCCGGTCGGGCGGCAGGCCGAGCAGGCGCGCCAGCTGGCCGAGCGGCCACTGCGGCGCCTGCGTCGGGGCCCAGATCTCCGCGCTGTCGGCCCGCACGTCGGCCGCGCAGTTGACGGGCTCGATCGAGGCGTGCGCCAGGAACGGCAGGTGGTACTCGGCGGTCAGCGTGCGCGCGGCGCCGGCCAGCGCGGCGTCCAGGTCGCCCTCGTCGCGGTACGCCTTCACGTCGGGCGAGCCCTCGGCCAGCTTCGCCGCGAACATCGCGCGGATGGAGTCGCTGCTCAGCGAGGTCTCGCCGCCCTCCCACTCCACGCGCAGCGCGTCGCGGGCCTGCAGCGCAGCCCAGGTGGAGGTGGCCGCCACGGCGATGCCGGAGTCCAGCTGCGCCACCTCGCGCACGCCGGGCCTGGCCTTCGCGGCGGCGGCGTCCCAGCTGCGCGGCTTGGCGCCGAACACGGGGCTGCGCGCGATCGCCACGAACAGCTGCCCCGGCACGCGCGTGTCCAGGCCGAAGCGCGCGGCGCCGCGCAGCTTCTCCGGCGAGTCGAGGCGCGCCGGCGAGGTGCCGATGATGCGGAACGTCTCCGGGTCCTTGAGCGCCGGCTCCGCCGGCACCGGCAGCGTGGCCGCCAAGGGCACCAGCGCGCCGTACTCCAGGCGGCGGCCGCTCTTCGCATGGATGACCGCGCCCTCCTGCGCGCGGCACTCGCCCGCCGGCGCCTTCCAGGTCCGCGCCGCCGCCTCGCAGAGCATCTCGCGCGCCGCGGCGCCGGCCTGCCGCAGCGGCGCGTAGAATTCGCGCACGCTGGTGCTGCCGCCGGTGGTCATGCTGCCGTAGCGCTCGAGGTGCGCCAGCGCCGGCTCCACGCGCACGCGGCGCCAGTCGGCCTCCAGCTCCTCGGCCACGATCATCGGCAGCGCCGTGCGCGCGCCCTGGCCCAGCTCGCTGCGCGGGACGATCACGGTCACGGCGCCGTCGGTGTCGATCCGCAGGAAGACGCCGGGCGCGAACGTGGCCGCTTCGCCCGCGGCCCGCGCCTCGTCCAGCCCCGGCAGGCGGATCCCGATGATGAGCGCCGCCCCGCCCGCCGTGGCGGCCTTGAGGAACGCGCGCCGCGTGAGCTGTGCCGACGTTTGCCCGCTCATCGCTTGACCTCCTGGCCGGCGGCGCGGTGGATCGCCTGGCGGATCCGCTGGTAGGTGCCGCAGCGGCAGAGGTTGCCGTCCATGGCGGCGGTGATGTCGTCGTCGCTGGGCCGCGGCTTGCTTGCCAGCAGCTCGGCCGCCGTCAGCAGCTGCCCCGGCTGGCAGTAGCCGCACTGCGAGACGTCCTCGGCCAGCCAGGCGTCGATGAGCGGATGCCCGTCGGCGGCCAGCCCCTCGATCGTGGTGATCGCCTGCCCGCCCACTTCGGCCACCGTAAGCGTGCAAGAGCGCGTGGCCGAGCCATCCAGCAGCACCGTGCAGGCGCCGCACAGCCCCTCGCCGCAGCCGAACTTGGTGCCGGTCAGGTCGAGGTGGTCGCGCAGGACCCAGAGCAGCGGGGTGTCGGCATTGGCTTCGACGGTGCGGGGGGTGCCGTTGACCAGGAGCGTAAAGGTCGGCATCGGGGGCCTCCCTTGCCGGGGCGTGTGGGATGTCGGGAAGGGTTGGATCCTAGCACGAACTGGCGCCGGCGCAACCGGTCAGTGCAGCGCGACGCTCCCGCGCCGCGCCGGCGCCGTCTCGCCCGCCGGGGACGCGCACCCGTCCGCGCCGCCCTCGGCGCCGCCCTTCGCCACCGGGCAACTCCCCCCGCTCGCGCACGACGAGCACGCGCCCGGCTTCTTCAGCGACCTGACCAGCGCCCGCAGCGCCCACACCCCCGCGCCCGCCACCAGCAGGCCGACCACCACCGCCTCCCACCCGAAGCTCACGCGCCCATCCCTCCCAGCTTGAGCAGCAGCCCCACCTGGTACACCGCGAAGGTCACGATCCACGCCAGCGCCGTCAGCCCCAGCGACTGCGCCAGCGCCCACTTCACGCTGCCGGATTCCTGCCGCGTGATGGCGAACGTGGCGATGCACGGCGTGGCGATCAGGGCGAACATCATGATGCACAGGCCCACCAGCGGCGAATACCGATCACGCAATTGCTGGCGCAATTGCTCTGAGGTCTCGTCCGCCTCGCCGACGGCGAACACGATGCCCATCTGCGCGACGAACACCTCCTTGGCGGCGGTGGCGCCCACCAGCGCGGTGCCGATGCGCCAGTCGAAGCCCAGCGGGGCGATCAGCGGCTCCAGCACGCGGCCCACGCGGCCGGCCACCGAGTACGACAGCGCGGCCGCCTGCTGCTGCGCCGGGTCGTCCAGCTGCTCCCAGGGCACACCCGCGGGCAGGCCGTCGCCGGCCGGCGGCACCCAGCCCTCGCGCGGCTTCGGGTAGAAGGTCAGGCACCAGAGGATGATCGCCGCGCCCAGGATCACCGTGCCGGCCTTCTTCAGGTACAGCCAGGCGCGCGTCCACATTTGGATCAGCAGGCTGCGCGCGGTCGGCAGGCGGTACGGCGGCAGCTCCATCACGAACGGCGTGTTCTCGCCGCGGAACAGCGTCGCGCGCAGCAGGCGCGCGCCCAGCAGCGCCAGCACGATGCCCGTCACGTAGATGAGCCACAGCACCGGCCCCTGCCACTTCGCGGCGAAGAAGGCCGGGATCATCAGCGCGTAGATGGGCAGGCGCGCGCCGCAGCTCATCAGCGGCAGCACCATCATCGTGATGAGCCGGTCGCGCCGCGTCTCCAGCGTCCGCGTGGCCATGATCGCCGGCACCGTGCAGCCGAACCCGATGAGCAGTGGGATGAACGTCTTGCCGTGCAGCCCCACCTTGCTCATGAAGCGGTCCATGACGAACGCCGCGCGCGCCATGTAGCCGGTGCCCTCCAGCACCGCGATGGCCAGGAACAGCAGCACGATGTTCGGCAGGAACACGATCACCCCGCCCACGCCGCCGATGATGCCGTCGACCAGCAGCGACTGCAGGTGGCTGCCGCTGCCGGCGGGCCACAGGGCGGTGATGGCGCCGCCCAGGGCGACGAAGCCGCGGTCGATCAGGTCCATCAGCGGGTTGCCCAGCGTGAAGGTCAGCGTGAAGACCACGTACATCAGCGCCAGGAAGATGGGCACGCCCCACACCTGGTGCATGGCGATGCGGTCGAGGCGGTCGCTCAGCGCCGCGCTGCGGCCGGCGCCCACCTGCCGCACCACCTCGCCGCACAGGCGGCCGATGTGCTCGTAGCGCAGCCGCGCCAGGTGGATGTCGGGATCATCCGCGATCGATTCGGTGAACGCTGCGGCGATGGCGGCGATGGCCGGCCGCGCGGCCTCGACCGGCGCCGAGCCCAGCACGTGCTGGTCGCCTTCCAGCAGCTTGAGCGCCTGCCAGCGGCGGTGCGGCGACTCGGGCAGCAGCTCCTCGATGCGCGCGACGGCGCCCTCGACGACCGGGCCGTAGTCGATGCGGCCGTCGCGGCTGGCGCGTTGCGGCATCGCCAGCGCGCCGGGGCCAGGCCCCTGGTCGCGGCACAGGTCGGCCGGTCCGGGCAGGCGCACCTGCGCGGAGGCCACGTCCAGCACGGCGCCGATCACCTCGTCCATGCCCTGGTTGCGGTTGCCCACCGCCGGGATCACGGGCACGCCCAGCCGGCGGGCCAGGCGCGCGTGGTCGATGATCAGCCCGCGCTCGCGCGCCTCGTCCGACATGTTCAGCACGACGACCAGCGGCCGCCCGATCTCCAGCAGCTCGGTCGTCAGGAAGAGGTTGCGCTCGAGGTTGGAGGCGTCGACGACGTCGATCACCACGTCCGGCGCGTGGTTCAGCAGGAAGTCGCGGGTGACCAGCTCCTCCTCGCTGAACGCGGTCAGGCTGTAGGTGCCGGGCAGGTCGACCAGCTTGAGGCGCAGATCGCCGCGGCGCAGCGTGCCCTCTTTCCACTCGACGGTCACGCCGGGGTAGTTCCCCACGTGCTGCCGCGCGCCGGTCAGGTTGTTGAAGATGGTGGTCTTGCCGGCGTTGGGATTGCCGGCCACCGCGACGGTGAGCGTCCTGTCCAGCGTCAGCGCCACGGTGCGGGTCCTATTCGACCAGGATGCGCGAGGCCATGCCGCGACCGATCACGATCCGGCTGCCGCGCACCGCCAGCACGAACGGGCCGCGCCCGGAGTTCTGCACCACTTCCAGCTCGGCGCCGGGCAACAGGCCCAGTGCGGCCAGCCGTCCGCGCAGCTGGCGACCGCCGTCGATCGACTTGAGGACGGCGCGCGTCCCTTCGTTCACCTGCGACAGGGGCATGGCTACGCCTCCTCCCGGTTGGTCAGAGGATCGGGCAGCAGGTCGCCGCCGCAGACGTCGCGCCCGCAGGTGTGGCCGGGCCCCGACTTGTTGCAGAAGAACCCGGCCGTCTCGTCCCAGCGCACGTCGTTCTGCGGGCAGCTCTCGAAGTACTCGACGAAACGCACCAGCCGGTTCAGCACGCCGCTGCTGACGGCGTGCTCCAGGCGGCAGGCCTCCGCGTCCGCTTCCGCGGGCGGCAGGCCCAGCACCTGGTTGAGGAACTTCGACAGCGTCTGGTGCCGCTTCACCACGCCGAGGGCCACGGCCTCGCCGGGCTCCGTCAGCGTGATCAGGTCGTAGGGGGCGTAGTTGATGAGCTTCTTCTCGGCCAGCGAGCGCAGCGCCTGCGTCACCGAGGAATTGTGCACGCCCATGCGCAGCACGATGTCCTTCGCGCGCGCGGCCCCCTTCGCCTCGACGGTGTGGAAGATCGCCTCGAGGTAATCCTCGAGACTGGCGCTCAGGTGGAGTTCGTCGGCCTTCATCGCGATTGCCGCCCCGTGTTTCGAAAACGCATTTTCACTGGCGACGAAAGTTTTTTGTCGTCACAAATATCGGCGCTTTGACGCTGTTTGTAAAGGGAATTCGCGACGATCGCGGCGGTGCGGGCGGGCAGGTGTTGCGCCGGGGCAACGCGGGGCCAGGGGCTGGCGCCGTCTCGGCGCCCCGCTTTCCCTCAATTCCTCCCTCCCGCATTGACTGTATACAGTGTGCAAAGAAATATACACCATTCAGGCTTGCGCTTGCTGGCGTTTTTCGCTATTTTTTCGCTAAGACTTTCCTCCCGGAAAACGAGCCTGCCCCATGACAGCCGCCACCCTTGCCGCGGTCGCCGAAGCGTCCGCCGCCCGCCCGTCCCTCCCCGCGTTCACCCCGGGCCGCCCCGCGGCCGAGGTCGACGCCGCCCTCCGCCAGGCCCTGGCCGCCTGCGACCGCGCCCGCGAGTGCGCCGTGCTCTGGTTCGCGGAGGTCCGCCGGCGCGAGCTGTACCGCACGTTTGGGTACGCCTCGTTGGAACTGTATGCAGTACACGCGCTCGGGTTCAGCCGGAACCGCACCTGGCAGTTCAAGCGCCTGGCCGACGAGTTCGACCGCCTGCCCGCCCTGCGCGAAGCCGTCGCCGGCGGCGACCTGGGCTGGACCAAGGCCCGGCATGTCGCGCGCGTGGCCAGCCCGGCCACGGCCGCGGCCTGGGTCGAGAAGGCGAAGACCACGGGCCGGCGCGAGCTGGAGCGCGAGGTGACGGCGGCGCGGGCCGACGCGCGCGGGCAGCGCGCGGCGCGGGCGGGTGCGCCGGCGCAACATCCCTGCGGCTCGCCCCCCGTCGGCGCTCCCGCAAACATCACCCTGCGCGCCGACCCCGTGCAGCTGGCCCGCTTCGAATCGCTGGTCGAGCGCGCCCGCAAGACCGGCGCCGTGCCGCGCGGGACCGATCGCATGGATCTCGTGCTGGCGGCGCTGGAGGCATTGGTCAAGAGCGATGACGATGAGCCCGCAGCCGACCCCAGGCGCCGCCCGCGGCCCTGCGCCCCGGCCGCGCGCATCGTCATCCACGAGTGCCCCGACTGCGGCCGCGCCGCGGCCGCCACCGGGCGCGGCGAACGGCCGCTGGCCCCGGCGCAACTGGCGGCGGCCAGGTGCGATGCCGTCCTGCAGGAACCGGGTAAGCGCAACCGCGCCACGATCCCGCCCGCCACGCGCGCGGCGGTGCTGGCGCGCGACCGACACCGCTGCGCGGCGCCCGGCTGCGGGTCGGCGCGCTTCCTGGAGGTGCACCACATGGTGCCGCGCGAAGAGGGCGGCTCCAACAAGGCCGACAACCTGGTCACCCTGTGCGGGCGGTGCCATCGGTTCGCGCACGAGAAGGCGCGGCGGGAAGCAGCGGGGATGGGTGATGGCGCCTAATCGCGGCGACCTGCGCCTCCTGCGCCTCCTGCGCCCAGCTCGACCCCCGCCAGTTCCGGAAACGGCGCCAGCGCGCGGGCGAACACGCCGAGTGACCAGGCGATGGCCATCCCGAAGTTCGTGATGGGCACGCCGGCCTCGCGGGCGTGGAGGATGCGCGAGAGCATCTCGCGGCGATTCCACATGCAGGCGCCGCAGTGGACGACCAGCTTGAACGCGGCCAGGTCGGCGGGCCAGTCGCGACCCTGGGAGTTGGTGATGGCCAACTCGCCGCCCACGTGTGCGTTCAACCAGCGGGGCAGCTTCTCGCGCGCGATGTCGTCGGTGATCGGGTGGTGCGCGCAGGCGTCGATGATGAGCACGCGGTCGCCCGGGCGCAGCGTGTCGATGGCCGCCGCGCCGCGGGCCAGTTCGGCCAGGTCGCCCTTCCAGCGGCTCATCAGGACCGAGAAGCCGGTCAGCGGCACGTCGGGCGGCACGATGGCGGCCACCTGGGCGAACGCCTGCGAGTCGGTGACCACCAGCGCCGGCGGGCGGCGCAGGGTGGCCAGCGCGCCCGGCAGCGCGTTCTCCTTGACGACGACGCACCAGCACTCGTTGTCCAGCAGGTCGCGGATCACCTGCACCTGCGGCAGGATGAGGCGGCCCTTGGGCGCCTCCTGGTCGATGGGGATCACCAGCACCACCGGCTCGCCGGCCGGGACCAGCCCGCCCAGGATGGACGGCGGGTTGATCCAGTCGTCGGGCGCGGCGTCGATCAAAGCCCCGCGGAGCGCGGCGATGCCGTCACCGCTGGCGGCGGCGGTGGCAACACAGGTGACGCCGCGCCGCGCCAACGCGTCAGCCACCGCCGCGGGCGGGGCGCCGCACAGGTCCGCCTTGTTCCAGACCACGATGACGGGCGCCTGGCGGCGGGCGAACTCGTCGAGCAGTTCGTTCTCAAAGGAGCCCCACGCGTCGCCTGCGGCGACGACTAACGCCAGATCCGTGCGGTCCAGGATGCGGCGCGTCTTCTCGACGCGCCGGCTGCCCAGGTCGCCCTCGTCGTCGACGCCGGCCGTGTCGATGAACACCACCGGGCCCAGCGGCAGCATCTCCATCGGCTTCTCGACGGGATCGGTGGTGGTGCCGGCCACCTCCGACACGATGGCCACCTGCTGGCGCGTCAGCGCGTTCAGCAGCGACGACTTGCCGACGTTGCGGCGGCCGAAGATGCCGATGTGCAGCCGCAGGCCCCTGGGGGTTGCTTTCACGACAGGCCTCCGCGCGTCGCGTCAGTAGTACAGATCACGTTCGCCGTCCTCCCGGATTCGGCGCAGCCGCTCCGTCAGTTCTGCGGGGAGCGCCGCCGCCTGCTGCGCGACCAGAGCCTCGCCCGCCGCGCGCGTGTCCGCGCTGGCGTAATCGCACAGGTACTCCTGCAGCGTCGTCAGCGCGTTGGGCGTGCAGAAGCGCTTGATGAAGCCGGGCACGGCGAATTCCATGAAGTGCTCGCCGGTGCGGCCCTGGCGGTAGCAGGCGGTGCAGAAGCTGGGCAGGTAGCCGTCGCGCACCAACTCGCCCATGACTTCGTCGAGGGTGCGCGCGTCGCCCAGGGCGAACTGGCCGCGCTCCAGGCAGGGCTGCGCCAGGGCGGGCTCGTCGTAGGCGCCCAGCTCCAGGCGGGTGCCGGCGTCGATCTGCGAGACGCCCAGCGCCAGGGCGGCGCGCCTGAGCGCCGCATCCTCGCGCGCCGTCAGGATCAGCCCCGTGTAAGGCACCGCCAGGCGCAGCACCGCCACCAGGTACAGGAAGTCCTCGTCGCCGACCAGCGGCAGGCCCTCCAGCCTCACGCCGGAGGCGGGCCGCAGGCGCGGGAAGCTGATCGTGTGCGGGCCCACGCCGAAACGCTCCTGCAGGTGCAGCGCGTGGCGCACCAGGCCCAGCGCCTCGAAGCGCCAGTCGTGCAGGCCGAACAGGGCGCCCAGGCCGACGTCGTCGCAGCCGGCCAGCATGGCGCGGTCCAGGGCCGACAGCCGCCAGCGGTAGTCGCCCTTGCGCGTGCCGCGCGGGTGCACCCGCGCGTAGGCCCCGTGGTGGTACGTCTCCTGGAACACCTGATACGTGCCGATGCCGGCTTCGCGTACGACGCGGAAGCCGTCGATGTCGAACGGAGCCGCGTTGATGTTCACGCGGCGGATCTCGCCGCGGCCCTCGCGCACGGCATAGACCTCGCGCACGCTGTCGGCGATGAAGGCGGGGTCGTAGCCCGGGTGCTCGCCGAAGACCAGAATCAGGCGCTTGTGGCCTTCGCGCTCCAGGGCGGCGACCTGGCGGCGCAGCTGATCGCGGTCCAGCGTGGCGCGCACGGCGTCCGGGTTGCTGCGCCGGAAGCCGCAGTAGGCGCAGTCGTTCACGCACTCGTTGCCCACGTACAGCGGCGCGAACAGCACGATGCGGTTGCCGTAGACGGTCTCCTTCAGCTGCCGGGCGGCGGCCATGACCTCCGCGCGGAGCGCGGGATCCCGCGCGCGCAGCAGCGCCGCGGCCTGCTCGACCGAGAGGGCCTCTTTGGCCAGGCTGCGCGCGATCACGTCGCGCACTTCAGCCGCGTCGGGCGCCGTCGCTCCAAGAAGGGCTTCCAGCCGGGTGTCGTCGATGAAATCCACCTGCGCATCCCCGCGCCCCGTGCCCACCGACCGGCCCAGCGACGTGATCCGCCGCTCCAGGCACGCCGCGCACGCCTCGGCCGTCTCGTTCACGCACGCCTTGCCGGGGTAGATCTCGTACAGCTCGCGGTAGCGAGGCGGCGTCAGGTTCGGCATCACCACGTTGGCGCCGCGCCGCAGGCCCAGCTCGCGCCCCTGGGCGCGGTCCAAAGTGGCCAGCGCCGTGGTGCTGGGGATATTGGCCCCGGGACACAGAAGCCGCGCCAGCGCCACGGCCTTCAGCGTGGTCAACTCGTCGGCGGGAACCTGGTCCGCGCCGGCGACGGCCGGCGCGAGTCCCAGCGGGGTGTCGGGATGCGCGATCCACGGCCCGATCCCGATCATGTCCAGGTCCAGCTCGCGCATCAGCAGCAGGTCGTCGGCCAGGTCGTCCCAGGTCTGGCCGGGGATGCCCACCATGACGCCGCTGCCGGTCTCGTAGCCCAGTTCGCGCAGGCGGCGCAGACGCGCGACGCGATCCACCGCGGCGCGCCCGGGCCGCGCGGGATGGATCCGCTCATACAGCTCCCGGTTCGAGGTCTCGAACCGCAGCAGATACCTGTCCGCGCCGGCGGCGCGCCACAGCAGGAGCTCCTCGTCCTCGCGCTCGCCCAGGCTCAGGGTGACGGCCAGCCCGGTCTCCGCCTTGATCCCCCTCACCATCTTCTCGACCAAGGCCGCCGTCAGCCCGGGATCCTCCCCCGCCTGCAGCACCACGGTGCCGTAGCCCAGGCGCGCGGCCTCGCGCGCGCAGTCCAGGACCTCGTCGACGGACATCCGGTAGCGGGGCAGCGAGTCGCGCGCCGCGCGCAGCCCGCAGTAGGCGCAGGAGCGCACGCAGTGGCTGGACACCTCGACCAGGCCGCGCAGGTGGACGGCATCGCCCACGGCGCGGCGACGCGCGGCGTCGGCCAGGGCCCACAGCTCCTCCAGGCGCGCCTCGTCCCGCTCGCGCAGCCAGCCCAGGATGCCGCCGCGGTCGATCATGCCGGCGCCAGCGTGCTTTCGAGAAGAGCCGCGGTCGGCTCGCACTGCAGCTCGACCGTGAACGTCGAGCCCACGCCCGGTTCGCTCGCCACCGTCACGTCGCCGCCGTACAGGCGGGCCAGCTTGCGCAGGATCGACAGACCCAGACCGCTGCCGGCGATGTCGCGCGTCTGCTCGTTGCGGATGCGCACGAACTCGCCGAACAGGCGCGCCTGGTCCGCCGGCGACAGCCCGATGCCGGTGTCCGCGACCACGACCCGCGCGCGGCCGCCCGCGCAGGAAAGCCGCACGTCCACGCGCCCGCCGTCTCGGTTGTACTTCACGGCGTTGGTCACGAGGTTGTTCAGGACGATGTCCATCTCGCCGCGGTCGGCCGTCACCGGAACCTCGTCCGGGGCGTCCAGGTTCAAACTGATTCGCCTGCCGGCGGCTTCCGGCGCCACCGAATCGAGCGCGCTCCGCGCGGCTTCGCGCAGGTCCAGGCGCGCCAGGTCGCGCCGCTTCTGCCCCGACTCCAGGCGCGTCATGTCCAGCAGGTCCATCACCAGCTTGCGCATGCCCTCGATGCGCACCAGGCAGCGGTCGATGGCCTTCTCCTGCACCGCGGGATCGTCGGCCGGCGGCAGGTCCTTCAGGATCCACAGGTAGCCCTGGATGGCGTTGAGCGGGGCCTTCAGCTCGTGCACGATCACCGACAGCAGCTGGAAGCGGACCTGGCTCTTCTCGCGGGCCAGGCGGCGGGCCTCGCGCGTGACCAGCAGGTGGCGGGCGGTCTTGTCGACCGCCGCGCGCAGTTCGTCGGGCGTGAAGGGCTTGGCCAGGAAGTCCTCGGCGCCGCGCTTGGTGGCCAGCACCGCGTTCTCCAGCGTGGCGTAGGCGGTCATCATGACCGTCAGGAACTCGGGCGCCGGCTGCCGCTCCGCCAGCACGGCCAGCAGCTCCACGCCGGACATGCCCGGCAGCTGGTGGTCCAGCAGCACGATGTCCGGCGGCGAGGCGTCGATGATCGCCAGCCCGTCCTCGGCGCTGCCCGCCTCCAGCACCGCGAAGCGGCAGGCGCCTTCCACCTCCGGCAGCGTGACCTCGTGCCGCTCCAGGGCGCGGCGCACGGCCGCCCGCATGGTCAGCTCGTCCTCGATGACGAGCACCTTCAGGGTGTTCATGGACGCTCCTGCGGCAGCAGCCGCGCCAGCTCGCGCTTGAGCTGCTCGAAGCGCACCGGTTTGGCCAGCACCGCGTCGGCCTTGATCCAGGCCCGCTCGGCCGCCGTGTCGGTCGTGAAATCGTGGCCCGTCTCGTGCGCCACCCCGGTCACCATGATCACGGGCAGGTCCGGGAAGCGCTTCTTGAGGCGGTAGCCGAGCACGAAGCCGCCGTCTTCGTGCTCCATCATCAGGTCGACGACGGCCAGGTCCGGCCGGGTCTCCGCCAGCACCTTCTCGGCCGCCGTCTCGCCGGCCGCCGTCACGACGGCGTAGCCTGCCGCCTCCAGCTGCAGGCGCAGCTGCTCGCGGAAGTCCTCGTCGTCGTCGACGACCAGCACCAGGGGACGTTCGCTGTTCATGGCGTCCTTTCGCCGTTGGTCGGCCGCCGCGCCGGCAGCGCCACCGTGAAGGTGGTGCCGGTGGGCCCGGCCGTCGGGTCCGCGTTCGACACCACGCGGATGTCGCCGCGGTGCATCTTGACGATGCCGTAGCTCACGGCCAGCCCCAGGCCCGTGCCCTGGCCGGCCTTCTTGGTGGTGAAGAAGGGGGTGAAGATGCGGCTGCGGTTCTCCGGCGCGATGCCGATGCCCGTGTCCGTGACGACGAACCGCACCTCGTCGCCGGTGCCCTCGGTGCGGACCAGGAGCCTGCCGCCGTCCGGCATGGCCGCCACGGCGTTGCTCAGCAGGTTGATCAGGACCTGCACCATCTGCTCGGCGTCCAGCTCGGCCGCGGCCTGGCCCGTGTGCTGCACGGCCAGCTCCACGCCGGCGGGCAGCGTCACCGCGCGCAGCGCCCGGTCGACCACCTCGCGCGCGTCGACGACCGCGTGCACGACCTTGTTCTGCCGCGCGAAGTTCAGCAGGCCGGCGACGATGCGCTTCGCGCGGTCGGTCTGCTCGACGATCGTCGCCAGCTCGGGCCGCAGCGGCGACTCCGCGTCCGCCTCCTCCAGCAGCATGTGCGAGTACATCAGGACCACGCCCAGCGGGTTGTTGACCTCGTGGGCGATGCCGGCCGCGAGCTGTCCCATCGAGGCCAGCTTCTCGCTGTGCACCAGCGCCTCCTGGGCGCTGGCCAGTTGCGCGTGCGAGACGGCCAGCTCGTCCACGGCGCGGCGCAGCTCTTCGATGGTGTAGGGCAGGCACATCTCGTTCTCGGCCAGGCCTTCATGGATCGCCAGCGCGTGCTCCCGGCAGGTGGGGTAGCCGCAGGCGCCGCAGTTCAGCTCGTCGCCGGGCTCGCGCTTGCCCATGTGGAACAGGATCTCCCGCAGCTCTCCGGGCGACGGCGCCACCAGGCGCTGGTCGTCGGCCGCATAGCCGCGGGAGAGGTCCAGGCCGACGGCGGCGTCCCGGTCGCGCGCGGCGGCTTCCCGGGCGCCCTCGCGCGCCAGGGCGCGCTGCACGTGCTGGGAGATGCGCTGGCGCCGGTTCCAGGCGGGCGCCTGCGTGGTCATGCCCGGTCCCATCGCGCAGCCCGAGCAGCAGAGCACCTCCAGCAGCTGCACTTCCAGGTCCGCGGTCTCGAACTCGCGGATCACCTCCTGGAACTCGCCGTGGCCGCCCGCGGCGACGATCCGGCCCTCCACCAGGTCGTCGTCGATGTTCGCGGCCACCAGCATGCCGCGCGAGAGCGGGAACAGGGCGCCGGCGCCGGCCCGCGGCGGATCGAAGTCCCTGGGCTCGCAGCCCGCCGGCGTCACGCCCGCCTCGGCGAACATGCGGCGCAGTTCGGCGAAGGTGAGCACGCCGTCGATCTCGCCCACCACCTGGTCGGCGACGGCCTCCTCCTTCTTGGCCAGGCAGGGCCCGATGAACACGATGCGCAGACCGTCGCCGTGCCGCCGGCGCAGCGCCCGCGCGGTGGCGATCATCGGCGAGACCACGGGCGCCAGGTGCGAGACCAGGTCGGGGTGGAAGCGCTCGACGTAGCTGGTGACCGCCGGGCAGGTGGTGGCGATCCAGCGGCGATCGGGGTCGGCGTCCAGCAGCTCGCGGTAACGGGCGGCCACCAGGTCGGCCCCGAAAGCCACCTCGTGCACCGAGGCGAATCCCAGCGCCCGCACCATGCCGGCCAGCCCGCGCGCGTCCACCTCGGTGAACTCGGCCGGGAAGGCTGGCGCCACGCAGGCCGCCACCGGCGTCGGACCGGCCAAGAGCTCGCGCACGCCGTCCACGGAGTCCAGCACGCGCTTGGCCCCCTGCGAACAGACGCGGACGCAGTTGCCGCAGCCGATGCAGCGGGCGTCGATCACCTCGGCCTGCCCGCCCGCGATGCGGATGGCCTTGGCCGGGCACTCGCGCACGCAGGTGTAGCAGACGCGGCAGCGCTCGCGGATGGTCGAGACCAGGGAGAGCTTGTGCTTCTCGCTCATCTGACGACCTCGCGCGGCGCGTAGCGCGTGTGCAGATAGTGGTGGCTGGCCTCGCCCAGCGGCGCGCCCAGGAACTCGTCGTAGAGGAGCTTGATCGATTCGTTCGCGTGCGCCGTGCGCAGCGCGCCGTCGCGGTCCAGGGCGTACAACGCCTGCTGGCGGGCGCGCAGCGCCTCCGGCGAGGCCGCCCGCACCTGACCGCCTCCGTTCAGGCAGCCTCCCGGGCAGGTCATGACCTCGATGAAGTGCAGGTCGCGGCGCCCGGCCCGCACCTGCGCCAGCAGCGCCTTGGCCGGGCCTAGGCCGCTGACCACCGCGGCCCCCAGCTCCAGGCCGGCCACGTTCAGGCGCACCTCGCGCACGCCGTCGCCGGCGCGCGCGGCCGGCACCTTCAACTCCCCCGCGTCCTTCCCCGTCAGCAGCCAGTGCGCCGTGCGCAGCGCCGACTCCATCACGCCGCCGCTGCCGGCGAACAGGCGGCCGGCCGTGCTGCGGGCCCCGAAGGGATCGTCGGCCGGCTCTGGCGACAGGCGTGCCAGGTCCAGCCCGCGCTGGCGCAGCAGTCCCACCAGCTCGCGCGTGGTCAGCACGGCGTCGACGTCGGGCACGCCGTCGACATGCAGCTCGGGGCGCGCCGCCTCGAACTTCTTGGCCACGCAGGGCATGATCGAGACGCTGAACACGCGCTCCGGGTCCAACCCGGCCGCCGCCGCCCGCGGGCTCTTGAGCAGGGCGCCCAGCATCATCTGCGGGCTCTTGCAGGTGGAGAGGTTGGGGATGAAGTCCGGGTGCGTCTGCTCGACGTACTTGATCCAGCCCGGCGAGCAGCTGGTGAACATCGGCAGCGGCCCGTCCTGACGCAGGCGCTTGACCAGCTCGGAGGCCTCCTCCATCACGGTCAGGTCGGCGGCGAAGGCCGTCTCGTAGACGCGCGCGAAGCCGAGGCGGCGCAGGGCCGCGTTCAGCAGGCCGGCCACGTCTGTCCCCGCCTTGAGGCCGAACTCCTCGCCCAGGGTCAGCGCCACCGCCGGGGCGTGCTGGACGACCGCCGTGCGCGCCGGGTCCGCCAGGGCCGCCAGCACGGTGGGCAGTGAGGGATGCTCGCTCAGCGCGCCGGTGGGGCAGACCAGCAGGCACTGTCCGCAGTTGACGCAGCTGGACACGTTCAGGCCCTGGTCCAGCGCGGGACCCACCGTGGTGCCGCTGCCGCGGCCGATGAAGTCCAGGCAGCCCACGCCCTGCACCTCCTCGCACACGCGCACGCAGCGGCCGCAGAGAATGCACTTGGCGGGGTCGCGCACGATCGCCGGGCTGCTGACGTCCTTGTGGCGCGGCAGCCTGGCGCCGTGGAAGCGCCGGCCCTGCACGCCCAGTTCGGCCGACAGCTCGCGCAGGTCGCAATCGGCGTTGCGGCCGCAGTACAGGCAGTCGTCCGGGTGGTTGGCCAGCAGGAGCTCGACGACGACGCGCCGGGCCTCGACCGCGCGCGCCGAGTGCGTGCGCACCTTCATGCCGTCGGCCACCGGCCAGGCGCAGCTCGGCACCAGCGCGCGCTGCCCCTCCACCTCGACCACGCACAGCCGGCAGGAGCCGGTCGGCGTCAGGTGCTTGAGGTGGCACAGGGTCGGGATGCCGACGCCGTGCCGCTCGCAGGCCTCCAGGACGGTCTCGCCCTCGCGGGCCTCGACCTCGCGCTCGTTGATGCTGATCGTCGGCATGTCGACTCCTCAGTCCGTCAGGACGGCGTCCAGGTTGCAGGCCTCGACGCAGGCGCCGCAGGCGATGCACTTGTCCTCGCGGATGAAGTGCGGCTCGCGCGGCGAGCCCACGACGGCGCCGGTCGGGCAGCGCTTGCGGCACAGCCCGCAGCCCTTGCACTTCTCCTCGTCGATGCGGTAGTGGCGCAGCTCCAGGCAGACGCCGGCCCGGCAATGGCGCTCGAAGACGTGCTCCTCGTACTCCTCCGGGAACCAGCGCAGCGTCGAGAGGACCGGATTGGGCGCGCTCTGGCCCAGCCCGCAGAGGCTGGTGTCCTGGATCACGCGGGCCAGGCGCGTCAGGTTGACCACGCCCTGGAAGCGGTCGAGCGCCTGGGCGCCGCCCTCGCGGCCGCGGGCGCGCGTCATCGCCTCCAGGATCTCCAGCATGTGGCGGGTGCCCTCGCGGCAGGGGATGCACTTGCCGCAGCTCTCGCGCTGGATGAAGTCCATGAAGAACTTCGCGACGTCGACCATGCAGGTGCCCTCGTCCATGACGACCAGGCCGCCGGAGCCCATCATGGCGCCGACCTGCTGCAGAGAGGCGTAGTCCACCTGCGTGTCGAGGTGCGACTCGGGGATGCAGCCTCCGGAAGGGCCGCCGATCTGCACGGCCTTGTAGCGGCGCCCGCCGGGAATGCCGCCGCCGACGGCGAAGACGATGTCGCGGATGGTGGTGCCCATCGCGACCTCGACCAGCCCCGTCCGCTCGACGCGGCCCGACAGGGCGAAGACCTTCGTGCCCTTGCTCGACTCGGTGCCCAGGGCGTTGAACCAGGCGGCGCCGCGGTCGAGGATGCCCGGCACGTTGGCCAGCGTCTCGACGTTGTTGATGACCGTCGGCTTGCCGAACAGGCCCTTCGCGACGGGGTAAGGCGGGCGCGGGCGCGGCATGCCGCGTTTGCCTTCGATGGAATGGATGAGCGCCGTTTCCTCGCCGCAGACGAAGGCGCCGGCTCCCATCTTGACCTTGATCTCCAGGCTGAAGCCGCTGTCCAGGATGTTGCGGCCGAGCAGGCCGCAGGCGCGGGCCGCCGCGATGGCGGTGTGCAGCCTTCGCACGGCCAGCGGATATTCGGCGCGGATGTACACGTAGGCGTTCTGCGCGCCGATGGCGTAGGCCGCGATCGCCATCCCCTCGAGCAGGCGGTGCGGGTCGCCCTCGATGACGGCGCGGTCCATGAACGCGCCCGGGTCGCCTTCGTCGGCGTTGCAGATCAGGTAGCGGTGCTCGCCCGGCGCCTCCAGGGCCAGGCCCCACTTGCGCCCGGTGGGGAAGCCGCCGCCTCCGCGCCCGCGCAGCCCGCTGTCCAGGACTTCGCGCACGACTTCCTGCGGCGTCCACCCTTGCAGGACCTTCGACAGCGCGCGGTACCCGCCGCGCGCCAGGTATTCGTCCAGCGAGTCGGGGTCGATGACGCCGCAGTTGGCCAGCACCCAGCGCGTCTGGGGCGCGAAGAACGGGTGCTCGTCCAGGAACGGCACGCCGGGCCACGGCTCGCGGGGCGGTTCGTCGGCGGCGGGGCGGAACTGGCCCAGCACGTCGGCGCTGGGCGGCGCGCCGCCCAGCGCGGCTTCCAGCAGCGCCGGCACCTTGTCGGCGGTCACGCGCTGCCACGCCACGCGCGGGCGGCCCGGCAGCTCGATGTCCACCAGGGGCTCGCCCACGCAGTAGCCGATGCAGCCCACCTCGCTGACGCAGGCGGCCACGTCGTGCTCGCGCAGCCAGTCGCGCACGGCCGCCAGCGTGCGGCCGGCGCCGGCGCCCAGTCCGCAGGTGCCGGTGCCCACGCGGAGGCGCGGCAGCCCGGCGTGCGGCGCGGCGGCCGCCTTCAGACGCGCGAAGCAGGAGGCGTCATCATGGCAGAGCGGACCGGCGGTGCGGCAGGCCACCACTTCGGGGCAGGGCAGCTCGGCCGAATGCCAGCAGCGGTGGCAGCAGCGGAAGAAGGCGCCTTCAGGCATGCCTGACCTCCGGCTCGCGGCAGCCGGCCAGGATGCCGGCCACCGCGTCGGGCGTCACCCCGGCGTGGAACTCGCCGTCGACGGCGATGACGGGAGCCAGCCCGCAGGCGCCGATGCAGGCGACGACCTCCAGGCTGAACTCCCCGTCCTTCGTCGTCTGTCCCGGGCGGATCTTCAGGTGGCGGCACAGCGCCTCGAGCACCGCGGCGGAGCCCTTCACGTGGCAGGCCGTGCCGCGGCAGACCTGGATGCGGTGCCGCCCCGGAGCCTGGAAGCGGAACTGGTTGTAGAAGGTGGCCACGCCGAAGACCTTGCTGGCCGGCACGTCCAGGTGGCGGGCGATGCGCAGCATCGCCTCGCGCGGCAGGTAGCCGCAGCGCTCCTGCACCTCCTGCAGGATGGGGATCAGCCCGTCGCGTCCGGCCAGGGGCCAGCGCGCCAGCACGGCCTCGACGCGCGCCGCATCCTCCTCGTTCATGCTCAGCTGCTGCAGGCTCATGACTTCTCCCTCGGCGCGGCGCCGGCCAGGTGGCGCGCGAAGTAGGCGACCTTCTCCATGGACGTGGTGATGTCCATCTCCTCGACGTAGGCGTCCGCCGGCAGGTGCAGCGGCGTGGGCGCGAAATTGAGGAAGCCGCGCACCCCCGCGGCCAGCATCATCTCGGCCACGCGCTGGGCGGAGGCGGCCGGCACCGTGATGACTCCCACGCTGATGGCCTGCGCGCGAACGACGGCCTCCAGTTCCGCCAGCGGGTGCACGCGGCAGCGGTGGATCACGCGGCCGGCCTTGGCCGGGTCGGTGTCGAAGGCGGCGACGATGCGCAGCTGCGGCCGCCAGATCGTGAAGTAGTCCAGCAGCGCGCGGCCCAGGTTGCCCACGCCGCACAGGGCGGCGCCCTGGCCGTTCGGCGCGTCGAGCGTGCGCCCGACCGCCTCGATCAGCTGATCCACGCGGTAACCGCGCGCCGGGCTGCCGGTGAAGCCGATCGTCATCAGGTCGCGCCGCACCTGCGCCGCCGTGGTGCGCGCCAGTTCGGCCAGGTCGTGCGAGTAGATCTCCGGCGGCGCGCCGGCGGGCCGGTCCTGCAGCAGGCGCCGGTAGACGCTCAGGCGGGCGATGTGCTTCTCCGGCAGGGCTCCCGGGGCGCGGCCGGCGGCGCCCGCCGTGGCGGTCTCGGACGTCGGGCGCTCGGGCGGGGCCATCAGGTCGGTCGGCTGCTTGCGCTTCATCGGTCCTCCCCAGGCGGCGGCCCGCGTTCACGGCCGCCGGGATGAACATCGGCAGTCATTGTGAATCCATTAACAGTGTGAATCATTTCACAAGAAAAGTCAAACCCAGTCGGGCGCCGGGCAAGGCGGAAACGGGAGGATCGTGGTCGGCTTAATGCGTTGGCGGCAAAGCGGATGCAGCTGCCGGTGCGCCCGCGCTCAGTCCGCCCAGGGCTGGAATTCGTTGAAGAACACGGCGTACTCGGGATCGGTGAACAGGCCGCCGGCGGCCTTCCAAGCCAACAGGAAGTACATGTCCGGGCCGCGCATGAGGCCGCGGATCCAGACCTCGCCCTCGCCGGCCGGCTTGCGGGCGTGCACGTCGACGCCCTCGACCTTGCCGTGCGGGCCGAAATCGCGGGCGACCGGGACCTGCCGGAACGGCGCCACGCCGTAGTCCGACAGCAGTTCGCCGACGACCAGACGCACGCGGTCGGCTGCGGCCTGGCCCGTCAGATCGCCCAGGGCGCCCAGGCGGGCATTGACCAGGCAGCCCTCTTCCTGGCGGCCCTGGCGCTCGCAGGTCGCGAAGACCACCCGCACCTCGACCGCGGTGTCGGCGGTCGCGCCGCCGGCGGGCGTGTTCTGCTTGGTGTGCACGCGCGCGCAGCCGGTGGGGAAGGTCGTCTCGAACTGGCCCTCCGCCGACGAGTAGCTGATGGGATTGACGCTGTCGGGAAGCTGGTCGAGCGTCGACTGGCTGGACCGGCCTCCGGGCACCGGCGGAGCGACGGGCTTCGGCAGGGCGGCGACCGCCGGCTGCGCGGCCAGCATCACGGCCGCGAGCGGCGCCGCGGCCAGGGCCAGGGCGAGCAGACGAAGGAATCCGGGGCGGCGCTTCATGTTCACGACTCCAGCAGGGATTCGACCTGGTCGACCAGCTCGCCGAACAAGGTGATGACATCGCGCATCGGGCCGGGCGAGGCCAGGTCCACGCCGCCCAGGCGCACCGTCTCCACGGGATAACGACTGCACCCCGAACGCAGGATGTCCAGGTATTGTTCCCGTTCGGCGGCGCCGCCCCCCAGCACCTGGCGCGAGAGGGCCACCGCCGCCGAGTACGCCGTGGCGTACTGGTAGACGTAGAAGTTGTAGAAGAAGTGGGGGATGCGGCTCCAGGTGAGCGGGCTGCGGGCGGGGTCGAACTCCACCTCGGGCCCCCAGTACTTGCGCAGCAGCTCCAGGTAGAGTGCGTTCAGCCAGGGAGCGGTCAGCGTCTCTCCCTGCTCGCCGGCCTGGTGGATGCGCAGCTCGAACTCGGCGAACATCGTCTGCCGGAAGACCGTGTTGTTGATCTGCGACAGGTGGTAGTCCAGCAGGTAGAGGCGGCGGCGCGGGTCGGCCGTGGTGCGCAGCAGGTGGTCCATCGTCAGCAGCTCGTTGAAGGTGGAGGCCACCTCGGCCGTGAAGATGGGGTAGTCGCCGTAGACGTAGGGCTGGTGGCGCGCGGCCAGCCAGGTGTGCAGCGAGTGGCCCAGCTCGTGGGCCAGCGTGAACGTGTCGCCCAGCTGCCCGCTCCAGTTCAACAGGATGAACGGCGGCGTGTCGTAGGAGCCGCTGGAATAGCCGCCGCTGCGCTTGCCGGCGTTCTCGTGGACGTCGATCCAGCCGCCCTCGAGGCCGCCGCGCACCGTCGCCACGTAGTCGGGCCCCAGCGGCGCGAAGGCCTCCAGCAGCATGGCGCAGGCGTCGTCGTAGTCGAAGCTGAACTCGCCGTCGGGGAACAGCGGCGCCGCCAGATCGTGTTCGCGCAGCGGATCGAGGCCCAGGACGCGCTTCTTCAGCGCCGTGTAGCGGTGGATCACGTCCGTGTGCGCGCCCACCGACTCGACCAGCGCGTGGAAGACCGACGGCGGCACGCAATCGGGGTGCAGCGCCGCCTCCAACGTGCTCTCGTGGCGTCGCGCCTGCGCGAAGAAGACGTGGTTCTTCACGTTGGCGTCGAGGTTGGCCGCCAGCGTGTTCTGCATGGCGCCGTAGGCGTCCAGGAACATCTCGTAGGATTCGCGGCGCAGGCGGCGGTCGGCCGACTTCATGAACTTCTGGTGCCGCGCCTTGGTCAGCGTGACGCGCCGGCCCTGCTCGTCGACGACGTCGCCCAGCTTCAGGTCGGCGTTGTCGAAGGCGTTGAAGACCTGGCCGGCGCCGCGCGCCATCAGGCCGGCGCTCGCCAGCAGCGCCTCCTGCTCGGCCGGCAGGGTGTGGGCGCGGCTGCGGTGGATGTTGTCGAAGAAGTGGGCGTACCGGGCCAGGCCGGGCTCGGCAGCGACCAGTTCGGCCAGGCGCGCCGGCTCGATCTCCAGCACCTCGGACTCGAACCAGCTCACGGCCTCCGAGTAGCGCACCGCCAGGCTGGCGGCGCGGCCCTTGCGGGCGGTGTGGTCGCCGATGCGCGTGTCCTCGTCGCTGCGCAGGTTGGCGTAGATGAGCAGCCGTTCCAGCCGCCGGCGCGCGTCGTGCGTCGCCTCGATCGCGCCCAGGAGCAGGGCGCCCGAGCCGGCGAGCGTGCCCTGACGGGCGGCCAGGCCGGGCAACAGGCCCTCCAGCGCCGCGAAGTCGGCGTCCCAGGCCTCCCAGCCGGGGTAGATCTGCTCGGGGCGCCACTTGTAGCGCGCCTCGATGCGGTCGCGTTCGAGCGGGGAGCCGCCGGCCTCCTCGGCGTCGGCGAACAGGGCGGGGCGATCGATCCACATGGCGGACGGTCCTCTCCTTCGGGGGCGGCGGGCCGCCCGGGCCAGGTGCGCACGATAGGACGGAAACGCCGGCTTGCCAACCGCGGCGGAGCCCGGCGCGGCGCGGGCGCGGGTTGCTCCGGGTTGGCCGGGGGTCTATCATGCGGGCCGGCCACGGACCGACCGGAAGGCGCGCGGAGCATGGGTTTGCTGGGGACACTGGTGGGCGGAAGCCTGGGCTTCATGATGTTCGGGCCGCTGGGCGCCATCGTGGGCGGGGCCATCGGCGCGAACATCGGCGAAGGCCCGGGCCGCGCCCGCCCCGGCGCGCGCCCCGGACCCGGCGCCTACGGCGCTCCGGTGCGGGACGCGCGCCAGGCCCAGCAGGCCTTCCTGGTGGCGATGATCAGCCTGGCCGCCAAGGTGGCCAAGGCCGACGGCCGCGTCAGCGAGCAGGAGGTGCGCTCGTTCGACGCCTTCCTGCGCGATCGCCTGGGCATGAGCGCGGATGACCGGCGCGTGGCGGCGCGGCTGTTCAACGAGGCGCGCGACTCCGGCGTGCCGGCCGAGGAGTTCGCCCGCCAGGTGCGCGCGCTGATCGGCCACGAGCGCGAGCGGCTGATCGACCTGATGTCCCTGCTGATCAGCGTGGCGGCCGCCGACTCCGGGCTGCACCCCGCCGAAGAGCGGCTGCTGCGCTCGATCGCCCGCGAGATGGGCATGCCGGCGGGCGACTACGAAACCGCCGCCGCCCTGTTCGCCCCGCGCGAGGACCCGGACGCCGCCTACAAGGTGCTGGGCCTGACGCGCGCCGCCACCGACGACGAGGTCAAGAAGGCCTATCGCCGCCTGGCCCGGGAATACCATCCCGACGTGGTGGTCAACAAGGGCATGGGCGAGGACTTCCGGAAGTTCGCCGACGAGAAGATGCGCGCGATCAACGCCGCCTACGAGAAGATCAAGGACGAGCGGGGGCTCTAGTGCCGGAACTGCCGGAGGTCGAGTCGGTCGGCCGCGCGCTGGCGGCCGAGCTGACGGGCCGGCGCCTGACCGGGCTGCGCGTCAGGTGGGGCGGCGTCTTCGAGCCGTCGGCCCGGGCCGCGCGCGACGCCCTGCTCGGCCGCCGCCTGGACGGCCTGCACCGCCACGGCAAGTACCTCATCGCGAGGTTCGCGGGCCCCGGCGGCGACGACGCCCACCTCATGATCCACCTGCGCATGACGGGGCAGTTCCTCTCGCAGCCGGACTGCGTCCCCGACCGCCACGTGCACGTCACCTTCGACTTCGAGGGCCGCGCCGTGCACTTCCGCGACGTGCGCAAGTTCGGGCGCCTGACGCTGGTCGAGCACCCCACCGCGCCGGCGGCGCTGGCGCACGTGGGTCCCGACATGCTGACGGTGCGGACGGCGGACTGGCTGGAACGCGCGCGCCGCCGCGCGGCGCCGTTCAAGAGCGTGCTGCTGGACCAGGGCGTGGCCGCCGGCCTGGGGAACATCTACGCCGACGAGGCGCTCTTCCGCGCCGGGGTGCACCCGCTGGCGCGCCCGCGCGACCTGGACGAGGCCGCGCTGCGCCGCGTGCTGCGCTGCGCGAAGCAGGTGCTGCGCCTGGCGATCGACCACGGCGGCACCACGTTCCTGGACTTCCGCGACTTCCACGGCCGGCCCGGCAATTTCCGCCGCAAGCTGCGCGTGTACGGGCGGGCGGGCGAGCCCTGCCGCGACTGCGGGACCGCCATCGAGCGGCTGGTCATCGGCGGCCGGTCCAGCTGCTGGTGTCCGCGCTGCCAGCCGGCGCCGAAGGCGCGCCGCGCGCGTGGCGCCGGCTAGACGCAGGAATCCGGCTTCGGCAGCCCCGCCACGCGGCAGGCGTCCTGCCCCGGCCCCTTGGGGAACAGCTCGTAGATGCGCATGAGGGTCAGGCCGGTGTCGCGGCACAATTCGCGCACCGGCGGCAGCGCGCCGCGAGCGGCGTGGTGCGCGCGCAGCGCGTCGATGACGCGCCAGTGGTCCGGCGACAGCCGCGGCAGGCCCTCGCGCGCGGCCAGCACCGCCGCCAGCTCCGGCGTCCACGCGGCGGCGTCCTGAAGGTAGCCCCGGTCGTCGAGGACAACCGGGCCGTGCGGGCCTTCGATGGTCAACGCCCCCGCCCCCTCAGCCGCCGCAGCCCTGACCGCGGGCGCCGATGACGCCGCAGTCGTAGATGTCGACGCGGTTCTCGGGCAGGCACGGCGAAGCGGCCGACGGGCTGATGCCGTCGCCGCACAGCAGCGGGTCGGCGACCAGGTTCCCGCCCAGGTCCACCGCGCCGAACGGCAGCGCATTGCCGCCGCCGTTGCCGAACAGCAGGCTGCAGCGGGCCTCCAGCACCGCGCCCGAGCCCGTGCCGGAGACCACGGCTTCGATCCCGGCGCCCCCGGCGTTGTGGGCGACCAGGTTGCGGGCGAAGGCCAGCGTCATCGGGTAGGCCAGGCGCAGGCCGCTGCCCACCGGCGCCGAGTTGGCGACGACCGAGCAGGCCTCGATCCAGCTGCCGTCGTGCAGCTGCGCCACGTAGAGCCCGCCGCCGCGGTCGAACGCGGCGTTGTCGTGGACGAGCGTGCCGTCCATCTCCAGGCCGACGTTGGCGGCATAGATGCCGCCGCCGGCGATGTTCGCCGTGTTGTCGCGGATGACGCAGGCGCTCAGGCTCATCACCGGCTCGCTGTTGACCAGGAAAGCGCCGCCGCCGTACTGGGCGGTGTTGTCCTCGAGCAGGCAGTTCTCCAGGCGCGAACCGCCCTGCCCGCCCATCCACACGGCGCCGCCCTCGACGGCGGTGTTGCCGCGGAAGACGCAGTCGCGCACCAGCGTGTCGGTCAGGTGCAGCGCGATGCCGGCCCCGGCCCAGGGCGGCCCCAGCTCGCCGGAGACGCCCAGCGCCACGCCGCCGGTGAAGGTGAAGCCCTCGATGGTCACGCCGGCCCAGGTGCGCTCCTCGCCGGAGCCGAAGGTGCCGCCCTGCACGTACAGCACGCGGCCCTGCCCCTCGGCGTCGAGGATCGTGAATTCCGCGCCGGCCTCGCCGCGGATGGTGAAGTCGGTCTGGTCGCGCAGCACGATGAACAGTCCCTGCACGGGATCGCCGTCGCCCTGGTTGGTCCAGGTGTAGCGGCCGGGCGCCACCAGCACGACGTCGCCGGCCACGGCGGCGTGGATCGCGTCGTTGAGCTTCGCGTAGTCGCCGCCGCCGTCCTCGCGAACGTAGAGGGTGCGCATGGTTCCCGGCTGCACGACGATGGTGTTGGACAGGCCGGAGACCAGGCCGACGTCGTCGACGGCCTTCACGCCGACGTGGTACGACTGCCCCGGCTGCAGTCCCTCGATGGCCACGACCAGCTTGGCCGGATTGGGGTGCGCCACGGGAGTCGCCGTCACCGGGGTGGCGGCGGACCAGCCGGCCTCGTCCAGAGGCGACATGGAGTAGCGCACGTCGTACGCCGCGGCGCGGCCGTGGACGGTGTCGTCGCCCGCCAGCGACCAGGCCACCGAGACGCCGGTCTCCGTGCCGGCGTGCTGCACCAGGTCCAGCACGCGCGCCGGCCGCGTGATGTCGGGCTGCGACGCGGCGGTGCCGACGGCCGGCGGCGACGGCCGCGACCAGGCGCCGTTGCCGTAGCGGGCGGACAGGCTGAAGGCGTAGGTGGCGCCGGCGGCCAGGCCGCCGACCGTGTGCTGCTGCCGCTGCCCGGCCGGCTGCAGCGCGGCCGGCGCCGTCGCCGGCGTCCACGCCTCGCGGGGCAGGCCCTCGTTGCCGAGCGTGACGTAGCGCAGGTCGTAGGCCAGCGCGCCCGCCTTGTCGACGTCCGCGGGCACGGTCCAGGCCAAGGTCACGCTGGTGGCCGTGCCGGCGACGACCTCAAGGTCGGTGACCTGGGCCGCCACGCCCGAGCCCGGGCCGGCGGGATCCCCGCCGCCGCCGCAGCCGGCCGCGGCCAAGGCCAGGCCCAGCGCGAGGCCCGGCGCCAACATCGAGATCGCCCTCATCATGGCTTCCCTTCCCGCCCCTGGGTGTTATGGCGCGGACCGGGACCGTGCAGTCGCCGCGGCCCCGGCCCCGTGTGCGGTCAATGTCCGGAATCGCGCCCGGCTCGTCAACCGCCGGAGGCGCGGCGACCGGTCAGGGCCACAGCCAGCCGAAGATGCCGCCGGTGAGCAGGCCGTAGATCAGCGCATCCAGCAGGTTCTTCGCCGTGGCCTTCCAGTCCTTGTGCATCCAGATCGACTGCGGCACGCCGCCCAGGCCGTAGGCCATGAAGGCCGCCGTGCCCGCCACGCGGTGCACCAGCAGGTAGTCGGCGCCGCCGGGCAGCGTCAGCCGCGCCACATAGGCCGTGAACACGCCCACCACGAGCAGGAAGACGAACCACTGCGCCAGCGCGGGACCCATGTTCGCCGCGCCCGGCTTCATCACGGTCAGCAGCGCGACCGGTCCTTCGTTCCGCTTCGCGCAGAACTCGGGACTGGACATCTCCCTGGCGTTGGCGCAGTGCGGCATCACGTAGTCGCCGGGCGGCAGGCCCAGGCCGCCGACGGCCCGGCGAGCCGCCTCCTCGTCCGGCAGCCGGCGGTAGTCGCTGTTGTGGTACTGCAGGACCATGTGGATGAGCGAACTGGCGATGAACACGGCGACAGCCGACAGCAGGATCGGCAGCCAGAGCTCCGGCAGGGTGACCATGGGCCCTCCTCGGGTTCGGTGGTGTCGCGGTTGAAAACGGATCCAGAATCCGCGGACGATGATAGCAGACCGGGCCGGCGTGTCATCGTCAACCTGGCCGCCGGGACCCGGCGCCTGGGCCACCCGCCGTTGATGTTATGTGATATACTCTTGCGAGCGTCAGGAGCCCGACCCGCACCGGCCGCCGTGGCCTGCTTCCGATACCTAAGAGGTTGACATGCGTTCAGTTGCCGCCTCCCTGCGCCCGACGGGACCAAGGATCCTCGGGCTGCTCCTCTGCCTGCTGGCGGCCCCCGCCGCCGCCGCGCCGGTCGTCAACGAGTACATGAGTTCGAACACGGCCACCCTGGCCGACGTCGACGGCGCCTTCTCCGATTGGATCGAGCTCTACAATCCCGGTCCCGCCGCCTTCGACCTGACCGGCTGCTGGCTGAGCGACGACGCCGCGCTGCCGCTCAAGTGGCAGTTCCCCCAGGGCTCGGTGCCGGCCGGCGGCTGGCTGGTGGTCTGGGCCTCGGACAAGAACGGCGTGCGCGGCGGCGGCCAGCTGCACACCAACTTCAAGCTCGGCGCCGGCGGCGAGCCCGTGCTGCTGACCGCCGCCGACGGCACGACGCTGCTGGACCAGGCGCCGGCCGCGCCGCTGACCGCCGACCGCTCGTATGCCCGCACCCCCGACGGCGCCGCCGGCTGGGCGGTGTTCGTGGCCGCGACCCCGGGCCGCGCCAACGGCGTGCCGTCGACGGCGGCGGCAACGCCCCTGTTCTCGGCGACGCCCGGCTTCCATGCGGCCGCGTTCGAGTTGGCCCTGGCGACGACCGACCCGCTGGCGGAGATCCGTTACACCCTGGACGGCAGCGTGCCGACGGCGGCCTCGCCGCTCTACACGGGGCCGTTCACCGTCGACGACCGCGCCGGCGACCCGGCGGTCCACGCGCTGATCCCCACCAACTTCATCGCCGCAGGCCACGAAGCCTGGCGGCCGCCGACGGGCGAGATCGACAAGATCACGGTGGTGCGGGCGCGGGCGTTCCGCGCGGGTCAGGAACCGAGCGCGGTGGCGACGCGCTCGTTCATCGTGGGGCCGGAGGTGGCTTCGCGCTGCTTCTTCCCGGTGGTCTCGCTGGTGACCGACCCGGTGAACCTCTTCGACCCGGCCACCGGCATCTACGTGCCGGGCGACACCTGGGACCCGGACATCGCCTGGAGCGGGAACTACTTCGAGGACGGCTCGGCCTGGGAGCGGCCCGTGCACGTCGAGTTGTTCAACGAGGCCGGCTCGGTGGTGCTGTCGCAGGACGCCGGCATGCGCATCAGCGGCAGCTGGACGGTGCGCCTGCCGCAGAAGTCGCTGAAGCTGTACGCCGACAGTGAATACGGCGACGAGAACTTCGACGCGCAGCTGTTCCCCGAGCTGCCGTACCGCTCGTACGCCCGCGTCCGCCTGCGCAACTCCGGCGACGATTGGTGCCGGCTCGGCTTCCGTGACCTGGCCCTGCACGCGATGTTCCGCGGCATGGGCTTCGACACGCAGGCGGGGCGGCCCGTGATCCAGTTCCTGGACGGCGAGTACTGGGGCCTGGCCAACCTGCGCGACGAGTACAGCCGCTTCTACTACGAGCGCGTCTACGGCATCAATGAGGAAGACGTCGTCCTGCTGGAGAACAACGGCGAAGTGGACGACGGCCCCGACGACGGCAACCTGCCCTACTTCGCGCTGCGCGACTTCGTGGCCGCCCACGACATGAACGACCCGACGGCGTTCGCCCACGCGGACTCGCTGATGGACATGGCGAACTTCATCGCCTGGTGCACGGCCGAGATCTATGCCGCCAACACGGACTGGCCGGACAACAACGTCGTCATGTGGCGCAAGAACGTGCCGCCGCTGACGCCCGGCGGCCCCTACGGCCACGACGGCCGCTGGCGCTGGTCCATCAAGGACCTGGACGCCTGCTTCCACTGGGCCGACTACGACGCGCTGGAGGGCGCCACCACCTCCATCGACATGCCCGACTGGGCCACCTCGCTGCTGCGCGGCCTGCTGGAGAACGACGGCTTCCGCCGCGACTTCATCAACGCCATGGCCGCGCACCTGAACACGACGTTCCGGCAGTCGCATCTCAAGCCCATCGTCGACCAGTACGCGGCGCTGTACGCGCCCGCCATCCCGGCCTGGTACGCGCGCTGGTCGGTCACGCAGGACTGGCAGCAGTGGGTGGACTGGCTGAAGGAGTTCACCGACAACCGCCGCCCCTACGTCAGGCAGCACTACCAGCAGATGTTCAACCTGCCCGGCACGGGCACCGTGACCGTCGCCGTCAGCGACGCCGCGCGCGGCAGCCTGGCGATGGGCGGCGTGGTGATCGACGCCAACACGCCGGGCCTGGCCGTGCCCGGCCAGCCGTTCCCGTTCAGCGGCACCTGGTTCCGCGGCAACCCGGTGACGATCACGGCGCTGCCGGAACCCGGCTCCGTCTTCGTGCGCTGGTCGGAGACCGGCGAGACGACGCCCGCGATCACGGTGACCCCGGGCGCGCAGGCGATCACGCGCACCGCCGTGTTCGCCGACGCCGGAGCGCCCAGCGGCGTGGGCGACGGCGTCCCGGCGCCCGCCGCGCCGCTGCACCTGACGGCGGCCCCGAACCCGTTCAACCCGCGCACCGAGTTGCGCTTCGAGCTTGCCGGCGGCGGGTTCGCGACGCTGGAGATGTTCGACATCGCCGGCCGGCGCGTGCGGGTGCTGGCGGCGGCCGACCTTGCGGCCGGCCCGCACGCCTGGACCTGGGACGGCTGCGACGACGCGGGCCGCGGACTGCCCAGCGGGACCTACCTGGGCCGGCTGCGCACGGCGGCGGGCGCGGCGGTGGTGAAGGTGCAGCTGGTGCGCTGACGGCTGGTCGGGCTTCGGTGCGGTAACGGCTTGGTGTGTGAATCCTCTTTGGAGGGCAGAATGAGGTCGTCCGCTTAAGGGCCTTCACCGCGGGCCCTTTGGCGGACAACCTCAAAGTGGCCCCGGAAGAGGACAACACCCCCGGGGCCATCACACCGCAAGAATCATGACCGAACACAACGGCGCCGAACCCGGCAATGCTCAACCGAACTCGTCGGGCCCCGCGCGCGTCGAGCACGCCTGCGCGGCGTCCGGCCGCCCTGTTCACGGCGCCACGAACGCAACGATCCCTTCGGCCACGCCGGTCCCCGGCGTCGCGTGGAAGGAGACCCATTCGCGGCGG